>NZ_BAAARV010000040.1:0-150820 GCF_039532525.1 Dactylosporangium salmoneum
ATCGACGCGGCGAGCATCCTCAAGCCGATGCTGGCCCGTGGTGAGCTGCAGACCATCGGCGCGACGACGAGTGAGGAGTACCGCAAGTATCTGGAGAAGGACGCGGCGTTGGAGCGCCGCTTCCAGCCGATCCAGGTGGGCGAGCCGTCCCTGGCCCACACGATTGAGATCTTGAAGGGGTTGCGGGACCGCTACGAGGCGCATCACCGGGTGACGATCACCGATGCTGCGCTGGTCGCGGCGGCGACGCTCGCCGACCGGTACATTTCTGACCGCTACCTGCCGGACAAGGCGATCGACCTGATCGATGAGGCCGGCGCGCGGATGCGGATCCGCCGTATGACCGCGCCGCCAGACCTGCGCGACTTCGACGAGCGGATCGCTCAGGTGCGCCGGGACAAGGAGTCCGCGATCGACGCGCAGGACTTCGAGCGGGCCGCGCAGCTGCGGGACAAGGAGAAGCAGCTGCTGGGGCAGAAGGCGCAGCGGGAGAAGGAGTGGAAGGCCGGCGACCTCGACGTCGTGTCCGAGGTCGACGACGAGCAGATCGCCGAGGTCCTCGCGAACTGGACCGGCATCCCGGTGTACAAGCTGACCGAGGAGGAGACGGCGCGCCTCCTGCGCATGGAGGACGAGCTGCACAAGCGCCTCGTCGGCCAGGAAGACGCGGTCAAGGCGGTCTCGAAGGCGATCCGGCGCACCCGGGCCGGCCTCAAGGACCCCAAGCGGCCGTCCGGCTCGTTCATCTTCGCCGGCCCGTCCGGCGTGGGCAAGACGGAGCTGTCCAAGGCCCTGGCCGAGTTCCTGTTCGGGTCCGAGGATGCGTTGATCCAGCTGGACATGTCGGAGTTCCACGACCGGTACACGGTGTCGCGGCTGGTTGGGGCGCCTCCGGGGTATGTCGGGTATGACGAGGGTGGTCAGCTGACGGAGAAGGTGCGTCGGCGGCCGTTCTCGGTGGTGCTGTTCGATGAGATCGAGAAGGCCCACCCGGATGTGTTCAACACGTTGTTGCAGATTCTGGAGGATGGTCGGCTGACCGATGGTCAGGGCCGCATCGTGGACTTCAAGAACACGGTGATCATCCTGACCACCAACCTGGGGACGCGTGATGTGGCCAAGGCCGTGTCTCTGGGCTTCCAGGCGTCGGAGGACAACGAGTCGAACTACGAGCGGATGAAGCAGAAGGTCAACGACGAGCTGAAGCAGCACTTCCGCCCGGAGTTCCTCAACCGCATCGACGACACGATCGTCTTCCACCAGCTCATGCAGGACCAGATCCTCGGCATCGTCGACCTGATGATCGCCCGGATCGAGACCCAGCTGCGCAACAAGGACATGGGCCTGGAGCTGACGGACAACGCCAAGAAGTTCCTGGCCAACAAGGGCTACGACCCGGTGCTGGGCGCACGGCCGCTGCGCCGCACGATCCAGCGCGAGATCGAGGACGCCCTGTCCGAGCGCATCCTGTTCAACGAGCTGCGCCCGGGTCAGATCGTCGTCATCGACTGCGAGGGCGACCCCGCCCAGTTCGAGAAGGCCAAACTCGTCTTCAACGGCGCCGACCACGCCGAGGTGGTGCTGGACTCCATGCCCGTCGGCATGTCGGCCGAGGAGAGCGGCGACTGACGTCCGTTCTTCCCAGCACCGAGAGGCCGGTCCCATTCGGACCGGCCTCTCGGGGTGGCGTCAGCGCGCCAGGGACTCCTGATCGGCCAGCACCACCAAATCGGCGGTCTCGGCCGTCAGCCGGATCGTGGACTCCTCGACCTGGACGCGGTAGGCGACCGGTGGACCCGGTGAGCCCCAGACCGCACCGACGACCGTGGCGATCCGGTTCTCGTGCGGACTCGCCAGCATCCGCACCCTGGTGCCGGGCGCGTGACCGTCGTCCGCGACCATCAGCAGCACGTCGAGGATCTGGCGCACCCCTTCAAACGGCGGATCGTCGACATAGGGCTCGCCGTCGGCGCTCTCGCGCGGCGCCCACATGCTGCGGTACAACGCGGAAAGGCGGGTCGCCTCCTGCCGCAGCTGCAGCTGTGGGCTGTTCTCGCTCAGCGCAAGGGCCCGCTCGATGGCGGGCCACAGCGTCGCAGGCTCCCGCTCCAGCAGCGCCCTAGCCTCGCGATCCAGCTCGGCGCAGGCCATGTCGAGCGCCGTCTCCTCGCCCATTTCGGCGATCCACGCGAGGTCGCCCGTCTCGGGAATCAGGCCCGGCGACTCCACGGCGATAGTCACGTACAGCATCGTCAGCAGCTCCTGACGGTACGTGCCGTGATAGAGCGGGCCGACCTTGGACCCGGGCCGGCCACGGGTGGGCGGGAACCGCTCTACCAGGTGCTGGGCCCGGCCGCCGGGCAGGACCGCGGCGCGGCGGGTGTCGGCCAGCCGCTCGTCCATCGAACGCCGTTCCCGCAGTTCGATCAGGCGCTGCCGATGTGCATCGTGACCCGTGGGGTAGATCGTCCGGCCGTACGTCGCGATCATCTCGCCGGGTCGCAGCCCCACCGCCTCCATCTGCCGGGCCGCGACCGAATAGGACACACCGGTCCGGGCGGCCTGGGCGCGGATGGCCCGCTTGCGGGCCTGGTCCTGCCGCGAGGTCCGTCGTGGATGCTGGCCAGCCATGAACGCCACTCTCCGGCGCGATCCCACGCCTCGCACCGAACAGACGGCGTGACGGCACGCCGAACACCGGGACCGACGGCGCTGAGTCGGAGACCCTTGACCCGCATCGGGTGGCCAGGCGTGGGCGGCCATCCATGGGCACGGGCAGGCGCACTGCCCGCACACATGGTATCTCGCACGGTTCGCTCGTGGGCGCCCACGCTAGCCACTGAGCGCCTGCGCGCCACCGGGGGCACCGACTGGCTCGTGCTGAGCCCGCCGCCGGGCCTGAGCCCGGACGCCGAACCGACCGGCCGCTACCTGCTCGCCGAACCGGTCGCCGACGCGCGGCGGTGGGCCCAGCCCCTCGCCCATGCGGACCTGGCCACCGCCGTGCTCGACGAACTGGACCACCCGACGGCCCGGCGCGCACACCTGGCGGTGTACGCGGCCTGACGGCTCCCGAGCCGGCCGGCGTCCGGGCACGCCGTCAGCGCGGCGGACTCGGCAGCGATGGCCGGCTCCAGGTCGGACAGGCCGCCCCCGAGCCGGCCGGCGTCTGGGAACGTCGTCAGCGCGCGGCGGACTCGGCAGCGATGGCCGGCTCCAGGTCGGACAGGCCGCCCCCGAGCCGGCCGGCGTCTGGGAACGTCGTCAGCGCGTGGCGGACTCGGCGGCGATGTCCGGTTCCGGGGCCACGGTCGCGGGCGAGCGGCGGAAGTTCGTCGCCACCAGGACGGTCAGGACCATGCCGGCCGCCGCGACCAGGACCGCGTCACGCAGGCCGGAGCTCGTCGCGGCGCGCAGCCGCGGGCCGGTGAGGCCCCCGGTGCCGGCGTTGGCCACGGCGACGAGGACGGCCAGGCCGACGGCCGAGCCGACCTGCTGGCCGGTGGACACGATGCCGGAGGCGATGCCCTGGTCGAACAGGGCGGTGCCGGTCGTCGCGGCGGCGAACATCGTGGTGAACACGACGCCCTGGGCGACGTTGAGCACCACCATCGACGGCAGCAGCGCCAGATAGGAGCCGCCCGCGCCGATGCCCAGGCCGAGGGCGACGGTGGCGGCGGCGCCCACCGTGAGGCTCACGACGAGGGTCGGACGGTTGCCGAAGCGGTAGGCGAGGCGTCCACCGGCCAGCGAGCCGGCCGCGCCCGCGGCCATCGGCACCACGTAGGCCAGGCCGGTCTGCAGCGCGGAGTAGCCCAGCACCCGCTGGAAGTGCACGGTGAGGAAGTACAGCAGCGTGCCGAACGTCGCCATGAACAGCAGCGTGAGGCTCACCCCGGTGCTGAGGTTGCGGTTGCGGAACAGCCGCAGCGGCATGAGCGGCGCGGCCGTGCGGGCCTCCACGGCGATGAAGACGGCCAGCAGGGCGACGCCGCCGGCCGCGGCGGCCAGCAGGGCCGGGGACGTCCAGCCGAGCACCGGGCCCTGCACGAGGGAGAAGACGACGAGGGTGACGCCGCCGGTGGCGGTGACGGCGCCGAGCACGTCGAAGCGGCCGGGGGCGCGCGGGCCGTCGGCCGGCAGCAGCAGCCGGGCGCCGGCGATGGCCAGGGCGGCGAGCGGGACGTTGACGTAGAAGACCGCCGACCAGCCGAACGCCTCGGTGAGCACGCCGCCGAGGAGCGAGCCGAGCACCATGCCGCCGGCGCCGGCGGCGGCCCAGACCGAGAAGGCGCGGTTGCGGTCGCGGCCCTCGTCGAAGGAGGTGACCACGAGCGCGAGGGTCGCCGGGAACAGCAGCGCGCCGCCGAGACCCTGCGCGGCCCGGGCGGCAACGAGCAGGCCGGCCGCGCCGGCCAGGCCGCCGGCGAGCGAGGCGACGGCGTAGAGCACCAGGCCGGCCACGAAGACCCGCCGCCGGCCCAGCAGGTCGGCCGCGCGCCCGCCGAGCAGCAGGAAGCCGCCGAACGCGACCGCGTAGGCGCTGACCACCCACTGCAGGTTCTGGGCGGAGAAGCCGAGGTCGGCGCCGATGCGCGGCAGCGCGACGTAGACGATGTTGTAGTCGATCGAGGTGATCAGCTGGGCGAGGCCGAGCAGGGCGAGCACGAGCCCGCCCCGTGGGCGTCGACCGGTGCCGGGTGCCGTCATGGGGCCCGCCTTCCGGGAGTTCAGTGTCCGCTGCCGGACGGGTTGTCGATGATGTACCGCCACCGCCCGTCGGCCCCCCGCCGCGCCACGTCGGTGGCGGTGCCGGCGACCCGGACCGGCGCGCCGCCGGGCCCGCCGGGGCCGTCGAGGTCGGTGACGTGGTCGGTGACGAGCAGCGCCACGCCGCCCGCCTGGTAGATGTGACGGACGCGGATCTCCATGTGCCGGACCCGGCCCATGAACCCGCCGATGGACTCGCGCAGCGCCGCCCCGGTGACCGTCTCGCCGGGCGCCACCGCGAGCACCGCGCCGGGTTCGAACAGCCGGGCCGCGGCCTCGGCGTCCCCGTCGTTGTAGGCCTCGGCCACGAGCCGGACCAGCTCGGCCGGATCGGCCGCGCCGCCCGTGCTGCTTCGGAAGGGGCGGGTGAGCACCTCGACGGCGTGCCCGTCGACGCTGTCGAAGTAGAAGCCGCGGCCGCTGCCCCAGCCGTTGATCTGGCCGGCGCCGTGGTGCAGGGGGCCGGCCCAGAAGGGCCGGCCCTGCTGCCGCAGCCTCGCGAGCACCGCGTCGAAGTCGGCGTCGGCCACCGCGAACGCGTAGTGCTGGGTGGTCACCTCGCCGGTCACCTGGACGAACTCCAGCAGTGCGCCGTCGTCCAGGCGCACCGCCGGGAACGGCCCGGACCACGACGGCTCGGGCAGCCCCAGCGTGCCGGCGAGGTCCCGCGCGGCCAGGCGGGCATCGCGGGCGTGCACGAAGGTGTGGTCGAGCCGCACGGTCACGGCGCCGCTGCCGGGGCGCCGCCGAGCAGTTCGGCGCGCCACTGGGCGTACTGCAGACCACCCGGCCCCGCCCAGAAGTCCCGCACCTCGGGCGGCAGCCCGCCGACGAACTTCTCCCGCTCGTGCGGCGTGGCGTCCTGCAGCCCGATGCCGAGGAACACCAGCGCCTTCTCCGGCGGGATGGAGGCGTGCCCGCGCCGCTCGAACTCGGCCCACTCCTCGGCGGTGATGTGCTCGCGGATGAGCGGCAGTACGTGCTGCTCCTCGTCGGCAAGGTGGGCGTCGGTGACGACGGACAGCCGGGCCGCCACCGCCGCCAGCCGGTCACGGTCGGCCCGTGACGCGCTCTCCCGCCACACCGGTGCGAGCGCGCCGGCCTCCTCCAGCAGGGCGTGCAGCTCGTCGTGCTGCTGTTGCATGCGGAGTACCGCGGCGGCGTCCGGCTCGGCCCGGCTCAGCAGCGGTGGCCACAGCAGCTCGTCCTCGCCCACGTGGTGCTCGTGCAGGGAGGCGGCCATGTCGGTCAGGTGCTCGGCGACCACCGCCGCCCGGGCGCGGTCACCGGGCTCGACGGCGGCGATGAGGTCCACGAGGAGGCGCAGCTCCCGGCGGTACACCTGATGCACCCACGCCATGCCCCAGGGGTCCAGCGGCTCCGTCATGGCAACCCCCTCACGCCGCCGGGGTGACGACGAGCTTGCCCAGCGTGTGCCGGCGCTCGAGCTCGGCGTAGGCCTCGGCCACCCGCTCGAGCGGGAACGCCCGGACCGGCACCTCGAGGCGCCCGCCGGCGACCAGACCGGCCAGCTCGGCCAGGACCTCGGGGCTGGACGCGTCGTTGCTGCCGCTGGCCTTCACCCCGTGCTGGGCGACGGCGGCGAAGTCGATCAGCGTGTTGACCCGGTCCGGCTGGACGCCCAGCCGCAGCGCCAGATCGACGTAGCCGGCGCCGAACGCGTCGACGAACGCGTCGACCTTGTCGCCGGCGGCCGCGCGGACGCGCTCCTCGACCCCCTCGCCGTAGGCGACCGGCACGACGCCGCGGCCGCGCAGCCACTCGTGGTGGTCCTCCCCGGCCAGGCCGATGACCGTGGCGCCGGCGATGCGGGCCAGCTGCACCGCGATCGAGCCGACCCCGCCGGCGGCATTGGCCACCACGACCGTGTCACCCTCGCCCGCCGCGACCGCGCGGATCGCGGCCCAGGCGGCGGCGCCGGCGGTGTAGAGCGCCCCGGCGACCTCCCACGGCACGCCGTCCGGGCGGGCGGTGAGGTTGGCCGCCGGCACCACGGCGTAGTCGGCCTGGGTGCCGCGCTCGTCGGTCCAGCCGATGACCTCGTCGCCGGGCGCGAACGCGGTGACGCCCGGGCCGGCCGCCTCGACGACGCCGGCGACGTCACGCCCCTGCTGGGAGGGGAAGCTGGTGGGGTACACCTGGTCGAGGAAACCCCCGCGGATGCCGCTCTCCACCGGGTTGAGCCCGGCCGCCCGGACCCGCACGAGGACGGTCCCCTCACCCGGGGCGGGTCGCTCGGCCTCCACCACCTGCAGGACCTCGGGCCCACCGAACTGCTCGAAACGCACGACGCGTGGCATGTTCACTCCTGAAAGCTCGCGCGGAAAAATCCGGACAAGACGACCGTCGCACCCCGGCCGTGCGGTGAGAATCGGACCGTTCTGCCTAGGACTGGCGACCCTGGCCTACGCGGGTGAGGAACCTGACGGAAGGCCCGGCCTGCGGTTGCGCCGGCCCCGTCGCCCGGCGAGGCTGCGGGTATGCGCGCCGCCTACCTCGAGCAGCTGGGACCGCCCGACGTCATCCGCTTCGGGGAGGTCGCCGATCCGGTGCCGGGCCCCGCCGACGTGCTGGTCGACGTGCTGGCCAGCACGGTCAACCCGGTGGACACGTTCGTGCGCTCGGGCGTGTTCCGCACCCCGCTGCCGATGCCGTTCGTGGTCGGCCGGGACCTCGTCGGCACCGTCGCGGCGGCCGGCCCGGGCGCGACCGGCTTCGCCCCCGGCGACCTCGTGTGGTGCAACAGCCTCGGCCACGCCGGGCGGCAGGGGGCGGCGGCGCAGCGGGCCGTGGTCGCCGCCGACCGGCTCTACCGGCTGCCGGCCGAGGTGGCACCGGAGGTCGCGGTCACCATGGTCCATCCGGCCGCCACCGCCTTCCTGGGACTGTTCACGCACGGCCGGCTGCGCGCCGGCGAGACGGTCGTCGTGGCCGGCGCCGGGGGGAACGTCGGCTCGGCCCTGGTGGTGCTCGCCGCCGAGGCCGGGGCCCGGGTGGTCGCCACGGCCTCGGCGGCCGACGCCGGGTACTGCGCGGGCCTGGGCGCCGCCGAGGTCCTCGACTACCGCGCGCCGGACCTGGCCGGCCGGCTGGCCCGGGCGTGCCCCGACGGCATCGGCCTCTACCTGGACACCTCCGGCCGCAACGACCTGGAGACCGTGGTGGAGCTGCTCGCCTTCCGGGGCCGGGTGGTGCTGCTGGCCGGCGCCGCGTCCCGGCCGGTGCTGCCCGCGGCCGCGCTGTACATGCACGACCGGACCGTCACCGGTTTCGTCATCTCGCACGCGAGCACCGCGGAGCTGGCCGAGGCGGCGGTCACGATCAACCGCTTGCTCGCGGCGGGCCGGCTGCGCCCCCGCGCGACCCTGGAGCTGCCACTGGCGCAAACGGCCGAGGCGCACCGGATGATCGAGCGGGGCGAGCTGCACGGCCGGCGCGCGGTGCTGCGGCCGTGAGCCGGGCTCACCCGGCCTCGCCGGACAGCGCATCGCGGAGCCGGAAGAGCCGCAGCGCCAGGTGTACGTCCAATGCCTGGACGGGCCGCTGCCAGTCCGGGCCGAGCAGTTCCTTCACCCGCTCGAGCCGGCGGGCCACGGTGTTCGGGTGCACGTGCAGCCGTTCGGCCGCGTTCGTCGGGCTGCCGTTCGCCGCGAAGTAGGCGTCCAGGGTCCGCACCAGGTCGGTGGGGCGGCGCCGGTCGTGGTCGAGGACCGGGCCGAGCACGCTGTCGACGAACTCGTCGACGCCGTGCCTGCCGGACAGCAGTACGCCGAGGAAGCCCAGTTCCCGCTCGGAGGCCCCGCGGCCGGTGAGCTCCAGCGCGGTCAGGGCCTCCAGGCAGCGCATCGCCTCGCGGTGCCCGCCGGCGACCGCGGTGACCCCGCAGACCGGCCCGGCCGCGCCGACGGTGACCGGCGCGCCGAGCCGGGCCGAGAGCTGCTCGGTGGCGCTGCGGGCGGCCGCACCCGGGTCGGTGCCGGGCGTGACGACGACGAGATGGCCGTCGCGCACTCCGCTGAGCCCGCCGGCCCGCCACGCGTGGGCGGCCCACGTCGCCCTGCGGGGTCCGCCGTTCGCCTCGAGCCTCGCCACCAGCACCACGTGCGGGCGGTCCAGGTCGACGCGCAGCCGGCGAGCGGCCCGTTCCAGCCGGCGCCGGGAGCGGGGCGGCATGCTCAGCAGGTCGTCGAGCAGGTCGTCGCGGGCGTGCTCCTCGGCCGCGGCCCCGGCGTGCTGGCGCAGCACGACCGCGGCGGCCTGCGCGACGAGGGGCAGCAGCTGCCGCTCGTCGGCGCCGAGCCCCCGCCCGGCCCGCACCAGCAGCGTGCCGAGGGGCCGGCCGCCGGCCGCCACGGGCACCGCGACCTCCGCGGCGCCCTCCGTGGCCACCGCCTCGGCGTCCGCCTCGGGCCCGCACCCGGCGCCCACGGTGCGGCCGTCGAGGTCGAGCAGCGCGACCGCGGCGCCAAGTCGGCGCCCGGCCTCGTCGGCGAAGTCCTGTGGATCGGCCGCGCTGACGGCCAGTTCGATCAGGTCCTGGTGGGCCGCCCCGAGCGCCTGGGCGCGCCCGAGTCGGGCGGCGGTGCGGGCGGTGGTGTTCTCCAGGCCGGACAGCCGCGCGGCCGTGCGCTCCAGCAGCCGCGCCTTCTCGATCGCCGCACCGGCCAGCTCGGCCAGCGACCCGAGCAGCGCGCACTCGGCGGCGGTGAACGCGCGGGCGCGGCGGTCGGCGATGTACAGCACGCCGTACGGCCGGCGCCCGAACCGGCCGGTGCCATGCCCGAGCCGGACCGCGATCACGGCGCGCAGCTCCTCGGCGGCCGGCAGCCCGGTGCCCGCCGCCGCATCGGCCGGGTCCGTGGCGTCGGCGGTCCAGCACGGGCCGGGGGCGCACAGGGCGCGGGCGGCCAGGCCCTCGTCGCGGGGCAGGCGCCGGCCCGGGGCCAGGCCGGAGGCCATGCCGTCGACGGCGCGGACCGTCAGCTCGCCGCGCTCGTCGTCGAGGACCGCGACGAAGGCGAGGGCCAGGCCGAGCAGGCGGCGGGCGTGGCGGGCGGCAACGGGTAACAGAGCCGCCACGTCGCCGCCGATGGCGAGGTCGCGGGCGGCGTCGACGAGTACGGCGAGCCCTCGGCTGTCGTCGTGGCCGAGCGGCCCGCCAGGTAGGGCGAGCGGCGGTCGCACAGGTACCTCCGATGGGAGTGCGGTGGTGGTGGCCCGGGGCGCGTCGTCGCGCCCGCCGGGCGCACGGGAAGCCACCGTGGGCAGGCGTATGGATGCACGTCACTGCATCCGCCATCGTGAGCTAACACCAGGTTCTGTAGCCACTCAAGTACGGTGAGTGTTACATCTCCTTATCGCCACAGGCCGCCGACCTGGGGCGGGCCGTGTTTCGTCACTGAGTAGGACCAACGATCCTTGGCTACCGGCGCCCGCGGCGGGCCATGATGGCGACATGAACCGACGCGAGCTCGCCGACTTCCTCCGCCGCTGCCGCGAGCGGCTGCAGCCGCACGACGTGGGGCTGACCGCGGGGGCCCGGCGGCGCACGCCCGGCCTGCGGCGCGAGGAGGTGGCGCAGCTCGCCGGCATGTCCGCCGACTACTACATGCGCCTGGAGCAGGCCCGCAGCCCGCAGCCGTCCACGCAGCTGCTGGCGCCGCTGGCCCGGGCCCTGCGGCTCAACGACGACGAGCGCGACCACCTGTACCTGCTGGCCGGGCACCGGCCGCCGACCGGGCGGCAGGCCGGCGAGCACGTGCGGCCCGGGCTGCTGTTCCTGCTCGACCGGCTCACCGACGCGCCGGCGCAGATCCTCAACGACATCGGCGACCTGCTGGCCCAGAACGCCCTCGCGGAGTCGCTCTTCGGCGGGGTGTGCTCGACCCAGCCGCAGAACCGCAACATCGTGTGGCGGTGGTTCACCGACCCCGGAGTGCGCGCGGCGTACCCGGCGGAGGACCGCGACCACTACAGCCGCCTGCACGTGGCCGACCTGCGCGCCGCGGTGGCCCGCCGCAGCGGCGACCCGGCCGCCCTCGACCTGGTGCGCCGGCTGCGCGCGGCCAGCCCCGAGTTCGCCGAGCTGTGGGAGCGCCACGAGGTCGGCGTGCGGCGCAACGGCAACATCCGGGTGATCCACCCGACGGTCGGGCTCATCGACCTGACGTGCGAGCAGCTGCTGTCGCCCAGCGAGGACCAGCACCTGCTGCTGTTCACGCCGGCGCCGGGCAGCCGCAACGCGGAGCAGCTGCAGCTGCTGCGCGTGGTCGGGCGCGAGCTGTTCCCGGGCCTGGCCGAGCAGGACGACACCCGCACGCGCTGACCGCCGCGCCCGGCCGCGGGCAACGGCACCGTGTGGGCAAAAACATACTTCTCCGATCGGAGTAGCAGATGACAGCCATCCCCCTGGTGGACCTCGAGCCCTGGTTCAGCGGCGACGCCGCCGATCGGGCCGCCTTGGCCGCCGAGATCGACCGGGCCCTGCAGGTGTCGGGCTTCCTGCTCGTGACCGGCCACGGCGTGCCGAGGGACCTGCGCGACCGCACCCGCGCCGCCGCCCGCCGCTTCTTCGCACTGACCGAGCCGCAGAAGCGCCCGTACGCGGTGCCGGTCGGCGGCCGCGGCTGGATCCCGCCCGGGGCCGAGGCCAACGGCTACCTCGAGGGCGTGGAGTCGCCGCCGGATCTCAAGGAGTCGTACTCCGTCGGCTCCTCGGTCGAGGCCGCCGACCCCGGCGCCGACCTCGGCTGGCACCCCGCCAACGTCTGGCCGGCCGCCGTGCCGGAGCTGGAGGCGAGCGCTCGGGAGTACATGGACCGCATCCGCGCGCTGTCCGACGACCTGCTGACCATCTTCGCCGCCGCGCTCGACCTGCCGGCGGATCACTTCACCCGGCACACGCGCTTCCCGAAGTACACCTTGAACATCAACCGCTATCCCCCGCTGTCCGAGGTCGGCGCGCCCGGCGACGGGCAGTTCCGCATCGGGCCGCACACCGACTTCGGCACGGTCACGGTCCTGGACCGCGAGCCCGGCGTCGGCGGGCTGCAGGTGTACACGCCGGAGGGCGAGTGGGAGGACGCGCCCTACGACCCGGCCGCGTTCACGGTGAACATCGGCGACCTGATGGCCCGCTGGACCGGGGACCGGTGGCGCTCGACCCGGCACCGGGTGCTGCCGCCGCAGGCCAGCGCGCCCGACGAGGACCTGGTGTCGCTGGTCTTCTTCTACGTCAGCGACCGCGACGCCCGCATCGCCTCCGTCGCGCCGCCGATCGGGCGGCGGGAGTACCCGGAGATCGCCGCGTCGCAGTACCTCTTCGAGAAGCTCCAGGCGATCAGCGTCGGCTGACCGGACGGAAGGAGGGCACCGCGTGGGCGGCGCCGCAGCACCGTATCTCGCCGTCGCGCTCGACGGCACCGGCTGGCACCCCGCCGCGTGGCGCCTGCCGGACGCCCGGCCCCGCGAACTGCTCGGCGCGGGCTACTGGATCGGCCTGGTCCGCGAGGCCGAGGCCGGTGGGCTCGACTTCGTCACCATCGAGGACTCGATGGGGCTGCAGACGTCGCGGTACGAAGGCCCGGACGGACGCGTCGACCAGGTCCGCGGCCGGCTCGACGCCGTGCTCGTCGCGGCCAGGGTCGCCCCGGCGACCCGCCGCATCGGCCTGGTGCCGACGGCGACGGTGACGCACACCGAGCCGTTGCACGTCGCGCGGTCCCTGGCCACCCTCGACCACCTCGCCGGGGGCCGCGGCGGCTGGCGGCCGCAGGCGTCGAACCGGGCCGACGAGGCGAAGCACTTCGGTCACCGGACCCTGCCGGTCTTCACCATCGCCCAGTTCGACGACCCGGACGTGGCGCCGGTCTTCGCCGCGCTGTTCGACGAGGCCGCCGAGTTCGTCGCGGCGGTACGCCACCATTGGCGGGCCGGCCCGCTGCCGCCGGTGCAGGACCAGCCACCCGTCATGGTCCTCGCCCACGCCACCGTCCCCTACCGGCTGGCCGCCCGCGCCGCCGACGTCGTGTGGGTGACCGCCTTCGACGCGGCCCGGGTCCGCGAGATCGTCGGCGAGGTGCGCGCCGAGCAGCGCGCGGCCGGCCGCGCGGGCGAGCCGCTGCACATCTACGGCGACCTCGTGGTGTTCCTCGACGCCGACCCGGCGGCGGCCAAGGCCCGCAAGGACCGCCTCGACGAGCTGGCCGGGGAGGTCTTCGCCACCGACACGCTCGTCTTCGCCGGCTCCCCGGCCGAGCTGGCCGATCTCATGGCCGACTGGCAGGAGGCCGGCGTGACCGGCTTCCGGCTACGGCCCGGGGCGCTGCCGCACGACCTGACCGCGGTGACCCGGCTGCTCACCGCGGAGCTGCGCCGCCGCGGCGCGCTGCGCGAGCCGGCCGGGCCGGACGGAAGCCTCCGCGTCCGGCTCGGCCTCGCCGCGGGAGCACCGCGATGAGCGCCCCGCTCGGCATCCGGCTGCCGTGGAGCACCGGCGCCGCCGCCTGGCTCGAGGACGCCCGGGCCGCCGAGGAGGCCGGCTTCGCCTTCGTCGCGGTCACCGGGGACCCCGACCCCTTCACCCTGCTCGCCGCGGCGGCCGGCGCCACCCGGCGCATCCGGCTGGTGGCCGCCGTGCCGAGCGATGTCGCCGAGCCGTACGAGCTGGCGCGCCGCCTGGCCAGCCTCGACCACCTCAGCGGGGGCCGGGCCGGCTGGCTGCTCTCAGGAGCCGGCACCGCCCGGGCCCGCAGCCTCGTCGCGGCGACCGGCACCCTGCTCGAGTCGTGGCGCGGCGACGAGATCGTCGCGTCGGGCGGCACGTTCGTCTCCCGGCCCGACCCCGGCCGGTTCCAGTACCGCGACCCGCAGTTCGACATCGCCGGCCTGTTCAGCACCCCACCCGGCCCGCAGCGCCACCCGGTGCTGCTCGGCCGGCTGCACGCCGTCGCGGTGACGGCCGCCGACGACCCGGCCGGCATCGCCGCCCGGCTCGGCGGGCCGGGCGACGGCGTCCTGCTCGACCCGGACGGCCCCGTCGCCGCGCAGGTGGCGCTGGGCGTGCCCGCGCTCCTGCCCTGACCCCGACTGGACGGAACCCGATGACCCCGACCCCCGACCGGGCCGACCGGCCCGCTCGCCTGCCGTCGCTGACCGGCTTACGGTTCCCGGCGGCGCTGCTCGTCTTCGTCTACCACGGCTCCCTGCAGCTGCCCAGCACGTCGCTGTTCACCGACCAGACCTTCGCCGCGCACTACGCGACCGCCGCGTCGCAGCTCGGCGCGCTCGGCGTCACGTTCTTCTTCGTCCTCAGCGGCTTCGTGCTGACCTGGTCGGCCCGCGAGCACGACAGCCCGGCCGCGTTCTGGCGCCGGCGGCTGGTGAAGATCTACCCGAACTACGTGGTCGCGTGGGTGCTGGCCATGCTGGTCTTCGCCGCCGCGTACACGCCGGCCGGGCAGGCGGTGCTCAACCTGTTCATGCTGCAGGTCTGGGTGCCGGACTTCTACGTCAACCTCGGCGTCAACCCGCCGAGCTGGTCGCTGGGCACGGAAGCGTTCTTCTACGCCACCTTCCCGCTGCTGCTGCCGCTGGTCAACCGGATCAGCGCCGAGCGGCTCAAGTACTGGATCGCCGGCACCGTCGCCGCGGTGATCGCCACCCCGCTGATCGCCTACGCCGCGTTCCCGGACACCCCGGCGGTGCCGGGCGGCTGGGACGCGTCGCAGTCGCAGTACTGGTTCGCCTATTTCCTGCCGCCGGTGCGCCTGCTCGACTTCGCCCTCGGCATCCTCGTGGCCCGGGCCGTGCTCCTCGGCCGCTGGCGCGACATCGGGCTGGGCTGGTCGGCGCTGCTGCTGGCGGTCTCGGTGCCGCTGGCCTCGTTCGTGCCGTACCTCTACGGCCAGCGCGCCGTCACCATCGTGCCGATCGCGCTGCTCGTCGCCGCGGCCGCGACCGCCGACGTGAAGGGCCGCTTCACGCCGTTTCGCAGCCGGCCGGCCCGCTGGCTCGGCGAGGCCTCCTTCGCCTTCTACCTGCTGCACTTCGTCGTCATCACCGGCGGCCGCACACTGCTGGGCCGCACGTTCTCCACCCCGGCCGCGATCGGGCTGCTCGCCGCGGAGCTGGCCGTGTCGCTCGCCGCCGCGGCCGCCCTCTACGCCTGGTTCGAACGGCCGATCACCCGCCGGTTCTCCGCGTCCCGGCGGCCCGCCGCGACCGTCCCCGCCCAGCGCCGGCCCGCCGAGGCGGCGCTGTCCGTCGAGCACTGAGGAGCACACGATGCCGCAACCCGTCCTGGTCTTCGGCGGCGGCGGCCGGGTCGGCCGCCATGTCGTCGAGGAGCTGCTCACCGCCGGCGTCCCGGTCCGCGCGACCGGCCGCGACCCCGACCGGCTCGACCTGCCCGCCGGAGTCGAGCGGGTCCGCGCCGACCTGACCGACCCGGCGACCCTGCCCGCCGCGCTGCGCGGCGTGCGCAAGGTCTTCCTCTACGCGGTACCGGACGGGGTGGACGCGTTCGTCGCCGCCGCGCAGGAGGCCGGCGTCGAGCACGTCGTGCTGCTGTCCTCCGACACGGTGCTCGACCGGATCCCGGCCCGCAAGGCGATCGCCGAGATGCACCGCGTGGTCGAGCGGGCGCTGGAGGACTCGGGCCTGGCCACCACGTTCCTGCGCCCGGACAACTTCGCCAGCAACGTGCTGCTGTGGGGGTGGGCCGACTCGATCCGCGCCGAGGGCGTGGTGCGCTTCCCGTACCCCGAGTCGCACAGCGACGCGATCCACGAGCGCGACATCGCGGCCGTCGCCGCCGTGGCGCTCACGCGGCCCGGCCACGAGGGCGAGCGGTACCTCATCACCGGCCCCGGATCGGTGACCCAGCGCCGCCAGGCGGAGCTCATCGCGGAGGCGACCGGGCGGCCCGTGCGGGTCGAGGAGCTCACCCCGGAGCAGGGGCGGGCCGCGCTGGCCCGGATCGTGCCCGAGTGGGTGATCGAGGCGACCATCGGCTACTGGGCGGCGACGGACGGGGTGCCGTACCAGGTGACGGACGTCGTCGAACGGGTCACCGGCCGCCCGGCGCTGAGCTTCGCCGCCTGGGCCCGCGACCACGCCGCCGACTTCCGCTGACCGACCGTCCCGCCGAGGCCGGGCCCGGGAACGGGCCCGGCCCTCCGGCATGTCCGGAGTCCGCCCTAAATACGACCTGACGAATATGAGTTCGAGGCTTTGACCGGGGCTTTCAGGGCCATTGACGATGATGACATGGCCGAACCCGTGAACCCGCCTCCGCTGCTGCAGTCGCGCGCCGAGATCCACGTCGACGCGACCCCGGCCGAGGTGTACGCCGTCATCAGTGACCTGCCGCGCAGCGGCGAATGGAGCGCCGAGTGCGTCGGCGGGCGCTGGATCGCCGGGACCCCCGCCACCGTCGGCGCGGTGTTCCAGGGCGACAACTTGCGCCGCGACGACGTCGTGGCCTGGGCGCCGGTGGTGCGCGGCCGGTGGAGCACCGAGGCCGAGGTCGTGGCCGCCGACCCCGGCCGCTCGTTCCGCTGGGCCATGCGCGACAGCGCCGGCAACGCCCAGGACAGCGTGTGGGCCTTCGACATCGAGCCCGACGGCGACGGCGCCCGGCTCGTCCACCACTTCCGCATGGGCCGCCCGACCGAGGGCATCCGCAAGATCGTTTCAGGGTTGGACGACGGCCGGCGCGCCCGGTTCTTCGCCGAGTGGGGCGAGAAGGTGCGCGGCGACCTCGCCGAGACCCTGCAGCGGATCAAGCCGGTCATCGAGAAGGACGCGTAGGGAGCCACGCCATGCTGCTGCAACGCATCGGCAACCGCGGCATCGGGCTCGGCACCCTGCTCGACCGCGCCGCCGCCCGCCACCCGGGCAACACCGTGGTCCTCGACCACACCCTCGCCATCGCCCCGCAGCTCGGCCGGCGCACCACCGTCGCGCGTCTCGCCGAGGCCGTCGCCGACGCCGCGTCGCGCCTGTGGGCGGCCGGGGTGCGCGCCGGCGACCGGGTCGTGGTGCACAAGTCCGACGGCTTCGACATCACCCTGCTCGCCATCGCCGTCGCCCGCATCGGCGCGGTACCGGTGCTGCTCTCCCCGAAGCTCGACGGCCCGAGCGTCGCCGCGCTCCTGCGCCGGGTGGACCGGCCCTACCTGCTCACCGATGCCGTCAAGCTCGAGCGCGACCTGCCCGGCGAGGTGTTCGAGCTGTCCGCCCGGGTGCTGCTGGCCGACGGCGCGCACCCCGGCGCCACCGCGCTGCGCGACCTCACCGGCGCGACCCCGGTGCCGCCGGTGCCCGCCGACCCCGGGGCACCGGCGCTGATCACCCATACGTCCGGCACGACCGGCACGCCGAAGCTGGCCGTCCACACCGGACGGACGCTGCAGGCCCGCTACCGGCCCCAGGCCGCCGTGGCCGCGCTGGTGCGCAAGCGGCGCCCGGTCGCCATCCACGTCTCGTTCGTCCACTCTCGACTGTTCACCGCGCTGGCCATCACGCTGCTGCGCGGCTTCCCGCTCGTGGTGCTGGCCGACGACGACCCGCGGCGGGTCGCGGAGCTCTTCGCCGAGGTCCGGCCGGGCGTGCTGGAGGCGCACCCGAACACGTTCCTGCGCTGGGAGGAGCTCGCCACCGACCCGCGCCGGCCGCTGGCCTCCGTGCGGTACTTCAGCAGCACCTTCGACGCGATCCACCCGCGCACCGTGCACCGTATGCTGCACGCCTCGGCCCACCGCTTCCCCGTCTTCGGCCAGCTCTACGGCCAGAGCGAGGTCGGCCCGATCGTGGCCCGGGCCTTCACCCGCCGCCGCTCGCCGCACACCGACGGGCGCTGTGTCGGCCGGCCCTTCCCGGGCATGACCGGCGTGCGGGTGGTCGGCCGCGACGGGCGGCGGGCGAGCGCGGACTCCCCCGGCTTCATCGAGGTCCGCACCGACGGCCGGGTCCTGACGTACCTCGGCGAGCAGACCCGCTACGACGGCCAGCGCACCGGCCGATGGTGGCGGATGGGCGACCTCGGCTACCGCACCCGGTGGGGCTGCCTGCACCTGCTCGACCGCGAGGTCGACGAGATCCCCGGCTTCGGCAGCACCCTGGCCGCCGAGGACCATCTCTTCACCCGCCTCGACGAGCTGGCCGAGGTCATCATCGTGCCCGGCGCCGAGGGCGCACCGGTGCCGGTGGTGTGCACCAAGCACGACGCGCCGCTGGACCCAGCCGCCTGGCGGGCCGCCGTCGCCGGCCTGCCACCGCTGGCCGACCCGGTGCAGTGGCGCCTGGCCGACCTGCCGCAGACGGCCACCACGAAGATCAAGCGCCTGGAGCTGGCCCGGCTGCTGGCGGCCCGGCCGTGACCGCCGAGGTCCTGGTCGCCGGGGGCGGCATCGGGGGCCTTGCCCTCGCCCTCGGCGCCGCCGCCAACGGCCACCGCGTCACCGTGCTGGAGCGCAGCGCCGAGTTCGCCGAGCTCGGCGCCGGCATCCAGCTGGCCCCCAACGGGCTGCACGCCCTGGACCGCCTCGGGCTCGGCGCGGCCACCCGGGCCATCGCCACCCCGATCGACGAGCTGCGCTTCATGGACGGCGTCACCGGGGAGCACGTGACGAGCATGCCGCTCGGGGCGCAGTACCAGGCGCGGTTCGGGCAGCCGTACGTCGTGGTGCACCGCGGCGAGCTCTACCGGCTGCTGCTGGACGCCTGCCGCGCCGCGCCGGGCGTCGAGCTGCGCCCCTCGAGCGCGGTCACCGGCTACGAGCAGGACCGGACCGGCGTCACCGCGCGGCTGGCCGGCGGCGGGCGAATCGCCGGCGCGCTGCTCGTCGGCGCCGACGGCATCCACTCCGCGGTGCGGGGGCAACTGGTCGGCGACGGGCCGCCGCGCATCAGCGGCATCACGGTGTACCGCGCCATCATCCCCATGGCCGAGGTGCCCGCCCCGCTGCGCGCCCGCGCGGTCACCTGGTGGGCCGGGCCCAAGTGCCACTTCGTGCACTACCCGATCGCCGGCGGCCGCTACCTCAACCTCGCCGCGAGCCGCGACGACGGGGCCACCGAGGCGTTCACCGGCCGGCCAGCCGCGCTCGAGGCGGTGCGCCGCGAGTTCGCCCCGCTGCCCGCCGCCGGGCACCTGCTGGAGCTCGGCCGCGACTGGCACGCCTGGGTGCTCGTGGACCGCGCGCCGGTCGACGCGTGGTGCGACGGGCGGGTGACGCTGCTCGGCGACGCCGCCCACCCGATGCTGCACTACGCGGCGCAGGGCGCCTGCCAGGCCTTCGAGGACGCCGTCGTGCTCGCCGGGCTGCTCGGCGACGGGGCGGACGGGCTGCTGCGGTACCAGGAGCTGCGCCGCGAGCGCACGGCGGCGATCCAGCACACCGCGCGGGACAGCATCCGCCTGTGGCACCCCGCCGGCGCGGCCGCGACCGCCCGCAACGCGGCCCTCGCCGCGATGTCGGCCACCGACCTGCACGACGCGGTGGCCTGGATGCACGCCGAGCGGATCGAGGCGACCCGATGACCAGGAGCCTGGAAATCTGCCTCGTCGGCGCCGGGCCGCGCGGCCTGTGCGTCCTGGAGCGCCTGTGCGCGCAGGAGCGGCACGCCCCCTCCCACGACGCGATCACCGTGCACCTGGTCGACCCGGGTGAACCGGGGCCGGGCGCGGTGTGGCGCACCGACCAGTCCCGGCTGCTGCTGACGAACACCGTGGCCGCCCAGATCACCGTCTACACCGACGACAGCGTGGCCATCGCGGGCCCGGTGGAGCCCGGCCCGAGCCTGCACGCCTGGGCCCGGGACCAGGCCGACGCCGAGGCCCGGCGGCTCGGCCCCGACGACTACCCGAGCCGCTCCCTGTACGGCCGGTACCTTGCCGACTGCTTCGCCCGGATCGCCGCCGCGGCACCCGGGCACGTCACGGTCCGGGTGTACCGCTCCCGCGCGGTCGCCATCGCCGACACCAGCGGCGTGCCCGGCGGCCCGCAGGGGGCACGCCTGGCCGACGGCACCCGCCTGCACCACCTCGACGCCGTCGTGCTCGCCCAGGGACACGTGCCGGCCGCGCTCCCGCCGGCCCAGGCGCGCACGGCGAGCCTCGCGCGGGTGCACGGGCTGACGTACCTGCCCCAGGCCAACCCGGCCGACATCGACCTGTCGGCGCTCCCGGCCGGAGCCGCGGTGCTCGTGCGCGGCCTCGGCCTGAACTTCTTCGACTACGTCGCGCTGCTCACCGAGGGCCGCGGCGGGCGGTTCGAGCGCGAGGGCGGCGCCCTGCGCTACCTGCCCAGCGGCCGCGAGCCGACCCTCTACGCCACCTCCCGGCGCGGGGTGCCGTCGCACGCGCGCGGCGAGAACCAGAAAGGCGCCTCCGGCCGGCACGTCCCGCGCGTGCTCACGCCGGCCGTCGTCGAGGACCTGCGGCGGCGCCGCGGCGGGCTGCGCTTCGCCCGCGACCTGTGGCCCCTCATCGCCGCCGAGGTCGAGACGGTGTACTACACCACGCTGCTGGGCGTCCAGGACCCCGACGCGTTCGTGGCCCGCTACCTCGACGATCCGCGGCGGCTGCTGGACGAGCACGGCGTCGACCCGGCCGCCCGATGGGACTGGGAGCGGCTGGCCCGCCCCGCCGGGAGGCGCCGCTTCGCCGGACGCGCCGAGTTCACCGCCTGGGTGCTGGAGCACCTGCGCGAGGACGTGCGGCAGGCCCGGCAGGGCAACGTCGGCGGCCCGCTCAAGGCGGCGCTGGACGCGCTGCGCGACCTGCGCAACGAGGTCCGCCTCGTCGTCGACCACGGCGGCCTGGACGGCGCCTCCTACCGCGACGAGCTCGCCGCCTGGTACACGCCGTTCAACGCCTTCCTGTCCATCGGCCCGCCGGCCCGGCGCATCGAGGAGCTCGTCGCCCTGGTCGAGGCCGGCGTGGTGGTGCTGACCGGCCCGGGCACCCAGATCCTGCTCGACTCCGCCGGCCCGGCGTTCGTGGCCGTCTCCTCCGCGGTGCCGGCCGCGCCGGTGCGGGCCACCGCCCTCGTGGAGGCCCGGCTGCACGACGTCGACCTGCGCCGTACGGGTGACCCGCTGCTGCGGCACATGCTCGACACGGACCAGTGCCGCCCGTACCGGATCCCGTGCGCCGGCGGCGGCCACTACGAGACCGGCGGCCTGGACGTGACCGAGCGGCCGTACCGGGTCGTGGACGCCCACGGCCAGGCCCACCCGCGCCGGTTCGCCTACGGCGTGCCGACCGAGTCGGTCCACTGGGTCACCGCCGCGGGCGTGCGCCCGGGCGTCGACTCGGTCACCATCGGCGACGCCGACGCGATCGCCGCCGCCGTGCGGGCACTGGGCCCTGCCCCGCTGCCCCGGCCCGCGCCGTCGTTCCTGGGGGTGGTCGTGTGAGCCGGCTGCTGAGCCTCGCCCCGCCGCCACGGCCCGTGCCGTCGTTGCTGGGGGTGGTCGTGCTCACGACGTCGCCGGAGCTTGCGGGGGCGGCGTCGTGAGCGGGCTGCTGAGTCCCGTCAGCGCGGGCACACCGGTCGAGGACCTTGTGCGGGACGAGGCGTGGCTGCAGGCGATGCTGGACGCCGAGGCGGCGCTGGCCCGCGCCCAGGCCCGCCTCGGCACGGTCCCGGCGCAGGCGGCCGCGGTCATCACCCGCGCCGCCCAGGCCCCGCTGTTCGACCCGCGGGCCCTGGCGCTGGCCGCCCGGCGCACCGCCAACCCGGTCGTCGGCCTGGTCGCCGCGCTCACCGCCCGGGTGGCCGAGGTCGACCGGCCCGCCGCCGAGTACGTCCACCGCGGCTCCACCAGCCAGGACATCCTCGACACGGCGGCGATGCTGGTCACCGCCAGGGCGGTGCGGGCCACCCGTACCGCCCTGGCCGCCACCGCGGACGCGCTGTTCGCGCACGCCGCCGAGCACCGCGACACGCCGATCGCCGGCCGGACCCTGGCCCTGCAGGCGGTGCCGACCACCTTCGGCCTGAAGGCGGCCGGCTGGCGCGCCCTGGTGCTCGACGCCGACGAGCGCCTGCGCCGCCTGCTCGACGGCGGCCTGCCGGTGTCGTTGGGCGGCGCCGCCGGCACCCTCGCCGGATACCTGGCCTACGCGGACGGGGCCCCGGCGTCCTATGTGGACGACCTGGCCGCGGCGTTCGCCGACGAGACCGGCCTGGCCCGCCCCGGGCTGCCCTGGCACGCCCTGCGCACCCCGATCGCCGACGCCGGCGCGGCCCTGGCGTTCACCACGGGCGCCCTGGGCAAGTTCGCCGTGGACGTGCTGACCCTGTCCCGCACCGAGATCGGCGAGGTGGCCGAGGCCGCCGGCGGCAGCTCCTCGGCCATGCCGCAGAAGCGCAACCCGGTCCTGGCCACCCTGGTCCGCACCGCCGCCCTGCAGGTCCCGCCGCTGGCCACGGCCCTGAGCCAGGCCCTGCTCAGCGAGGACGAGCGGGCCGCGGGCGGCTGGCACGCCGAGTGGCTGCTGCTGCGGGAGGCGCTGCGGCTCACCGGCGGCGCGGCCCACACCGCCGCCCAGCTCGCCGCCGGCCTGCGGCCACAGCCCCGGCGGATGCTGGACAACCTGGCCCGCACCGGCGGCCACGTGGTCGCCGAACGCCTCGCCGCGGTCCTCGCCCCGTTGCTGGGCAAGGCCGAGGCGCGGCGGGTGCTCGACGAGGCGACGGCGGCCGGGCGCCCGCTCGCCGACGCGCTGGCCGAGCACCCGCGGGTCAAGGACCTGCTGACGCCCGACGAGCTGGCCCGCCTGTGCGACCCGGCCGCCTACCTGGGCGCCGCCCCGCACCTGGTCGACGCGGCCCTGCGCCGCCGGCCGATCCTGTAATCATATCTGTTCAGTACACTTTCGACGACGGCGTTGACACGGCTCGCGGGAGGCTGTGCACTGGTGACATGGCCACCTCGCTGCGACTGTGGGGGCGCCACCACATCGACCTCGGCCGGGTGTGGTCGGCGTCCTGTCCCGCCTGAGGGAATCCTTCACCGGACAGTTCGCCCGCCCCCGATCGCGAGGAAGCCATGTCGAGCCAGCACGCCCGCAAGCGTCACTCCACTGTGGACCGGCGGCGGTACGACGCGCCGTTCGTCGTCGTCGCCGTCCGCGGCCCGGCCGGGACGGCCGACGCGCTCGCGCCACCGGTGACCTACCGGATCCGGCCCCGCGGGCCGCACTGAACGGCGGGGGCGATGCGGGCAGGACAGGGCCCGCATCGCCCCGCGCCCTGACGCGCGCAGCTTCGCCGGTGCCCCGACGGCGGGCTACACCGCCGGTCCGGCCGGGACGTCGCCGCGCAGCGTGATCCTGACGCGCGCAGCTTCGCCAGTGCCCCGACGGCGGGCTACACCACCGGACCGGCCGGGACGTCGCCGCGCAGCGTGATCCTGACGCGCGCAGCTTCGCCAGTGCCCCGACGGCGGGCTACACCACCGGACCGGCCGGGACGTCGCCGCGCAGCGTGATGCGGTGCATCACGCGGTGGGCGGTGCCGTAGTCGCGGTTGGCGTAGTGGGCGGTGCTGCGGTTGTCCCACATCGCCACGTCGCCGGGGCGCCAGCGGTGGCGCACGATGTGCTCCGGCTTCGTCAGGTGCGCGTACAGCAGGTCGAGGATGCCGCGGCTCTCCGCCTCCGACACGCCGACGACGTGTGACGTGAAGCCCGGGTTGACGAACAGGCCGCGGCGGCCGGTTTCCGGGTGGACGCGCACGACCGGGTGCTCGACCGGGTCCAAGCGCGTGACGACCTCGCCCTCCCAGACGCTGCCGCGGCCGCCGCGGCGCTGGGCCAGGTAGTAGCCGAACTCGCGGTTGCCGTCGTGCACCGCGCTCAGCTGGTCGGCCAGCCGCCGCACGGGCGCGGAGAGCGAGTCGTAGGCCAGCTGACTGTCGGCCCAGTTGGTGTCGCCGCCGGACGGGGGCAGCGTCACGGCGCGCAGGATCGAGCCCAGCGGCGGGCGCTTCATGAACGTCACGTCGGTGTGCCACACGTCCGCGAAGCCGTTGTCGGCGCTGTCCAGCGCGTAGATCTCCGGATGGGCCTCGTCGACGCCGCCGACGACCGGGTGCGAAGCGGTGAGCTCGCCGAGGCGGCGGCCCAGCAGGACCTGGCCGTCGTCGTCGAGCTGCTGGTCGCGGAAGAACAGCACCTTGTGCTCCACCAGCGCGGCGCGGATGTCCACGATGGTCTGGTCGGCGGCGCGGTCCAGGTCGACGCCGAACACCTCGGCGCCGAAGGAAGGCCCGAGCGGATCGAGTTTCATACCAGGCTCCTGACTCTCTCGGATTCGTCGGCGGCGGCGCGCACCGCGTGGCCGATCTCGGCCCGGTAGGCGGCGTAGCCGGGCAGCCCGCGCAGCTCGTCGGGCTCGATGCCGGTCCGGGGCAGGTCGATGTCCCGGTCGAGCGCGATGCGGCCGGGCCGGCTCGTCAGCACGACGACCCGGCTGCCCAGGTACACCGCCTCGTCGACGCTGTGCGTCACGAACACGCACGTGCGCCCGCTCTCGGCGCTCACCCGCCGCAGGTCCTCCTGGAGCCGCTCGCGGGTGAGCGCGTCCAGGGCCGCGAACGGCTCGTCGAGCAGCAGGAGCGGGTTCGGTACGGCAAGGGCGCGCGCGATCGCCACCCGCTGCTGCTGCCCGCCGGAGATCTCCCAGGTCCGGCGCCCGGCGACGTCGTGCAGCCCGACCCGGTCCAGCAGCTGCTCGACCCGCGCGGGCCGCTGCTCGCGCGGGACGCCGGCGTAGCGCAGGGCCAGGTCCACGTTGCCGCCGACGGTCTTCCACGGCAGCAGCCGCGGCGCCTGGAACACCAGCCCCGCACCGCGCCCGGGCACCGGCTCGGCACCGGCGACGCGAACCCGTCCGGCGCTCGGGCGCTCGAAGCCGGCGATCAACCGCAGCAGGGTGCTCTTGCCGCATCCGGAGGCTCCCACCAGTACCAGGAAGGCACCCTCGGCGACGGAAAGGTCCAGCGGGCCGAGGGCGCTCACCGCGGCGTAGCGGTGCTCCACCCCGTCGACCTGGACGGCCGGCGCGCCGGGCTCAGCCGGCGAGGACACCGGGCAATCCCTTGGTGTAGATCGCCTTCTCGATGGTGGCGGCGTCGGGCACCGCGTCGATCTTGTTCTGGGCCTTCAGGAACTGGGCGGCGGCAAGGAGGTTCCTGGCCAGGTCGCCGGTCTTGCCCTCGGTGCCGAGCCACTCGCTGCTGGACAGGTCGGCCGGCTTGAGGAACACGCCCTGGCTGAGCTGGTGCTTGGCGTCGGCGGCGGAGATGTTGAGCTCCTTGCCGACGGCGTCCGCGGCGGCGTCGGGCTGCCCGGCGATGATGTCGAGGGCCTTCGCCTCGGCCTTGCGCCAGGCGTCGACCGCGTCGGGATGGGCGGTGGCGAACGCGGTGGAGACCACGCCGAGGTCGAGCGTCGGCTTGCCCGCCGTGGCAAGCTCGCGGCTGGAGATGAGGACCTTGCCGGTCTTCTTCAGCTCGTCCAGCGACGGCAGCCAGGTGTAGGCGGCGTCGAGGTCGCCACGGGTCCAGGCGGCCTGGATGTCCTGCGGTTCGAGGTCGACGAGGGTCAGCTCGGACTCCTTCACGCCGGCCTTGTCCAGCGCGGCGAGGAGGCTGTAGTGCGCGGTCGAGGCGAACGGCGTGGCGACCTTGTGCCCGCGCAGGTCCGCGACGCTGTTGATGTTCGTGCCGTTGCGGGCGACCAGCGCCTCGTTGTCGCCGGCCACGTCGAGCACGAACGCGACCTGGTACGGGATGTTCAACGGCGCCGACAGCCCGCGCGCGACCGGGCTGGAGCCGATCGCCGCGATGTCGACGCTGCCGGCGACGAACGCGGTGTTGATGCTGGCGCCCGAGTCGAACTTCGTCCAGGTGATCTTGTAGTCGGGGAGCGCCTGCTCGAGGAGCCGCTGATGCTTGACGATCAGGTCGCCGCTGGGGAACGCCTGGTAGGCGATCCGGATCGTCTTCTGCGCGGTATCGGGGGATCCGCTCGCCGCGCCGTTGCCGCAGGCGGCGAGCAGCGCGGCGGAGGCGGTGAGAGCGGCGAGGAGTTTGAGGCGCACGGAGGTTCCTTCGGGTTAGTACTTGCCGCGCCACGGGATGAGGCGCTGTTCGATGACCCGGAGCACGGCGTCGATGGCGAGCCCGGAAAGGCCGATGGCGAAGAGGCCGAGCACGACGACATCGGTCTGCGAGTAGCGCTGCGCGTCGCGGACCATCCCGCCGATGCCGGGGACGCCGTTGATGGTCTCGGCGGCGACGACCGAGGAGTACGCGATGCCGACGGCGAGCCGGATCCCGGTGAAGATCTCGGGCAGGGCGCTGGGCAGCACGACGTCGCGAATCGCCGCCCAGCGGGAGGCGCCCAGCGCGCGGACCGCCTCGACGAGCGCCGTCGGCGCCGCGGAGACCGCCGACGCGGTGGCCACGGCGACGGGCGGCAGGGCGGCGATGGACAGCAGCCACAGCTTCGGCGTCTCGTCGATGCCGAACCAGATGATGAAGAGGCTGAAGTACGCCAGCGGCGGCAACGCCCGCACGAACGTCACCACCGGCTCCGTCACCACCCGGACCCAGCCGACGGCGCCCATCAGGACCCCGACCAGCAGGCCGCCGGTCACGCCGATCGCCGAGCCGATGAGGATGCGGCGCAGGCTCACGCCGAGGTGCTCGATGAGCAGGTGCCCGCTGTAGCCGCGCACGCCGTCGTGCGTCGTCGAGGTCTGCACGAGGCGGTGCCAGACCGCGCCGGGCGAGGGGATGAACGCCGGGTTGTGCATGACGGTCGCGGTGACCTGCCACAGCACGCCGAGCGCCAGCAGCGCGACCAGGCGGAGCCCCCACCTGCGACCCCACTCGCCCCGCCCGGCATTGCCCGGTCGCGCCGGCCGGACCGCGCTCTCGGCAACCACGTTCATCCCCTCACGACCCACCGAACTAGTCGCTGAATCCTATGGGATAAGTAGGTTTATCGGAAGGCCCGGCACCACACCGGACGTTGCGAACGACCCTTAGCGGGGACGGCCGAGGCCGGCGTCGCGGGCGCGGACGATGGCCTGGCTGCGCTGGGTCAGGTGCAGCTTGGTCAGGATCGCCGAGATGTTGTTGGCGATGGTCTTGGGTGACAGGTGCAGCCGCTGGCCGATCTCGGCGTTGGACAGCCCCGCCGCGAGCAGGTCGAGGATGTCGCGTTCGCGGGCGGTCAGCTCCGGGAACAGGTCGCCGTTGGTGGGCGGCGTGGCGAACCAGCTCCGCAGACGTGCGGCCAGCGCCGCCCCGAAGACCGGCTGGCCGGCCGCCGCCGCCCGGATCGCGGCGAGGATGTCGGCGCCGTCAGCGCCTTTGATCAGGTACCCGAGCGCCCCGGCCTGGACGGCGGCGAACACCGTGGCGTCGTCGTCGAACATCGTGAGCACGAGGACCGCCGCGGCCGGCACCTGGACATTGATCTGGGCGGTGGCGTCGATGCCGTGCAACTCGGGGAGCTGCAGGTCCATGATGATCACGTCGGGTTGCTGCTCGACGGACAGACGGACGGCGTGGCGGCCATCGCCGGCCTCGCCGGCGACCTCCATGTCGTCGGCGGTGTCGATGACCGACCGCAGCCCTTGCCGCACCAGCGGGTGGTCGTCGGCGATCAGCACACGGATCATGGCGTCTCCTGGAGCGGGAAGCTTGCGGTGACGGCGCCGCCGCCGGCGGCGGCGGGTCCGGCGTGGCAGGTGCCGCCGAGCTCGGCGGCGCGTTCCCGCATCGCGGTGATCCCGACTCCGGGCGGCCAGGGCCGGCCGGTGGGAGCACCGTCGTCGGTGACACGCAGCAGCAGCTGGTTGCCCGCGACGTGCAGGTGGACCCGGCAATGGTCGGCGCCGCTGTGCCGGACCACGTTGGTGATCGCTTCGATGGCGGTGCGGTAGGCGGCCACCTCCACCGCCGCCGGCAAGTGCGGCAGGTCGGCGATGTCGACGTCGATGCGCGGACGTGCGTCCGGGGCGAGCCGGGTGGCCTGCGATCGCAGCGCCCCGGCCAGGCCGAGGTCGTCCAGCACCGGGGGGCGCAGCCCGTGGACCACCTTGCGCAGGTCGCGCAAGGCCTGGGTGGTGGCCTGTCTGGCGTCGCGGATGTGGCGGCCGGCGCTGTCGGTGTCGGTGCTCAGCCGCGCGTGGGCGGCGTCGAGATTCAGCCCGATCGCGGTCAGGACCGGACCGAGCCCGTCGTGCAGCTCGCGGCGCAGCCGCCGGCGTTCCTCTTCCCTGGCGGCGACGATGTGCTGCCGCGAGGCCAGCAGCTCGCCGGTCAGTATCCGGGTGTGCAACGCCAGGCCCAGCTGGCCGGCGATGTCGGCGAGCAGCGCGTCGTCGCGGACGTCGAAGCCGTCCTCACCGCGGCGCGCGGAGGCGACCAGGTAGCCCTCCACTTGCCCGTCGTAGGTCAGCGGCCACCGCCGCATCGGCTCGACCGCCGCGCCGAAGGTGGCGATGGCGGTGCCGTCGGTCCGCTGGATGGCGACGTGCGGCAGCCGCAGCGCGGTGGCGGTGGCGTGACCGAACGAGGCCAGAGCGTCGCCGCCGGGCACCGTGTTCAGCCGCCGGCCGAGATCGCGCAGGGTCCGGTGCGGGTCCTGCCGGCCGCCGTAGAACAGCCGGTCGACCAGCCGCTGAGCGCGATCGCGCAGCGGTACGAACGAGACCGCGACGAGTGCGGCGGCGACCGGCACCCCGACCTGCCGGGACACGGCCATGACGGCCAGGGCCGACAGGCCGGCGAAGGCCAGGATCATCGCGACGGCCGTGGCCCCGTACACCAGGGAACGGCGCACGACGGTGTCGATCGCCCACAACCGGTAGCGCATCACCGGCATCACCAGCGTCAGCACGAACACGACCGCGTCCACGCTGTTGGTCACCGCCGGCAGGCGGCCGGTCACCGCGAGGGGGAACAGCAGCAGGGCTACCACCACGCCCGCGGCCCGCCACTTGAGCTGCTGCCGGAGTGTTCCCGATGCCCTCACGCACCGGACGACGACACCGATCCCGGCGACGAGCCCGAGCAGCACCACCACCGGCGCGAGCACCTGCAGCGCATCGGCGACCGCGCCGATCGCCGTCCCACCGGTCAGTGGATGCGTCAACCCACCCGCGTCGCCGGCGACGTCACGCAGGGTCGACCCGCTCAGCAGCCCGCCCAGGATCACCAGGACGGTCCCCGCGATGATCGTCTTTTCCAGGAGCCCCTCCCACCTGGTCGCGGGGCGGCCACCCGGGAACCGGATGTTGATCAGACCCTGGGCGGCGATCGGGGCGAACCCGAACGCGGTCGTCGTCAGCGCCCACCGCGCCGCGCTGCCGTTGCCGCCGTCGACGACCGCCGCGAAGGCCGGCGGCACCAGCACCGCCTGGACGGCCACGAGCAGCGCCGCGCCCGACAGCAGCCACCCGAACGGCAGGTCGGGGCGCCGGTCGACCAGCAGCGCACCGGCAACCCCATAGGCGACCATCGTGACGAGGGGCTCCAGCCAGACCGCGGGCACATGGTCGGGGTTCGGCAGCGGCCGGCCGGCGACCGGCCAGAAGATCAGGAACGCGACGCCGAGCAGGACAGCGACCAGGATGGCGGCGGCCCATCGGCTGCCGTCCCGGGGCGGCTGCATCGGTGACGTCTCGATACGACCAGTATCCGGCCGGCCCCAGAGGTGATCAACGGCCGCGTTTCCCGGCCTGGCGGGAACCGTTTCCCGCCCGGCCGGGAATGCGTCGCCGGAGGGCGGGACCGGCGGTGGTGTGTCCAGGAAGGCCACCCCTGGGCCGGTGATCGGCCCCCGGCCGAGGCTGAACCCACCAACGCGAGCCTACTCAGGGAGGTCGTCATGAGGACGATCCGCTACACCGCCGCCATCGCGACGATCATCATGTCGCTGCTCAACCTTCCCGTCGGCCTTGACCCCTCCGCCGCCCAACTACCCGCCGTCGTCGCGTGGCTGGTCAGCGTGCTGGGCCTCGTCGGCATCGTGGCCGCGATCGGGCTGCTCCGGTCCGCCCCGTGGGCCACCCCGGCGGTAATCACCGTCGGCGGGCTCAATCTCATCGGCGCGATCGTCGCCATGGCCAACAGCAGTGACGGCGCCGTCATCGGCCTCGTGCTCAGCATCGCCGGCACCGCCCTGTCGATCACCTACGCCGTCCGCCGTCCCAGAACCGCACAGGCCGCCTGACCCGGCCGCGTGCTGAACGGAGACTCGTCATGCACACCGACACCCAACCGGCCGGCACCACCGCCGCTGCCGGCAAGCCGCCCAAAGACGTCCGCGGCTTCTGGCGCGTCCTGCTCGCGGTCATCGCGCCGCTGCCGATGCTCGCCCAGGGGCTGTACTACATCCTGTGGCCCAGCGACAGCAACGCCACCTTTCCGCAGAGCGTGCAGGACACCACCGACCACCTCGGCCTGATCGGGGCCTTGCAGTGGATCGAGACCCCGTTTCTGGTCGGGCTGATCCCGGCCACCTTCGCCGTCGCGTGGGTGGCCCGCCGCGGCGCGCCCCGGCTGGCCACGATCGGCGCGCTGCTCGCGCTCGTCGGCGACCTGGCCGGATTCCCGCTGATCCCCAACGGAGACCGGCTGGCCTACCTGACCGCCGAGCAACACCTTGACGTGCCGGCGATGACCGCGCTGTCCGACGCGCAGGAGAACTACCTGCTGGGCCAGCTCGCCGGGCTGCTGTTCATCATCGGCATCACCGTCGGGTTGCTGCTGCTCGGCCTGGCCCTGTGGCGCAGCAAGGCGGCACCCGCGTGGATGGGCTGGGCGTTGGCGATCGGTGGCTTCACCCACCCGTTCGTGTCCGGCCTCGTCCCCGGCTACATCGCCCAAGGTCTCGGCCTCTGGGTCGCCGCCGCCGGATTCGCCGGCGCCTCCTACGCGCTGCTGCGCATGCGCGACGACGAGTTCGATCTGCCGCCGCAAACCCGGACCATCGCCTGAGGTGGCCTTGAGATCCCGGCCGGGTTCAGGGCTCGGACGAGCCACTCGGCCTGGCCGGGCCCCTTGCGGCCGGCACGAGGGACCACCAGGCCGCGGGATCGACCTCGACCTTGGGACGGATCGCACCGTGCGCAAGCGCCGCGTGCACCCCCACGACGCCGTTGACGATCTGGGTGACCCGCAGGTCGACCGTCTGGCTGCAGAGGTTCAGCGCTTCCTTGCGCTCGAAGCCGAACAGGTCCTGCACCAGCGCGGTCATGTCGCTCAGCGCGTCGTACACGGCCTCGTCGACGCTCTGCGCGAAGCCGAACGTGATCCACTCGTGCGCGGGCAGGTCGTCGCGCGCGACGGCGAGTTCGTCGGCGAGCACAACGGGGAGTTCCTACCGCAGAACCCCATCCAGCTCGACTCCTGGACCTGACGTGATCGGTGGCCACCCCGGCGTGCACCCGCACACGCCGACGTGGCCACCGAACGGCCTTCCCGGTTCTCCGTCAGCGCTGGACGCGGGCCCCGGCGCCGCGCATCAGCGCCTCCACCTCGGCAAGGCTGGCCATCGAGGTGTCGCCGGGAGTGGTCATCGCCAGCGCGCCGTGCGCGGCGCCGTACTCCACGGCCGTCGGCAGGTCGCCGTCGCGTTCCAGCAGGCCGTAGATCAGGCCCGACGCGAAGCTGTCACCGCCGCCGACCCGGTCGAGGATCTCCAGTCCGGGGCGGTGGGTCGCCTCGGCGAACGCGCCGCCGGCCCACGCCACGGCGCCCCAGTCGTTCACCGTCGCGCTGCGCACGCCTCGCAGGGTGGTCGCGACGACCTTGAAGTTGGGGTACTCCTGGACCACCGCCTCGATCATCGACTTGAAGTTGCCCGCGTCGAGCGATCCGCTGTGGATGTCGGTGTCCGGCACCGCGAAGCCGAGGCACGCGGTGAAGTCCTCCTCGTTGCCGATCATCACGTCGACGAGGCCCGCGAGACGGCGGTTCACCTCCCGCGCACGGTCCTGGCCGCCGACGGCCTTCCACAGGCTGGGCCGGTAGTTGAGGTCGTAGGACACGATCGTGCCGTGCCGGCGGGCGGCCGTCATCGCGGCCTCCACCGTCCGCGCCGCCGTCTCCGACAGGGCCGCGTAGATGCCGCCGGTGTGCAGCCACCGCACGCCCAGCGTGCCGAAGAGATGGTCCCAGTCGACGTCGTCCGGCTCGAGCCGGCTGGCCGCGGTGTGCCCGCGATCCGACGTGCCGACGGCACCGCGCACGCCGAAGCCGCGCTCGGTGAAGTTCAGCCCGTTGCGCACGCTGCGGCCGATTCCGTCGAAGGGCATCCAGCTGATGAGGCTCGTGTCGACGCCGCCCTGCAGGATGAGGTCCTCGAGCAACCGGCCGACCTCGTTGTCGGCGAACGCGGTGACGATCGCGGTCCGCAGCCCGAAGCAGCGCCGCAGGCCACGGGCGACGTTGTATTCGCCGCCACCCTCCCAGACACGGAACTGGCGGGCGGTGCGGACGCGGCCCTCGCCGGGGTCGAGCCGCAGCATGACCTCGCCGAGCGAGACCAGGTCGAACCGGCAGTCGTCCTTCGACCGCGGGGTCAGGCCGCTCATGCCGCACCCCCTGCCACCGCGAGCGCCTCCGCCGCGCGGGTGGTGATCTCGTCCCAGCGCTCGGCGGCGATGAGGTCGGCCGGGGCGATCGCGGTCGCGCCGACCGCGAGCACGGCCGGCAGGGCCAGGTACTCCGGCATGACGGCGGTGGTGACGCCGCCGGTCGGGATGAACCGCACATCGCGGTACGGCCCCGACAGCGCCTTGATCGTCTTCGCCCCGCCGAGCTGCTGCGCCGGGAAGAACTTGACGATGCCGAGGCCGGCGTCGACGGCCATCTGGATCTCGGTGGCGGTGGCGACGCCGGGGAACACTGGCACACCGGCGTCCTGGCAGGCGCGGACCACGGCCGGCGCGAAGCCGGGTGTCACGACGAACCGGGCACCGGCCGCGATCGCCGCATCCGCCTGCGCGGCGGTCAGCACCGTGCCGGCGCCGACGACGAGGTCGTCCCTGACCGCGAGCGACCTGATGGCGTCGAGCCCGGCATCGGTCCGCAGCGTCACCTCGGCGACGGCGAGGCCACCCTTGACCAGGGAAGTACCGAGCGCATCCGCGTGCCGGGCGTCTTCGATGACCACGACCGGCAGCACCCTGCCGATCCGGAGTTGTTCACCCATATGAACGGTAATCACGTACATGACCATACTGGAGGCGCCAAGCGGTTCGCTACAGTTGCGCCGTGCCCACTGCGCAAGAGGACTTCCAGCCCGTCAAGTCGGCCGGACGCACGCTCGACCTGCTCGAGCTGCTCGCCGACCAGCCCCGAGCCTGGACACTGGTCGACCTCGCCCGCGCGCTCGACATCCCGAAGAGCAGCCTGCACGGCCTCCTGCGCACGCTGACCAGCCGCGGCTGGGTGCGCACCGACGACACCGGCACCCGCTTCCGCCTCGGCATGCGCGCGCTCCAGGTCGGCGCCGCCTTCCTCGACGGGGACGACACCGTCGGCCTGCTCGGCGGCGTCCTGGACGAACTGGCGCGACGGTTCGGCGAGGCCGTCCACCTCGGGCGCCTCGACGGCGACCAGGTCGTGTACCTCGCCAAGCGCGAGTCGACCCACCGCCTGCGCCTCTACAGCGCGATCGGCCGCCGCCTGCCGGCCCACGCCACCGCGCTGGGCAAGGCGCTGCTCGCCGAGCACCCGGACCAGGCGGCCGACCGGATGCTGACCTGGCCCCTCCAGCGGCTCACCCCGCACACCGTCACGGACCGCCGCGCCTTCCACGCTGACCTGGCCGCCGTGCGAGCGGCCGGATACGCCGTGGACCGGGAGGAGAACGCCGAGGGCATCATGTGCTTCGCGATGGCCGTGCCGCTGGCGACGCCGGCGGTCGACGCGGTGAGCGTCTCCGTGCCGGTGACCCGGCTCCGGCCGGACATCGAGACGTCGATCGTCGCGGCGCTGCGGGAAACGGTCGGCGGCCTCGGCCAGGCCCGCAGCATGCTGACCGCCTGACGGCGGTCACCGTCACGATGCGTCGACCGGGCGGTGTACGGCACCGTCGCGCATGACGAAGTCGACCCCGCCGGTGGCGTCGATGTCGTCGAACGGGTTGCCGGCCAGGGCGACCAGGTCCGCGGTGGCGCCGGGCTCGATCCGGCCGAGGTCGGACCGCCGCAGCAGGTCGGCGGCGGTGCTGGTCGCGGCGCGCAACGCCCGCAGCGGGGTGATGCCGGAGTGCACCATCGCGGCGAACTCTTTCCAGTTCTGGTCGTGCGGGAACATGCCGGCGTCGGTGCCGAACGCGATGCGCACCTCGCTGGCGGCCACGTTGCGGGCGCTGTCGCGGAGCCGGTCGGCGTAGCGGCGGAACTTCTCGCGCTCGGCGGGGTCCTTGCCGAGCCAGTAGTCCTCGTCGTCGAGGTGGTCCAGCGCGTCGAGGACCATGTACTGGGTGGGCACGAGGAACACCCCGCGCCGCTGCATCAGCGACAGGGTCTCGGCCGAGGCGAGGTTGCCGTGCTCGATGGAGCGCGCACCGGCCCGCACGGCGCGGGCGATGCCGTCGTCGCCGTAGGCGTGCGGGGTACACGGGACGCCCAGATCGGCGGCGGCGGCCACCAGGGCGTCCATCTCCTGCTGGGTGTAGGTGGCCTGCCCGGGGTCGTCGGCGGGCGTGCCGAACCCGCCGGTGGCACCGAACTTGATCCAGTCCGCGCCGGCCCGGATCTCCTCGCGCACTGCGCGGGTGACGGCGCTGGGGCCGTCGGCGAGCACGCCGATCTCGCGGCCGTACTCGGGCGCGAGCAGCGTGGAGATGTCGCCGTGGGCGCCGCGGGCCGAGATCAGGTGCGGGGCCACGAGCATGCGCGGCCCGGTGATCAGGCCGTCGGCGATCGCGTCGCGCAGGTAGACCGTGAGCGGTTCGGCCGCGAAGGTGGCCAGGTCCCGCACGGTGGTGAACCCACGGTCCAGCAGATCCCGCAGCACCGGCAGGGCCCGCAGGGCCAGCACCGTTGCCGGGCCCGCCACGAACGCGGTGAGCAGGGCGGACGGCTCCACCGTGGTGTGGATGTGGCAGTCGATGAACCCTGGCAGCAGCATGCGGTCGCCGAGGTCGATCACCCGCATGCCGTCGCGCCCGACCCGGTCGCCGACCGCGGCGATGCGCCCGCCGCGCACCGCGACCTCGGTGTGGGCGCACGGCGCGTCGGCCAGCCCGTCCCAGCTCCGCTCGGCGACGAGGACCGTACCGGTCGAGGTGTCCCCGGTCATTGGGCCCCTCCCGTGCTTCCCGCGCTTCCCCAGCACTTCCCGGTTCCTCGCTGGGTATGCGGGCCGTGTGACGTTCGAACCGCCCGTGCTGCTCGCCCTGGATCTGGCCGGCACCTTCGCCTTCGGGCTCAACGGCGCGCTGACGGCGGTCCGCGCGGCGCGGCTCGACGTGGTCGGCGTCGTCGCGCTCGGCATGATCACCGCGCTGGGCGGTGGCATCATCCGCGACGTCCTCATCGGCGCCGTACCACCCGCCACCCTGCGCGACTGGCGCTTCTTCACCCTCGCCGCCGCCGGTGGGCTGATCGCCTTCGCGCTCAGCAGGAGGCTGCACCGGCTGGAGACACCCATCTTGGTGCTCGACGCGATCGGGTTGAGCGTGTTCGCGGTCATCGGCGCGAGCAAGGCACTGGCCTTCGGGCTCGGCACCGGCCCCGCGATCCTGCTGGGCATGATCACCGGGGTCGGCGGGGGCACGATCCGTGACACCCTCGTCCGGCGGATCCCGTCGGTGCTGCACAGCGACCTGTACGCCATTCCCGCCCTCGTCGGAGCCGCGATCACCGTCGCCGCCGTCCGGGTGGGCATCTACGGCGTGCCGGCCGCGCTGGCAGCGGCGGCGGTCTGCTTCCTGATCCGCATGCTCGGCGTGCGGTACGACCTCAACGCGCCCCGGCCACCCGGCGCCTCCGGTGACCGGGGCTCACCCGGCGACGACACCTAGGCCGGCCGGCGCACGGGAAGGTGGCACAACGCCTGCCCGACATGCGCGACCGGTCCCACGGTGTCATCGCGCGAGCAGGGACCGCAGCAACCCGATGACCTCCTCCGGCGCCTCCTCGGCCATGAAGTGCCCGGCGGTCGTCGTGCGGTGCTCCAGGTCGGCGGCCCAGGGACGCCACAAGGCGGCGGCGTCGTAGCCGAGGGCGGCTCCCCAGTCCTGCTGCACGACGCTGACCGGCATGCCGATCCGGTGCCCGGCGGCCCGGTCGGCCCGGTCGTGCTCGGCGTCGATGCCGGCCGAGGCGCGGAAGTCGGCGACGATGGACGGCACCGCCTCCCGGGAGGCACGCAGATACTCGGTCCGCACGTCTGCGGGGATGGCCTGCGGGTCACGGGCCCAGACATCGAGGAAGTGGCCGAAGAAGGCGTCGGCGCTCGCGCTGATCAGCTGCTCGGGCAGTCCGGGCGGCTGGGCCATGAGGTACAGATGGAACGCGACCGCGGCCGTGGACCCGTGCAGGATGTCCCACATGTCGAGGGTCGGCAGCACGTCGAGCACGGCCAGATGGGTGATCGTGCCGGGATGGTCGAGTCCGGCGCGGATGGCGACGAGCGCACCGCGATCGTGGCCGGCCAGGGCGAAGCGCTCGTGGCCGAGTCCGGCGGCGAGGGCCACGATGTCGGCGGCCATGGTGCGCTTCGAGTACGTGTCGGCGTCGCGCTCCGCGGGCTTGTCGCTCGCCCCGTAGCCGCGCAGGTCCGGGCAGATCACGGTGTGGTCGACGCTCAGCTCGGCGGCGACGTGCCGCCACATCAGGTGGGTCTGGGGGAAGCCGTGCAGCAGCACCAGCGGGCTGCCGGTGCCGCCCACCGCCACGTTCAGCGCCACGCCGTCAGCGACGGCGACGCGCCGATAGTCGAAACCGGGAATGACAGAGCCCACGATTCGTCCCTTTCTCGTCGGTGAACCAGCCCAGCGTGCCGGTCGCCGATGAGCAACCGATGAGCGCGATACGTTGGTCGGATGCGGGTCGTGTTCGGTGTGCTCGGGCCCGTCGTGGCGTGGGACGACGCCGGCACCCCGATCGACGTGAAGGGGCCGAGGCATCGCGCGGTGCTCGCGCGGCTGGTCGTCGCGCGCGGCCAGGTCGTTCCGGTCGGCCGCCTCGTCGACGACCTGTGGCGGGAACCTCCTCCCGGCGCGGTGAGCGCGGTCCGCACGTTCGTGGCGGCGCTGCGGCGCGCGCTCGAACCGCAGCGCCCGGCGCGTGAACCCGCCCGGCTGCTGGTCACCGCGGGCCCCGGCTACGCGCTTCGGGCCGCGCCGGACACCGTTGACGCCTGGCGGTTCGACACCGCGGTCACCGCCGCGTCCGGCGCGCCGCCACCCAGGGCGGCCGAGCTTCTCGACGCCGCCCTGAGCTGGTGGCGAGGCCCCGCGTACGCCGGCTTCGAGGACGAGCCGTGGGCCGGCGCCGAGCGGTCCCGGCTCGAACAGCTCCGACTGAACGCGCTGGAGCAGCACGCCGAGGCGCGGCTGGCGCTGGGGCGCGCCGCCGACGTGGTGCCGGATCTCGACGCCCACGTGGCCGAGCACCCTTGGCGGGAAGAGGCGTGGCGGCTGCTGGCGCTGGCGCTGTACCGCACGGGACGTCAAGGGGACGCGCTCGCGGTACTGCGCCGGGCTCGCGGCCTGCTGCTCGATCAGCTCGGGCTCGATCCGAGCCCGCGGCTGGGTCGCCTGGAGGTCGACATCCTCCAGCAGTCCGATCGGATCGGCGGGGGCGCCGGCTCGCCGGGGCCGGAACAAATCTGGGCCGACGCCGCGGCGGCATACGACCGCGCCGTGGCGGCCGGCTCCCGGGCCCGGCTGGAGTCGACGGTCGGCCTGCTGCGAAGCCTCGCGGTGACCGGGCCGAGCGGGCTGGAGGCGGCACGCTCCCAGCGACTCGCGGCCATCGCCGCGGCCGAGCAGCTGGGCGACGCCGAGCTCACCGCCCGGGTGATCGGCGGCTACGACGTCCCGGCCATCTGGACCCGCTCGGACGATCCGGCGCAGGCCGCGCAGGTCGTGGCGGCGGCCGAGCGGGCCCAGGCCGCCCTGCTCCCCGGCGCGTCGGCCGCCACCCGGGCTCGCCTGCTGGCCACGATCGCGGTGGAGTCGCGTGGCAGCCGTGCCGCGCGCGGGCTCGAGGCTGCCCGGGAAGCGGAACGGATCGCCCGCCGCCTGGGCGACCCGGCCCTGCTGGCCTTCGCCCTCAACGGCGTGTTCATGCAGACCTTCCACCGCGCCGGCCTCGCTCCCGACCGCGACGAGATCGGTGCCGAACTCATCACCCTCTGCGCCCGCAACGGCCTGGTGACATTCGAGATCCTCGGTCACCTCATCCGGCTGCAGGCCCGCAGCGCCCTTGCCGACTTCGCCGCCGCCGACGAACACGCCGCCGCCGCGGACCGGCTCGCCGAGCGGCACGAAACCCCGCTGGTCGGCGTGTTCACGCGGTGGTACCGAGCGCTGCGCCTGGCCGCGACCGGGTCCTCGGCGCAGGCCGCGGAGGCCGCCTACCGGGACGCGGCGGCACGGCTTGCCGGCGCCGGCATGCCCGGGGTCGACCGGGGGCTTCTCCCGCTGGCGCTGCTGTGCCTGCGGGTGTGGCACGGCGAGCCGGCCCACTTCGACGACGACACCGACTGGGGGCCGTACGAGCCGTGGGCGCGCCCGCTGGTCCTGCTCGCCCGCGACCGCCCGGCCGACGCCGCCGCGGCCCTGCGCCGCACCCCGCAGCCGCCCCGCGACCTGCTGTTCGAGGCGCTGTGGTGCCTCACCGCCCAGGCCGCGGTCGCGCTGGGCGACCGCACGATGATGGAACGGGCCCGGACCGAACTGACGCCCGCGGCCGACGAGCTGGCCGGGGCCGGCAGCGGCATGCTCACTGCCGGACCCGTTGCGGATCATCTCGGCCACCTGGCAGCGGCTCTCGACGAATAGCCTCGAAGCGGTGGAAGACGGCGGTCAACGCGGCCAGGGCCGCGGCGAAGGCGGGCAGCCACAGGAGCCGGGCGAGGGGCCACGTGCCGTCCGGCGGGTCGAGCAGGCCCCGCGGACGGCCGGCGGGCAGGGCGGCGAACGTCACCAGCAGCAGCGCCGTCTGGTGCCACAGGAACACCGTCATCGCGGCCAGGTTGAGCAGCGCCACCGGGGCCCACGCCGCCGGGCGGCGCAGCACCCCGGCCAGCCACGGACGCACCAGCAGGTACAACCCCAGCTGGGCGGATGCCAGCGCCATCGCGAACAGGGAGGGCGGGTCGAGGTTGGAGAACCGGTCGCCCGGCACGCCGACCGCCGACGCCGGGTAGCCGAACCAGAGCACCAGCGCGGCCCCGCCGGTCACACCGGCGGCGAGCAGTGGCAGGCCGGCCCCACGGGGCAGGCGCCCCTGCGCGAGGGCCATGCCCAGCAGGTACGGCACCGACCAACCCACCGGCACCATGACGAGGACCCACCACGCCGGTACATCGGACCCGCGCAGCGCATCGGTGAGCGCCACGAGCGCCAGGGGCGGTGCCGCGGCCCACGGACCGGCCCGCGCGACGAGCGGGCGCAGCACCGGCGTCAGCGCCGACAGCGCCAGGTACGCGAGCAGGAACCACAGCGGGTGCGTCACGAGCGACCCGACGACGTGCCGCGTGGATTGCGGCGCGCCGACGGCCGCGAGCACGGCGAAGGCGGAGACCCACACCGCGGCGAAGGCGAGCACCGGGCGGAGCAGCCGGCGGGCGCGCGTGCGCCCGCGGCTGCGCATCGCCGCGTACCCGGCGGCGAAGAAGAACGGGCCGAGGGTCTGCAGCAGCCAGCTGGCCGGCGCGAGGTACGGCGCCGAGGACAGCGGACTCTCGCCGTGCAGCCGCGACGGGTCGGACGGGTCGCTGACCACGGCCGAGACCAGCCAGTGCCCGGCGACGACCCCGGCGGTCGACACCGCCCGCAGCGCGTCGACGGTGCGGTCGCGGCCGGCCGGCGTGCGCCGCTCGACGCGCGCCGCGAGCCCGGCGGTCACGGCCGGACCTCCGGCCGGTCGTCGCCGAACACGGCGATCCGGGTGAGGCTCTCCTGGGCGTCGGTGCCGAGCGCGAGGTAGTGGTCGTGGTCGGCGACGCCGTCGGCGGCGAAGCGGCGCGCGCCGAACGCCGGGTCCGCGGGTTGCCGGCCGTGCCCGAGCCCGGACAGCCGCACGCCGGGCACGAACCGCATGACGTCGTGCGGGGACAGCGCCGCCCACACGCGGGCGGTGGTGCCGAGCTCCGCCGCGGTGGCGACGCCCATGCCGGGACTGCCGAACGCGGCGATGTCGGTGACCGCCGCGGGCAGCCGGCGGGCGGCCAGGCCGATGACGGTGGAGCCGTAGCTGTACCCCAGCAGCGCCATCGTCGCGTCCGGGCGGACGGCGGCCAGCCCGGCCACGAGGCGGACCAGCGCCTCGGCCCCGGCCCGCGCCAGGTCCTCCCGCGCCGCCGGGAGGTCGATGCCGTCGGGCGCGTCGTACCCGAGCCACACCACGACGGCGAAGCCGTTCGCGGCAGTCCCGTACCGCCGGGCCTCCTCCAGGATGCCGAGGCCCTGCAGCGCCGGCGAGCGCAGCGCCCGGCCGCCGACGCCCCGCCAGAAGTTCCCGGCCCGGTTGCCGGCGCCGGGGACCAGCACGGCGATCCGCCGCGCGGCCGTCAGGTCGCCGAAGACCTGCGCGACGCGGCCCTGCCCGCGCGGGTCGAACAGCAGGAAGTCGCCTTCCCGCCCGGCATACGGCTCGCCCGCCGCCCGCATCGCCTGGCGGTTCGCCTCGTACCGCAGGCCGACCGGCGCCCCGTCGAGATTCCCGACGACGCCCGGATACGCGGCGGCCAGTTCCCGCCGGCCGTCCGGCCCGAGCCCGTCGAGGAACCACCGGACGTCCGCCGGATCGGCGGTCATCGGGTCGGGCAGGTGCCGGGCGTCGGCCCGCCACGCCTCGATCCCCGGCGGCGGCACGACCTCCGCAGCGCCGGGCGCCGCCAGCACCGTCCCGGCCGCCGGGGCGAGCGCCACCGCGACGGCCGCCAGCCCGCTCAGCAACCGGCGGGGCATGTCATCTCCCTCGTCATGCCATCACGGTCCCGGAGCCGGGCGCCGCGGACATCCGGCCGGCGACCACAACCGCGCGGGCGGCATTAGCCCACGGGCGTAGTTCCACGGACCGACGAAACCGCCCCTGACCGGCGGCTACCATCGGCGCCATGGCACCCCGTCCCGCCACCCCGAGGCGACGCCCCGTGCTGGCGTGGACGGGGTTCGTGCTCTCGCCGCTGCTGTTCGCCGCCTGGGTCTTCGCCGGCGACCCGCTGCACATGCCGTTCTACGTCATGCCGGTGGTTGCCATGGCGCTGCTCGCCGGCGTGCTGTGGCGACGGCCGTTCGCGGCGCTGGCGATGCTGCTGGTGTTTGTGGCGCTGTTCGAGCTCGTCGTGGGGACCCAGTTGCGCGCGACGAACATCCACGCCGACATGCGGCTCATCCAGATGGTGGCGGTCGACATCGCCGTCGCCTTCGTCGCGGCCACGAGCCGCCGGTGGGTCTCGGTCGTCACGGCCGCCGGGGTACTGGTGGTGCAGGCCGGCGGGGTCGTCGCGTTCCAGATCCGGCCGGCGGACATGCAGGGCTGGGCGTTGCAGTACGTCCTCGCCATGCTTGCCGCGTGGTTCATCGGCAACAGCGTCCGGCAGCGCCGCGAGTTCGCGCAGGCCCGGATCGCCGAGTCCGCGCGGGCCGCGGTACAGCAGGAGCGGCTGCGGATCGCGCGGGAGTTGCACGACATGGTCGCGCACAGCATCGGCGTCATCGCGATGCAGGCCGGCATGGGGCGGCGGGTCATCGACAAGCGGCCGGACGAGGCGCGCCAAGCCCTCGCCGTCATCGAGGACACCGGCCGGGAGACGCTCGCGTCGCTGCGGCGCATGCTCGGCACGCTGCGGCGGGCCGAGCCGGAGCCGGGCGCCGCCTCACTCGACCCGGCGCCGGGCCTCGCCGACCTCGACCGGCTGGCGGCACGCTCCCGCGACGCGGGACTGCACGTGGAGGTCCGCGGCGGCGTGGACGAGCGGCCGTTGCCGCCGGACGTCGACCTCTCGGCGTACCGCATCATCCAGGAGGCCGTCACGAACGTGGCGCGGCACGCGGGCACCCCCCGCTGCGACGTCCTCGTCGAGCGACACCCCGAAGCACTCGTGATCGAGGTCGTCGACGACGGCCGCGGCGGCGAGCCGGCCGGCGGCGGCTACGGCATCCCCGGCATGCGCGAGCGCGTCGCGCTGCTCGGCGGCGACTTCGCGGCCGGCCCGCGGCCGGAGGGCGGCTTCCGGGTGACGGCCCGCATCCCGATCCCGGCGGACGCGCCATGACGACCGCGCCGGCGGTGCGGGTGCTGCTCGTCGACGACCAGCCGCTGATCCGCAGCGCGCTGCGGGTGCTCATCGCCGACGCCGACGACCTGGAGGTCGTGGGCGAGGCGGGCTCCGGCGGGGACGCGGTGCGGCTGGCCGGCGAGACCCGGCCCGACGTGGTCGTCATGGACATCCGGATGCCCGGCATGGACGGCATCGAGGCGACCCGGCGGATCACCGCCGCCCCGGACCCGCCGCGGGTGCTCGTCCTGACGACGTTCGACGACGACGAGTACGTCCACGGGGCGCTGCGGGCCGGGGCGAGCGGCTTCGTCGTGAAGGACATGGCGCTCGACGACATCCTCGCCGCCATCCGGGTCGTCGCCGACGGCGACGCGCTCATCGCGCCGCGGGTCACCCGGCTGCTCATCGAGCGGTTCCTCGCGCCGGTGGAGCCCGCGGCGCGGGCGCGCCGGCCGCTGCCGGCCGTCACCGACCGCGAGCGCGAGGTCCTCACGCTGATCGGCCGCGGCAGGTCGAACGGCGAGATCGCCGCCGACCTGCACATCACGGTCGCGACCGTGAAGGCCCACGTCGCCCGCCTGCTGACCAAGCTCGACGCCCGCGACCGCGTCCAGCTGGTCATCATCGCCTACGAGTCGGGCCTCGTCGGGTAAGACGCGATGCCGCGGGCGACCTCAGTTCACCACCGTAGATAGATCGACTTGGACACGGTGTAGAAATCCAGCTGGCGACCAGGCCGTACCGGCTGGCGTTGACGCACGCTATGGCCTCCTCGAGGCCCGAGACCTCCACGACCGCGACCACCGGGCCGAAGCGTGTGACGCGGCCGCCGGGCGAGGTGCCCGGCGGCCGCGCCGCGTGGGTCAGCGGGCGGACCACACCTGGTTGCCGCCGTGGTTGCAGGTCCAGATCTCCAGCGGCGTGCCGTTGGCCGTGCCGTTCGCGGTCGCGTCGAGGCACTTGCCCGAGCCGACCCCGACCACGGTGCCGTCGGCGTTGACGTTCCACTGCTGGTTCGTCTGGCCGTTGCAGTCCCAGATCTGCACCTTGGCCCCGTCGGCGGTGCTCGCGCCGGCGACGTCGAGGCATTTTGTCCCGCCGTACAGCAGCAGCTGCTTCGACGAGCTCGGCGTGAACAGCTGGTTGGCCCCGCCGTTGCAGTCCCACAGCGCCAGCTGGGTGCCGCTGGTCTGCGACAGCCCGGGCACGTCCGCGCAGCGGCCCGACTGCTGTCCTTGCAGTGCGAAGGTCTCGCGGGTACCGCAGGTCGTCATCCCCGCCGCGTACGGGCACACGGCGGAGGCGAAACCGCCGCGGGTGGCGACGGGGACGCTGAGCGTGTCGGCGCTCGTGACGACCCGGGTCTCGCGCACCAGCCCGCCGCCGGAGGAGTCGCGGACCGTCTCGAGGAACCACTGCCCGCCGCCGAGGAACGACAGCGGCGCCGTGAACGTCTTCGCGGACAGCGCCGAGATGCCGCCGACGAACCAGCGGCCGCCGGCCCGCCGCGCGAAGTACGCCTCCTGGCCGGGCCGGCCGCCGAGCAGCCGGGACTCGTCCCAGGCGGTCGGCAGCTGGTCGAGGATGCGCAGCGCCTCGGGGTGGGCGCCGTAGCTCTCCGGGTTGTCGGCCAGGTGCTGCCAGCCGGACTCGAAGACGACCGAGGTGCCGAGCTCGTGGCCGTCGGTGGTGTCCCGGTTGGCGAGGCTGAACACCACCGGCGTGAAGTCCATGCTGGCGATGGCGTTGCGGGTGAACGGCAGGATCGTGTTGAAGTCGGCCCGCAGGTACTGTTCGGCCCCGAACACCGCCTCGGCCGTCATCACGTGCGGCCACGTGCGCTGCAGCCCGCGCGGGGTGGCGGCGCCGTGGAAGTTCACCATCAGCTTGAGCTCGGCGGTGCGGGCCAGGATGGCGTCGTACCACTGCAGCGTCGGCTGGGTGTCCTCGTAGATGAAGTCGACCTTGACCCCGGCCACGCCCCAGCCCTTGATGAGCGGCAGCCAGTTCTCCCGCTGCTGCGCGGTCTTGAGGTCGGCGGAGTTGAACCAGAGGATCACCCCGACGCCCTTGGCCTTGGCGTAGGCGACGACGTCGGGCACCCAGCTCGAGGACCAGCCCTCGTCGATGAGGACGTAGCCCCAGCCGTTGCGGGCGGCGAAGTCGATGTACTGCCGCTGCCGGTTCTGGTCGGACGGGCTCGAATGTTCGGTCAGCCACGACCAGGCGACGGTGGCCGGCTTCACCCAGGACGTGTCGGCCACCTTCGACGGCGCCGCGAGGTCGTCGACGATCGTCGACGTGGTCACGCTCGCGAGGTCGCCGACGGCCGCGGTCCGCCACGGCGTGCTCAGCGGCAACGTGGTGGTGACGCCGCCGGCCAGGGCGACGCTGTACGTCCCGGAGCCCGCCGGATGCGTCAGGTACGCGGCCGCGTAGCGACCGTCGAGGTTGGTCTCGGCGACGAGCGCGAACCGGCCGCCGACCTCGAACAGTGCCGGCACCCGGTAGTTGTTGCCGGTCGGCGCGCCGCCAGCGGTGGACTGGAACCAGCGGCCCTGGTCCTCGGCCTGCGGCGGCACCAGCCACGCGTTCGACGCGGCCGGCACGGTCCACGACGACGCCTCGCGGCTGACCGTCACCGAGCCGCTGCCCGGCAGCACGTACCGGTAGGCGGCGCCGGTGTCGGAGGCGCGGACCACCACGTCGAGGCGGGCGCCGCCGGCGCCGGTGAACGACAGCGTCGTCTCCGTGTAGGCGGAGTTGTGGCCGCGCTGCTTGCCGGTCGTCATGGTGTACGACTCGGTGACCGTCCGGTCGGTGCGGGCGGTGAACGTCAGGTTCCGGGTCAGGTCCGCGGCGGTGGTGACGACGCCGATCGGCGAGGGCGACAGCACCGTCTGCCCCGCGTTGGACACCGCGAACGTCAGGCTTCCGTTGTCGAGGCTGACCTGCGCGGCCGTCGGCGAGTTCGCCGAGGGCCCGGCGACCGTCCACGTGGTGGCGGCCGACGCGGCCCGCGCGGTGGCCAGCACGACGGCGGCGGGCAGCAGCAGCGCCGCCGCGGCCAGCGATACACCTCTTCTCATGACCGCGCCCACTTCTGGTTGTCGCCGCCGTTGCAGGTCCAGATCTCCAGCAGCGTGCCGTTGGCCGTGCCGTTCGCGGTCGCGTCGAGGCACTTGCCCGAGCCGACCCCGACCACCGTGCCGTCGGCGTTGACGTTCCACTGCTGGTTCGTCCCGCCGTTGCAGTCCCAGATCTGCACCTTCGCCCCGTCGGCGGTGCTCGCGCCGGCGACGTCGAGGCACTTGGTGCCGTACACCTGCAGCTGCTTGGACGCGGTCTGCGTGAACGTCTGGTTGGCCCCGCCGTTGCAGTCCCACAGCGCGAGCTGCGTGCCGTTGGTCTGGGACAGGGCGGGCACGTCGGCGCAGCGGCCCGAGCCGATGCCGCGCAGGACGCTGAGCACCGGGCCCGAGTTGGCGGTGACGCTCAGGTTGTCGAACTGGTCGGTCTGGTAGCCCACGACGCCGACGCCGGCCTGGCCGCTGCCGTAGGTGAAGTCGTTCGCCGTGCCGACGACCGTGGCGTCGACGGTCGCGGTGATCTGGCCGCCGGAGAAGCCGAGCTTCAGGTTGTGCCACGTGTTGAGGCCGAGCGCGGCGCGGGTGCCGGACGCCAGGGTCGTGTCGGTGTTCGTGTTGCTGTGCCGGACGATCGACCACGCGCCGGTGTCGGACACCCGCAGCTGGTACGCCGCCTGCCGGTTCTGCGGCCGGTTCTGCACGTTGGCCCGGCCCAGCAGCGTGACGGTGCCGGCCTGCTGCATGTTCACGTCCAGGCTGACGGTGTAGTTCGTCCACGACGGATCGCCGATGAGGGTGAACGCGTCCGAGTCGTCCTGCCAGTTGATGGGCCGCTGCGGGGCGACCTGCTGCAGGCAGGTGCCGGACCGGCCGGCGGCGCAGGCGCGGGTCTCGAACGAGCCCTGCATGTCCTCGGTGTACTTCGGCTGCTTGCGCTGGGCGTAGCCGTCGAAGTTGTCGGAGTACGGCAGCGCGAGCCCGTTCCCGGCGGGGCTCGCCGCGTTGCCCTTGGCCTGCCCGCTGGTCGTGGACAGGGTGTAGATGCGGTTGGGCTGCAGGGTCAGGCTGTAGGCGCCGCCGGACGGGTTGACGTCGGCCTGCCGCACGAACCAGTCGTTCGGGTTCGACGAGCCCATGTCGGTCGCCCAGACGTGCACGGTGCCGGTGCTCAGCCCGCCGGAGACGGTGACGTTGATCGTCTGCGTCGCGGTGGTGCCGCTGGTCTCGTACACCGTGGTGTAGTCGGTGTTGTTCGGCGACTTGAGCGACACGTAGCTGCCGTTGGCGCGGTTGCCGCCCAGGTAGCCGCTGGCGGAGGAGTTCAGGTACTTCCAGCCCGGCTGGGTGAACTGCGCGTAGTGCGCGTTCGCCCACAGGTTCTTGCCGACCCGGTACGCGCCCGACCACGGCGAGCCCGCGTCCATCAGCCCGACCGTCGAGTAGGGCAGGTTCGGCGTGATCGCGGCGATCAGCGGCCAGTTCATGTAGCCGGAGATCTCCGCGTCGAGGTAGCCGCGGTTGACCGTGCGGATGTAGGGCACCACCCCGGCCATGTCGTCCTGCGACCCGAACTCCGACGCCCACAACGGCTTGCCGCTGGATCGGGCGTTGGATGTGGTACTGCACGAGTCCGCCTGCGACAGGTAGCCGCACACGTAGTGGTTGCCCAGCACCCCGACGGCGTTCTTCAGCGCCGGGTCCGCGCCGAACTCGTCGGCCATGCCCCAGCCGCTGTCGTCACCGACGATCTGCACCGAGGAGAACCCGGCGTTGTTCAGGCCCGTCCGCAGGTTCTTGTACCAGCCGCTGTCGTGGCCGCGCTCGTTCCAGCCGCCGATGTAGTTCACGTTGATGCCGTGGCCCTTGGCGCAGTTCAGCCACGCGACGTCGTAGTCGATCATGTCCTGCGACCAGAAGTTGCCGCCGCCGATCCAGCCGGGCGCGGCCCACGGCAGCGCGACGATGCGGATGTTCGGGTTGCGCGCGAGGGCCTGCTCGCCGAGCCAGAACTCGTAGCCGACGTTGCAGTTGATGTCCCCGCGCACGTGCTCGTGGCTGGGCTCGGACCCGTCGGTGGAGTTGGCGTCGCCGCCGATCTCCAGCTTCAGCAGCTGCACCGCGGCGCCGTAGTTCGGCTTGAACAGGTAGTCGAGGATCTGGGAGCGCTGCGGCTCCGGGTAGTCGACGAGCAGGCGGGAGTTGCCACCGCCGCCGCTGATCGCGCCGACGCCGTCGAACGTGCGCCCGACGATGCCGCCGTTGACGTTGATCGTGGTGGTGGCCGCGGCGGCCGGCGCGGCGCTCACCGCGACGACGCCCGTGGCCAGCAGGCCCGTCGCCGCGAGGGCGACGAGTCCGCGACGTGCTCGGTGCATGGAGGTCTCCTTGACTGTTTGGCGGAACAGGTGGGAGCAGACGCGAACGCGTGAGGGCCGCGCTCGGCAACAGCACGGGCCAAGGACGACTACGCGGGGCGTTTTCAGCATGCGTTCATGATCGAATATGTGTGATAACAATGCCGTTGTCACGGCAGCCTGGTGGGCGTGTGCGGTGCTACCCGCCCCGGGACGCACCGGATGTGACAGCCATGCGTCGGGATCCTGCGGGGCGGCGTTGCCTAATGTCAATATCTGATTGAACAGTTCGGCGTAATCTGCCAGGACCACACGCCGTTCAACGCTCGAAGGTGATCGATCACTCCACTGGCGTCCGGCCCGACGGCCCGGCGAGGGCGACCGGCGGGACGTGTTTGCACAGCACAGCACCACCGAAGGTCCACCGGCGGGCCGAGCGTCAGCTACACCGCAACCGCTTCGTGATATTGCTGGGGATTGACAATCTTGATAATCAGCGCTTTCGTTGCGTTGAGTTTCGTTGGGTGATGTTGATTTTCCATTCCCCTCGGAGGTATCCATGACGCATCCGCTCAGCCGCCGTTCCGCGCTCAAGGGCCTGTTCGGGGCCGCCGCCGCGGGCACCCTGCTCGCGGCGTGCGGCGACGACGCGACGAGCCAGCCCGGGACCGGTGGCGACAACGGCACCGGGCCGGTGACGTTCGGCTCCAACTACTCCGACGCCGCGCCGAAGACCGCGTTCGCCGCCCTGATGCAGCAGGCGACCGGCAGCACGACCGTCCCCGTCACCGTGAACACGACCGACCACAACACGTTCCAGAACAACATCAGCAACTACCTGCAGGGCACGCCGGACTCCCTGGCCACCTGGTTCGCCGGCTACCGGCTGCAGTTCTTCGCCGCCCAGGGCCTGCTGACCCCGATCGACGACGTCTGGGAGAAGATCGGCGGCAACTTCAACGACGCCGCCAAGAACCTCTCGAAGGGCCTCGACGGCCACTACTACCTGGTCCCGCTGTACAACTACCCGTGGGTCGTCTTCTACAACAAGAGCGTCTTCGCGGCCAAGGGCTACCAGGTGCCCACGACCTGGGACGCGTTCACCGCGCTGGCGAAGAAGATGCAGACCGACGGCCTCGTCCCGCTCGCGTTCGCCGACAAGGACGGCTGGCCGGCCCTCGGGACGTTCGACATTCTCAACCTGCGGATCAACGGGTACGAGTACCACATCAAGCTCATGAAGCACGAGGTGCCGTGGACCGACGCCGGCGTGAAGGCCGTCTTCGACCAGTGGCGCGAGCTCGCGCAGTACCAGCAGAAGGGCGCCAACGGCCGCACCTGGCAGGACGCCGCCAAGGCGCTGGAGAACAAGCAGGCCGGGATGATGTTCCAGGGCTCCAACCAGGTCGCCGCCAACTACGACGCCGCCAACCTCGGCGACCTCGACTTCTTCGTGTTCCCCGCCGTCAACCCCACCTACGGCACCGACTACATGGACGCCCCGACCGACGGGTTCATCCTGCCCAAGAAGGGCAAGAACGCCGCGTCGGCGAAGAAGATCCTGCAGTACATCGGGACCGCCGACGCCGAGTCGAAGTTCCTCGAGACCGACCACTGGGACGTGGGCCTGGCCAACGGGCTCGTCGCGCCGACGTACAACGACATCCAGAAGAAGTCGGTGGCCGAGATCGCCAAGTGCAAGAACGTCTCACAGTTCATGGACCGCGACACGGTGCCCGACATGGCCAGCACGATGATCAAGCTCATCCAGCAGTTCATCGACAGCCCGACCCCGGACACCATCGCCACCATCCAGAAGAGCGCCGAAGACCAGGCCAAGACGATCTTCAGCTGATGACCCTGACGACGCCCCGCACGACCGCACCGGCGCCGGCGCACACGCCCCGGCGTCGGAGGCGCCTGCGCTCCCTGACCCGCCGCGACGCCGCCGTCGCGGCGGCGATGCTCGGCGTGCCGCTCCTGCTCGACGCCGCGTTCATCTGGTTCCCCGCCCTGGCCTCGGTGCTGCTGTCGTTCACCAAGTGGACCGGCGTCGGGCCGGTGAAGCTGCAGCCCTGCTCCGACTTCCCGTCCGCGCCCGGCATTGCACAGCCGGGCTGCCTCATCGGGACGAAGAACTACGCGCAGGCGTTCACCAACTACCCCGACTTCTGGCCCGCCGTGCGCCACAACGCCATCTGGCTCGGCGTGTTCATCGTGTTCGCCACGCCGCTGGGCATGCTCTTCGCCGTCGTGCTCGACCGCGGCATCCGGGGCAGCCGGCTGTACCAGAGCGTGTTGTTCCTGCCCGTGATGCTGTCGCTGGCCCTCATCGGCATCATCTGGGAGCTCGTCTACTCGCCGAACTTCGGGCTCATCAACACCCTGACGGGCCACAACCACAACGACAACCTCATCGACTGGCTCGGCGACCCGAGCCTCAACCTGTGGGCGCTGCTGGTCGAGGCGAGCTGGCGGCAGGCGCCCTACGTGATGGTGCTGTACCTCGCCGGCCTCAAGGCCGTCGACCCGGCGCTGCGCGAGGCCGCGGTCGTCGACGGCGCCAACGGCTGGCAGACGTTCTGGCGGGTCGTGTTCCCGGCGATGCGCCCGATCAACATCGTCGTGCTCGTCGTCACCGTCATCGAGTCGCTGCGCGCCTTCGACCTCGTCTACATCACCAGCAACGGCAACCCGCTGCGCGGCCTGGAGCTGCTGTCGGTCGCGGTGACCCAGAACATCGTCGGCGAGACGCAGCGCATCGGCTTCGGCTCGACCCTCGGCGTCGTGCTGCTCGTCATCTCCCTCATCCCCATCTCCCTGTTCCTGTGGCAGGCCTTCCGACGGGAGGAGCAGCGGTGAAGGTGCAGACCCGCGTCCTGCGACGCCGGGCCGCCGCCCGGACCGCGTCCACCGCATTCATGCTCGTCATGACCGTGCTGTGGGTGGTCCCGATCCTGTTCGCGCTGTACGTCGCGCTACGGCCGATCAGCGAGACCAACCGGTACGGGTACGTCTCCCTCCCCCACCGGCTGACGCTGGACAACTTCGCCGACGCGTGGACCCAGTCGGACATGTGGCGCTTCTTCCTCAACTCGGTCTACGTCACGGCGCCCGCGGTGCTCATCACCCTGTTCCTGGCCTCGACCGCGGCCTACGTGCTGTCCCGGCTCAGCTTCCGCTTCAACGTGCCGCTGCTCATCCTGTTCACCGCCGGCAACCTCCTGCCGCAGCAGGTCATCATCACGCCGCTGTACCGCATCTACCTCGCGATCCACCTGCCCACGTGGATGAGCGGCAGCGGCCTGATGTACAACTCCTACGCCGGCCTCATCGTCATCAACGTCTCCTTCCAGCTCGGCTTCTGCGTCTTCGTGCTGAGCAACTACATGAAGACGCTGCCGGCCGGCATCGACGAGGCCGCCCTCATCGACGGCGCCTCGCTGTGGACCCGGTTCTGGCGGCTCACCCTGCCGCTGTGCCGGCCGGCCCTCGCGGCCCTCGCCACGCTGCTGACCACCTGGATCTACAACGACTTCTTCTGGGCCATCACGCTCATCTCCACCGGCGACCGCCGGCCCATCACCTCCGCCCTGGCCAACCTCCAGGGCCAGTTCGTGGCCAACCAGAACCTCATCGCCGCCGCCGCCCTCATCGCCGCGACGCCGACGCTGGTCGTCTACGTGCTGCTGCAGAAGCAGTTCATCGCCGGCCTGTCCCTGGGCTCGTCGAAGGGCTGACCCGGACTCCTCCCCCGCCAAGGAGCGTCATGAGAGGACTCGCGCTCGCCGCGGCCCTCACCCTGGCCGCACCGCTGCTCGCCGCCACGCTGACCCATCCGGCCGCCGCCCTCGCCTCGACCACGGCGCGGCCGCCACCCCGCCGTCCGGCGGCCCGTCCGGCGCGCCGCGATACTGAACGCTTGACGTTCACGTACGGCAGGGTATTCTGACGAAAACCGTTCAGCAATGAAAGATGGCCACGATGAGCGCTTCCGCAGCGGTCCCGGGCCGGCCCCGCGATCCGCAGGTCGACCGCCGGATCATTCAGGCCGCCCTGGACGTCTTCGGCGACGGCGGCTGGGCCGGCTTCGCCATGGAGACCGTCGCGCGCCGCGCCGGGGTGGGCAAGGCGTCGCTGTACCTGCGGTGGAGTACCAAAGAAGCGCTCCTGACCGACGCGCTGGCGGCCGGACTGGTGCGGGTCAGCGACGTCGACACCGGCACCTTGCGCGGCGACATGGTCGAACTGGCCACCCAGATGCTCGAGCTGTACGCCGGGCCGTCGAGCCGCACCGCGCTGCGCCTGAACCTGGAGGCGGGCACGATTCCCGGCGTCGCCGAGCACTACGAGGCGATGCGGGCGGCGCAGGTCGTCGCGGCCCGCGCGATCGTGCACCGCGGCATCGAGCGGGGCGAGGTGCCGGCCACCGTGTCGGTGACCCTGCTGCTGGACACCCTCGTGGGCGGGGCGATGATGCACGCGTTGAGCACCCCGCCGGGCAAGCGGGCGATCCTCACCGCGGACACCGCGAGCCACGCCCGGCGGCTGGTGGAGTTCCTCATGCACGCCGTCACCGCGCCCGTCGGCAGCGGCGCGTGATCGTCACCGGCTCCGCCCAGCACGAGGCCTGGCAGCGGCGGGTCCTGCCGCCGGTCGAGCGGGTCCGACCCGACGTGTGGTCGATCCCGGTGCCGATTCCGGACAGCCCGCTGCGGTACACCCTCAGCTATGCCTTCCTCGACGACACGGGTGTCGTCCTCGTCGACCCCGGCTGGGACACCGGCGACGGACGGGCGGCCCTCACGGCCGGCCTGCGGACCGCGGGCACGGACCTCGGCGACGTCGCCGGCGTCGTCGTCACCCACGTGCACCCCGACCATCACGGGCTCAGCGGATGGGTGCGCGAGCGCAGCGGCGCCTGGATCGGCATGCACCCGGCCGAGGCGCGGACCCTGCCCAGCCGGGTGTGGCGCGAGCGCGGAGCGGACACCGACCGCGCCTGGCTGCTGGGGCACGGCGCGCCCGAGGCCGAGGCGGCGGCGCTCACGGTCGACCCGCGGCAGATCCCCGAGATGCTCGGCATGGTCGAGCCGGACCGCGCCATCGAGGACGGGGACCTGCTGCCGCTCGCGCGGCACGAGGTCCGGGCCGTCTGGACGCCCGGCCACACCCCGGGGCATCTGTGCCTGCACGAGGCCGGGGCGGGCATCCTGCTGACCGGCGATCACCTGCTGCCCCGGATCAGCCCCAACATCGGTGTACACGCCGGCAACGACGGCGACCCGCTCAGCGCGTACCTGGCGTCGCTGGAGCAAACAGGCAAGTTCGGCGCGGACGAGGCGCTGCCGGCGCACGAGTACCGCTTCCGCGGCATCGACGACCGCGCCGCCGACCTGATCCGCCATCACGACGAGCGCGGCCGGGAGATCCTGGCCATCCTGCACCGGCTCGGGCCGGCGACCGCGTGGGACATCGCCGCCGGCCTGACATGGTCACGGGGCTGGGCCGCCCTGCGCGGCATGATGCGCCGCATGGCGCTCGCCGAGACCCTCGCGCACCTCCGGTACCTCGTCACCACCGGCGCCGTGCGCCCCGCCGAGGGCGCGCCGATCCGCTGGCGGGTCTGAGCCCTGTGCCAGGCGGTCACCGAGCGGCGGCCTGTCCGCCGCTCTCGTCGTGGTGGCTGCCGTGGGATGGGAGATGCGCGATCAGCACCGGGCAGTGCGCACGGTGGAGCAGGCGCAGACCTACCGAGCCGAGCAGCAGGCCGGCGAACCCGCCGTGTCCGCGGCTGCCGACGACCACCAACTGCGCTCGTTGCGAACGCTCGACGAGCACATCGGCGGCATCGCCGGCGACGCCGTGGCACTCCCACCGCACGTCCGGGCAGCGCTTGCTCGCCCCGGCCACCTGCTCGACCGCCTGCTCGGCCAACGCGCGCTGGACCTCGGCCGTGTCGTACACCAACGGCGAGGCACCGACCGGCACCGGCGCCAGCGGCGTCTCGATGGCCCGGACCGCCACGACGCCGCAGCCGCGCTGCCGGGCCTCGTCGAACGCGAAGGCCAGTGCCCGGTCCGAGGATTCGGAGCCGTCGACGCCGACGAGGACGTCGCCGGTCGGGTCGCTCCGTCCTCGGACGACCACCACGGGGCACCTCGCGTGGACGGCGACCTGCTGACTGACCGAGCCGAGCACGGCCCCCGTGGCGGCGTGCCGGCCCCGGGTCCCCAGGACCAGCAGCGCCGCATCGCCTCCGGCCTTCAGCAGCACCTCGGCAGGATGTCCCGGCACCGCCACCGCCCGCACGTCAACCTCAGGATGCGCGACGGACGCCTCCCGCGCGATGTCCGCGACGAGCATGTCGGCGAACCGCCGCGCGGTTTCGGCGAGCTCACCCGCCGGGGCGAACGCGGTCAGCGGCGTTCTCCAGTAGTACGCGAGCAGCACCCGCAGCGGCGCACCTCGCCGGGCCGCCTCCGCCGCGGCCCATCGCACGGCCTGCAACGACGGCTCCCCGCCGTCGGCGCCGACCACAACCATCCCGTCGTCCACGTCAACCTCCGCTCGACGGCTCGCAGGCCCACGCTCTCCACTTCGACGACAACCACACCCGGACGCGACCGATTCGCCCGCCGAGAATGACCGGCCGTTCGCGCCGGCCTTGGGCGAGAATGGCGTGTAAGGGTCCGACGAGCCGGCACCTGCGGTGCTTCACCGCGGGCACGGATCAGGTACACCATCGTCGTCCTCGCCGCCGGCGCCTACGAACGGACCGACGCGGCGCAGGCCGGCACCCGGGCCGACATCGGGCAGCCCCAGCGCGGCGGGCCGGATGCGGTTCCGGGTCCGGAGGGAGGCACCTGTCATGCGTACCGACACCGCGGTGGTCGTCGGCGTCGACGGCTCGCCGAACGGTCTCGCGGCCGTCGAGTGGGCCGCCGCCGACGCGTCGCGCCGGCAACGCCCGCTTCGCATCGTGCACGCGTTCGCGTGGCCCGCGATGTTCCCGCCGGTGCCGCCGCACCTGTACGAGGAAGCCAAGCGCGAGTCCACCGAGCGGGTGCTCGGCGCGGCGGTCTCCCGGGCCCGTGACGTCGCGCCGGACCTCGACATCGGCACGGAGGTGCCCGCCGAGCAGGCGGCCGCCGCGCTCATTGCGGCCTCCGGGCACGCCACCGCCGTCGTCGTGGGCAACCGCGGCCTCGGCGGCTTCAGCGGCCTGCTCGCCGGTTCCGTTGGCGTCGAGCTCGCCGCCCACGCCGCCTGTCCGGTCGTCATCGTGCGCCACACCGTCCGGCTGCCCGGCCCGGAGACCGACCGCGTCCTCGTCGGGGTCGACGGATCCCACGACGCTGAGCGCGCCCTGCAGTTCGCGTTCGAGCAGGCGTCGTTCCGCCGCGCCGGGCTCACCGCCGTGCTCGCGTACCGGTGGCCGGAGTCCACCGGACCGGGCGACATCGTGCCGCTGGTCTACGACGAGGACAGCCTGCGCGACGACGAGCGCCGTGCGCTGGCCGAGTCGATGGCCGGATGGGCGGAGAAGTACCCCGACGTGGGCCTACGCACCGTCGTCGTCCACGGCCGCCCGGCGGCCGTACTCACCGACCTGTCCGCCGGCGCGGAACTACTGGTCGTCGGCTCCCGCGGTCGTGGCGGCTTCGCCGGGCTGCTGCTGGGCTCCGTCAGCCAGGCCGTCATCCGTCACGCCGCCTGTCCGGTGGCCATCGTCCGATAGCAGGCGCTGCTGCCGGGTCCTACCTGCCGGGCCGCCGGCGCACCATTTCGGCGATCCAGACGGGCGCGAACGGCGAGGTGCAGTTCGGCGGGGTCGGATAGTCCTTGAGTACCTCGAGGCGCTCGCCGATGTCGATGGCACGGGCGCGGTGCCCGGCGTGCTCGATGCCGATCTGAGCCAGGCAGTGGTTCATCGCCCACTGCAGGCGATCGGGGGCGTCGCGCATCTCCGCCTCGATGACGTCCAGCAGTCCCGTGAGGTCGAGGCCCTCGGGCTGCTTGGCCACGCGTTCGGTGGTCAGCGCCCAGCCCGCGCTCGCGACCACCGGATCCGCATCGGCGGACCAGGCCAGGCGCAGCTCTTCGGAGTGCGGGCTCTTCTTCACCACGTTGCGCACGAGCCAGTCGTGCACCTTGGGAGTGCGCGCCTCGCGCAGCATCGCATCCAACTCGTCACGCTCGAACGCCTTCGGGCGGCAGATCAGGATCGCCAGCAGCCTCGCCGCGGTGTCACTCGTCGCCCAGAGCTGGCGCGCGAGCTCCTGCTGGGTCTTGAGCCGCTTCGCGAGCGCGCGCAGCACGCCGAGGTGCACACCGTGGTCGTCGCCGTGCTTCTCGTTCACCTGACGCGCTCTCGGGTCGTCGAGGGCGGCCAGCTCGGCCATCACCTCGGCCACCGTCGTGTCAGTCACCGCAACGTCCCGTCTGGCACGTAGGCCCGGCCGGTCTGCTTGACATCGGCGTGGACCAGTTCACCCGGGGTGGCGCGTTCGCAGCGATGAGGGCTGTACGCGGGTGTGCCGTAGGGCACAAATTATCACAGCGCTCCCGCGGTGCGGTCGGGGCGCAGCGAAAGACCTACGAGGCGGTTTCCCTTCGCCAGCATTGCCTGGATCAGGTCGTGGGGATCGCGGTCGACCTCTCCGGGTCGTTCAGCCTCTCAGCTCAACTGTCATCCAGCTGGGCTCTCCCGCACGTCTCGTAGGCCTATCGCCCAAGCTACGCCGCGGGCGTGACCGCGCGGGGTGAGTGATCGGGGCATCGTGACAGCACGCCCCGGCCGGCGGGCTCGCACCGACCGCACGCTTGACGCTGATGGAGCAAGCTCAACCGAGGAGGCCGCCATGAGCACCCGTCCGGAACCGCCGGTGGTGGTGGGCGTCGATGGTACCGACTCCGGATATTCGGCGGTCCGCCTCGCCGCGACCGAGGCGACATTGCGCGACCGGCCGCTCGTCCTGGTCTCCACCCGCCAGCCGCAGCCCGACGAGGTGGGGCCGCCCGAGACCACAACGCGGTGGCTGGCGGCGGCAGCCTCCGTCGCGGGCGAGGTTCACCCCGAGCTGTCAGGCCACGTCAGGCTCGAGGCCGGCGACCTCCCCGATGTGATGATCGACGCGTCCCGCCGGGCCGACCTGGTGGTGATCGGCAACGCCGGCGCGCACGCGGCCTGCGAGCGCGTCGCCGCGCATGCCGCCGCACCGGTGCTCATCGCGGGCGCCGATCCCGGCACGCCCGGCGGACCCGTCCTGGTCGGCGTCGACGGCGCCAACCCGTGGCCGGCGGCGCTGACGTTCGCGTTCGAGGAGGCGGAGCGCCGTGGCGCCACGCTCATACCCTTGTACGCCTGGGGCGGCCTTCCGGACACCGCGCTGACCGAGCTCGACCCGTTCGCCTACGACGTCGGGCAGGCGGCGGACGAGGCCGACCGGGTGCTCGCAGAAGCGCTGGCCGGTTGGAACGGGAAGTATCCGCAGGTGCCGGTGCTGCGGCGGGCGGTACTGCACAGCGATCCCGCCGAGGCGCTCGCGCAGGCCTCACGGGAGGCGGCAATGCTCGTCGTGTCGGCCTGCTCGCACGTCGGCCGCAGCGAGCAGCTGCTCGGCACGGTGACCCGGCAGGTAATGCACCGGGCCGCCTGCCCGGTCGCGGTCGTGCACTGACCGGGTGGTTGGTGCCCGGTGCTCGGGGTAGTCGGCGCCATACGACATGGTGCCGCGACCATCCAGCGGGAGCCCGGTGTGTGGAATCCTCAGGAAACGGGCGGGCTCGGCGGTCACCTGGCCGAGGTGACCGAGCGCTCGCGAATCGCGTTGGACCACGTCACCGAAGCGCTGTCCGACCCCGGTCCCTTCGCCGAGGACGCGCTCGCGGCTGCCGAGAAGGCGCTGTACGCGCTGCGCCGGGCCGTCGACGACCAGGCGCTGGCGATCGAGGAGACCCGCGACGGGTCGCCCGCCGCCACGGTGCGGGCGATCCTCGTCGCCGCGCTGGTCAACGCCGACGCGGAGTGCGTCGAAGGACTGGCCGAGCGGCTGGCCGGGATCGCCAGGTCGCGGCCCGCGCGGCCGGCGATACCGGCCGACGTGCACGCCGTCGTGAGCCGCATGGGCCGGGTCTGCGTCGACATGATGGCCACCGCGGGCCGCGCCGGGACTACGCCGCCCGCCGACACGGAGGCGCGGATCGAAGCGGCCGACGCCGACGTACGCCGGCTGCGGCAACGGCTCGACCACCTGCTGCTGCACGCCTCGGATCCGATCGATGCGGACGCCGCGCTGGACGCCTCGTTGGCCTGCCGGTACTACACGCATTGCACTGAGCTCGCGGTTTCCATGGCGCGGCACGCGATGCTGGGCGCGCACTCGTCAGGGCGCGCCCGCCAGTGAGAACTCGTCCAGGCGGCGGCTTCGTGGCCCGCCGGTCCACGGCCGATGACCAGTACCCGCGCGGGCCGGCCCGTGCCGCCGCGAAGGAGGGGGACTCGTGGCGGTAGATGGGCGGTGGCAGTTCTGGATCGACCGTGGCGGCACGTTCACCGACATCGTCGCCAGGAGGCCGGACGGCCGCCTGGTGACCCGCAAGCTGTTGTCGAACAACCCGGCACGCTACGCCGACGCGGCGGTCGCCGGAATCCGGGCGCTGCTCGGCGTTGCCGATGCGGCGCCGATACCGGTGGACCGGATCGAGGCGGTGCGGATGGGGACCACGGTCGCCACGAACGCGCTGCTGGAGCGCCGGGGCGAGCGCACCGCGCTGGTCATCACCGAAGGCTTCGGCGACGCGCTGCGCATCGGCTACCAGAACCGGCCACGGATCTTCGACCGGCACATCGTGCCGCCGGAAGTGCTGTACGAGCGCGTGATCGAGGTGGGCGAACGGATGTCGGCCGACGGCACCGTGCTGCACTCGCCGGATCTCGATCGGCTCGCCGGCGACCTGCGGCGTGCGCATGACAGCGGCATCAACGCGGCCGCGGTGGTCTGCCTGCACAGCCACCTCCACCCAGCCCACGAACGGGACATCGGGACGCTGGCGGAGCGGATCGGCTTCGGCCAGGTCTCGTGCTCCAGCGAGGTGAGCCCGTTGATGAAGCTGGTGCCGCGCGGCGACACCACCGTCGTCGACGCATACCTGTCGCCGGTGCTGCGCCGGTACGTCGAAGCGGTGGCGGAGCAGCTGCGCGGCGTACGGCTGATGTTCCTGCAGTCCAACGGGGGCCTGGCCGAGGCGGGGCACTTCCGCGGCAAGGACGCGATCCTGTCCGGGCCGGCCGGTGGCATCGTCGGCATGGCGCGCATGTCGCAGCTGGCCGGCTTCGACAAGGTGATCGGCTTCGACATGGGCGGCACCTCCACGGACGTGTCGCACTACGCCGGCCAGTACGAGCGGGTCTTCCACACCCAGATCGCCGGGGTACGGCTGCGCGCCCCCATGATCGACATTCACACCGTCGCCGCGGGAGGCGGGTCGGTCCTGCACTTCGACGGCGCCCGCTACCGCGTCGGGCCCGACTCGGCAGGCGCCGACCCGGGGCCGGCCTGCTACCGCAACGGCGGGCCGCTCACCATCACCGACGCCAACGTGATGCTCGGCCGGATCCAGCCCGCGACGTTTCCCCGGGTCTTCGGTCCGGGCGGCGATCAGCCGCTGGATGCCGACGTGGTGCGACGGCGGTTCGCCGACCTGACCGCGGCCATCGCCGGGCAGACCGGCGACGAGCGCACGCCGGAGCAGGTCGCGGAGGGGTACCGGCAGATCGCGGTCGCGAACATGGCCAACGCGGTGAAGCGGATCTCGGTACAGCAGGGCCGTGACGTCACCGGGTACGTGCTCACGACGTTCGGCGGCGCCGGCGGGCAGCACGCGTGCTCGGTGGCCGACTCGCTGGGTATCCGCGCCGTGCTCGTGCCGCCGATGGCCGGTGTGCTGTCCGCGCTCGGCATCGGCCTCGCCGACACCACCGCGATGCGCGAACAGTCGGTGGAGCGCCGCCTGGAGCCCGCGGTCATGCGACGGCTGACCGATGTCGCGGACGCCCTGGAGGCGGCGGCGCGCTCGCAGCTGCTCGACGAGGACGTGCCGGCCCGGCGGATCCGGGTGCACCGGCGCGCACACCTGCGCTTCGAGGGCACCGACACCGCGCTGCCGGTCGAGCTCGCCGGGCTCGACACGATGATGGCGGCGTTCCGGACGGCGTACCGGCGCATGTACGCGTTCCTCATGGACCGGCCGCTGATCGTCGAGGCGGTCTCGGTCGAGGCCGTCGGGCTGACCGAACCCCCGGACCTCTCCCGGCTCGGTGAGCCCGCCGGCGCGCCGGAACGCGCCGCCGCGCAGCCGCTCACGACGACCCGCCTGTACACCGGCGGAGCCTGGCGGGAGGTGCCGCTGTACGAGCGGGAACGCCTGCGCCCCGGCGACACCGTCGGCGGCCCGGCCATCGTGGCCGAGGCGGACGCGACCACGGTGGTGGACGACGGCTGGCGGGCGGCGGTGACGAAGCTCGGCCACCTGCTCCTGGAACGGATACGGTCGAGCGACAAGGCATCCGAGGCGACCACCCAGGTCGACCCGGTACTGCTGGAGATCTTCAACAACCTCTTCATGTCGATCGCCGAGCAGATGGGCGCCCGGCTGGAGTCGACCGCGCAGTCGGTGAACATCCGGGAGCGGCTGGACTTCTCGTGCGCGCTGTTCGACCCGGACGGCAATCTCATCGCCAACGCGCCGCACATCCCCGTACACCTCGGCTCGATGGGCGCCAGCGTCAAGGAGGTCATCCGTCGCCGCCCCGGCATGCGGCCCGGCGACGTGTACGCGATCAACGACCCGTACCACGGCGGCACCCATCTGCCCGACATCACCGTCGTCACCCCGGTCTTCGACCCGGAGCGGCCCGAGGTGCTGTTCTACGTGGCGTCCCGGGGCCACCACGCGGAGATCGGCGGGCTCACGCCCGGCTCCATGCCCGCGACCAGCCGGGACGTCCACGAGGAGGGCGTGCTGTTCGACACCTGGCCGCTGGTCGAGGACGGCCGCTTCCGCGAGGAGGAGACGCTCCGGCTGCTCACGGAGGCGCCGTACCCGTCCCGGAACCCGGCGACCAACCTCGCCGACCTGCGCGCCCAGATCGCCGCGAACGCCAAGGGTGTCGAGGAGGTGCGGCGGATGATCGACCATTTCGGCCTCGACGTGGTGCAGGCGTACATGCGGCACGTCCAGGACAACGCCGAGGAGGCGGTACGGCGCGTCATCGACGCGCTCGGCGACGGCGAGTACCGCTACGAGATGGACTCGGGGGCGACGATCGCGGTACGGATCACGGTGGACCGCGCCGGCCGCGGCGCGACGATCGACTTCAGCGGCACGTCACCGCAGCTGGCAACGAACTTCAACGCACCGTCGTCGGTCGTCACCGCGGCGGTGCTGTACGTCTTCCGGACGCTGGTCACCGACGAGATCCCGCTCAACGACGGCTGCCTGCGCCCGCTGCGCATCGTGGTGCCCGCCGGTTCGATGCTCGCGCCCACCTACCCCGCGGCCGTGGTCGCCGGAAACGTGGAGACGTCACAGGCGATCGTCGGCGCGCTCTACGCCGCGCTCGGCGTGCAGGCCGAAGGCTCCGGGACGATGAACAACGTCACCTTCGGCAGCGACCGGCACCAGTACTACGAGACCGTCGCCTCCGGATCGGGCGCCGGCGACGGCTTCGACGGGGCCTCGGTGGTGCAGACCCACATGACGAACTCCCGGCTGACCGACCCCGAGGTCCTCGAATGGCGCTTCCCGGTGCTCGTGGACGAGTTCGCCGTCCGGCACGGCAGCGGCGGCGCCGGCCGGTGGCGGGGCGGGGACGGCGCGGTGCGCCGTATCCGGTTCCGCGAGCCGATGACCGTCAGCACCCTGTCGGGCCACCGGCGCGTGCCGCCGTACGGCCTTGCCGGCGGCTCGCCCGGCGCGCTCGGCGCCAACCGGGTGGAACGCGCCGACGGCAGTGTCGTCGGCCTCGCCGGCTGCGGCTCCATCGACGTCCAGCCGGGCGACGTACTGGTCGTCGAGACGCCCGGCGGCGGCGGGTACGGCATCCCGTGAGCACGCATGGACGCCAGCCGCCTGGCGCATGACCAGGTTCACGAGGCCGCCCGCAGTGTCGCATGGCGGGTGATTCGGGACGTTCGTCTCTTACCGGCGGCGCCGCCGCGCGGGCAGGGTAGAGAGAGCGGCTCCGTCCGACTGGAGGTGCGGTCATGACGACGATGGCGACGCCGCAAACCTGGAGCCCCGAGGTGTTCACCGATGCGGTCGGTGACGCCGTCTGGGCGCCGTCGATACACAACTGTCAACCGTGGCGGTTCCGGCACACCGGCGACGGTGTGGACGTCCTGCTCGACGAGCACCGCGTCCTCGCCGCCTGCGACCGCTACGGCCGGATGGCCCGGATGTCGTGCGGTGCCGCCGCGTACAACCTGCGGCTGGCCCTGGCCATGGCTGGTCTGCCGGCCCAGTACCGGTTCGGGGCGGGGCGGACACTGCTCCATCTGTGGCCGGATCGGCCGCGGCGGCCGGCACCGCTGGAGAGCCGGCTGTACCAGCAGATCCACCACCGGCACACCAACCGCGGCCCGTTCGCCGACACTGCGGTGGACACCGCCGCGTCGCACCGGCTGTCCGAGGCAGCCCGCCGGGAAGGCGGCTGGCTCGACTTCGTGACCGACGACGCGCCACTCGACGTGGTGGCGGGGCTCGTCCGGGCCGCGGACGCGCAGCTGCGCGCCGACCCGGCCTACACCGCGGAGCTGCGGGCCTGGAGCATCGCGGCGGATGACCGTGTCGAAGGGGTCGGGCCGGCCGCGGCCGGTGCCGCGCCACATCCGGGTGAGCTGCTGACCCGCCGCGACTTCGGCGGCCCGGTCCTCGAAATGACCCGGGATCCGGCGCGGCGGCCGGCGGTGGCCGTGCTGGGCGTGCTCGGTGACGGGTTCGACGACGCCGTCCGGGCCGGGATGGCGCTGCAGCGTGTGCTGCTCACAGCCGCCGACCTCGGCCTGACCACGGCGCTGTACTCGCAGCCGACCGAGGTGCCGGCCCTGCGCGAGCGGTTGCGCCGCACGGTCGACCGCCTGCACGACCCGCAGCTCGTGCTGCGGTTCGGCTACGCGCCGCGGACCTGCTACACCAACCGGCGGCCCATCGCCGACGTCATCGAACCCTGAACCGCAACCGCGTCCGCACCACGCCTGAGGTCCCGGCGATGACGGGACCTCAGTCCTGCACAGCCACCGTCGAAGCCCGGGAGACAGCCAGCGGCTGCCTCCCGGGCTTCAGCGCATGGACGGTCTTCCCGACTCGGCCGCGGGTGCCGGTGGCCATCACCAATCTCGCCCTCCGGGTGATCCGGTATCGGCGAGACCGGCAAGCCCGCCAGGCCGAGGCCGAGCGGGAACGCCGGGCCAAGGTCATCAATGCCACCGGCGAGCACGAAGCCGCCCAGACGCTGCACGACGCGCCAGCCCCTCGGGACTGCACCTGCGCTACCTGCAGACCCTGCTCGAACTCGGCGGGGACCAGCGAACCACCGTCGTGTTCCCCCTGCCGATGGACCTCGTCGAGCCGTTCCTGCACCGCCTGCGCCCCGCGGATCTGGATCTGATCGACGCCGGAGACGGCGCGCCGGCCGAACGGCCGGCCGGAGCCGAACCGCCAGCGGCGGGCGCCCGGGAGCGGGCGCCCGCCGCGGCGTCGTTCCAGTCAGCGCTCGCTCACGACATCGTGGCCGGCTCCGGACGCGGCGCCGTAGTAGGCGGTGCGCATGATCTCGCGTAGGTCGGCCAGCATGGGCATGCGCGGGTTCGCCGGGGCGCACTGGTCGAGGTACGCGTTCATCGCCTGCTGCGGCAGCGCCTCGAGGAACGTGCGCTCGTCGACGCCGGCCGCCTGGAACGAGGACGGGATGCCGACCTCGTCGCGCAGGCGTTCCACCGCCCGGGCGTAGGACTCCACGCCCTGCTCGGGGGTTTCGGCCGGCAGGCCGAGCACCCGGGCGATGTCCTGGAACCGCTGCGGGGCCACGTACCGCTCGTACTTCGGCCAGGCGTTCAGCTTCGCCGGCACCATCCCGTTGTGCCGGATGACGTGCGGCAACAGGATCGCGTTGGTGCGTCCGTGCGCGATGTGGAAGGTCGCGCCGAGGGTGTGCGCCAGGGCATGCACGATGCCGAGGAAGGCGTTGCCGAACGCCATGCCCGCGATCGAGCCGGCGTTGTGCATCTTCTCCCGGGCGACCGGGTCGGCGGCACCGCGGTGCACCGCGGCCGGCAGGTTCTCGAACACCAGCCGGATCGCGTGCAGTGCCAGGCCGTCGGTGTAGTCGCTGGCGTACACCGACACGTACGCCTCGGTGGCATGGGTGAGCGCGTCGAACCCGCTGTCGGCGGTGACGTTCGGCGGCAGGTCGGCGGTCAGCACCGGGTCCACGATCGCGACGCTCGGGGTGAGCGCGTAGTCGGCGAGCGGATACTTCATGCCGGTGGCCGTGTCGGTGATGACCGCGAACGGGGTGATCTCCGCACCGGTGCCCGACGTCGTCGGGATGCACACCAGGCGGGCGAGCTGCCCGAGTGCCGGGAAGGTGAATGCCCGCTTGCGGATGTCGAAGAACTTCTCCCGCATGTCGGCGAACTCGGTCCCGGGGTGCTCGTAGAGCAGCCACATCACCTTCGCGGCGTCCATCGGCGAGCCGCCGCCGAGCGCGATGATGGTGTCCGGCCGGAACTCCCGCATGAGCTCGGCGCCCCGTTCCACGGTGGCCATCGTCGGTTCCGGCTCGATGTTGTCGATGATCTGCACCGTGACCGGGTTGGCGCCGTGGCGCAGGGCCTCCCGGATGCGGTCGACGTAACCCAGGCGGGTCATCGTCGCATCCGTGACGATGCTGACGCGGTGTACGTCGGGCATGTCGGCGAGGTACCGGATCGCGTTGGGCTCGAAGTAGATCTTCGGCGGCACCTTGAACCACTGCAGGTTGTTGGTACGCCGGCCGACCCGCTTGATGTTGAGCAGGTTCGGCGCGGACACGTTGCCCGACACCGAGTTGCGCCCGTAACTGCCGCAGCCCAGGGTGAGCGACGGGACGAACGCGTTGTACACGTCGCCGATGCCGCCCTGCGACGACGGCGAGTTCCAGATGATCCGGACCGCCTTCACCTGCCGGCCGTACGCCTCGGCGACGTCCGGCTCGGCGGCGTGGATGACCGCGCTGTGGCCCAGGCCGTCGAGCTCCACCATCTGCTGGGCCAGGCGGAAGCCCTCCTCCCGGGAGCCGGCGCGCAGCACGGCCAGCACCGGGCACAGCTTCTCCCGGGTGAGCGGCTCGTGCGGCCCGACACCCTCGACCGGCACCAGGATGACCGAGGTGTCGTCCGGGACCGCGAACCCGGCGGCGGCCGCGATCCAGGCCGCCGGACGGCCGACGACGTCGGCGTTGAGCCGCGACCCGTCACCGAAGACCAGCCGCTCCAGCAGACGCTTCTCCTCCGTCGTCGCCACGTGGGCGTGCAGCCGTTCGAACTGGGCAATCGCCTGGCCGGCGATCTCCTCGTCGAGGATGACGGCCTGCTCGGAGGCGCAGATCATGCCGTTGTCGAACGACTTCGACACCACGATGTCGTGCACCGCGCGCTCCACGTCGGCGGTCCGGTCGATGAAGGCGGGCACGTTGCCGGGGCCGACGCCGAGCGCCGGCTTGCCGGCCGAGTAGGCCGCGCGGACCATCGCGGCGCCGCCGGTGGCCAGGATGACGGCCACGCCGGGGTGGGCCATGAGCGCCTGCGTCGCCTCGATGGACGGCTCCTCGATCCACTGGATGCAATGCCGCGGCGCGCCGGCCGCCACGGCGGCGTCGCGCACGATGCGGGCCGCCTCGGCGCTGCAGCGCTGGGCCGACGGGTGGAAGGCGAACACGACCGGGTTGCGCGTCTTGAGCGCGATGAGCGCCTTGAACACGGTGGTGGACGTCGGGTTGGTCACCGGCGTCACGGCGCAGACGACGCCGACCGGCTCGGCGATCTCGACGATCCCGTTGATCTCGTCGCGGGCCACCACACCCACGGTGCGCAGATTGGCCAGGCTGTGCGCGATGTGCTCGGAGGCGAAGACGTTCTTGACCGCCTTGTCCTCGAAGACCCCGCGCCCGGTCTCCGCGACCGCGAGCTCGGCGAGGTCGCCGTGCCGGCTGAGCGCGGCGACGGAGGCCTTCTTGACGATGTGGTCGATGCGCTGCTGGTCCAGCGCCGCGTACTCGTCCAGCGCGCGGAGCCCCTGACGTACGAGGCGATCGATCGACGCGGCGGCGTCCTCGACGGTCACGTCGAGCTCTGCGGGCGACGGGGCGAGAGTCCCGGTCACCGTCATCACATCCCTTCCCAGGGCCGACACGGACCGGATCGGTCCATCTCGCATCCTGGCCGGGACCGGCGGCCGCTCCCAGTGCCCAGGGTCCCGGCCCGGGGTGCTGAAGGTCCCGGTCCCTCGCCGCGAGGGGTCCCACCGCACGGCACAGGGCCCATCGGCACGTCCGCGGGGGGCCGTTGGACACCACGGCACGGCGCCTCCGGCCCTGTCCGCGGGTCCGCGCCGGCGCCTAGCGTCCGAAGTGAACCATCAGGCAGCGACTACGGCGAGGAGGAGCGGCCATGAAGGGCACAGACGTGGTAGTTGGCATTGACGGCACGCCGGCCTGCGGTGCCGCGCTGCAGTGGGCCGCGGACGAGGCCGCGCGCAGCGACGCGCGGCTGCGTGTCGTGGTGGCCTTTCCCCGCGGTGACGAGGACGACCGGCGCGCGGCGGTCGCGGCGGCGCAGGCCGCGGCGGCCGTGGTCCGCGCGAACCGGCCCGGGCTCGACGCGACCGGGTCCGCGGTGCCCGGCGACCCGGCCACGGTGCTGGAGGCCATGGCGGCCGAGGCGGCGCTCGTCGTGGTCGGCAGCCGCGGGCATACCGCGCTGTCCGCCGCGCTCGGCGGCGGGAGCGGCACGCGGGTCGCCCTGCACGCCCGCGGTGGCGTCGCGGTCGTGCGCGGCCGAGCCGGCGCCGCCGGGCCGGTCGTCGTCGGCGTCGACGGCTCGCACCACGACAACCGGCTGCTGGCGACCGCCTTCGAGCACGCGGCCCGGCGTGGCTGCGAGGTCGTCGCCGTCCGCGTGCTCACCCCGCCGGTCACGCCGTGGGGCGATGGCATCCCGGCCCTGATGCCCACGGCCCGCGACCGGGCAACCGTCCTGGCGGAGCTGACCGACGACGTGGGGCGCTGGCACGAGAAGTACCCCACCGTGCCCGCCACGGCCCGGGTCCCCATCGGCGAGCCGGCCAGCGCCCTGCTCGACGCGTCCGGCGAGGCGCAGTTGCTGGTGCTCGGCGGCCGCGCGCACGGCCCTGCCGCCGCGCTGCTGGCCGGCTCCGTGGTCCAGCGGCTGCTGTTCCACGCGGACTGCCCGCTGCTGATCATGCACGGCGAGCGGGGCGGCTGAGGGCCCGAGGCCGACGCGCGCCGGCCGAGCCGGAAGCACTGTCGTCACAGCAGAGCGCGACGGCATCGTGAGCGCGCACAGCAGGGCGAAGGTCCCTGCGGACAAGGGCGTTTGTGCCCTGTGGTGCGTCGAGCGGTGCGGCGCATGCTGTTGGCAGCACAGCGAAACGCCACCGTAGCCCCAGGGAGGGCCCCATGAAGCGCAAGACGCTCGACGCCATCGTCGGCTTCGGCCTGGTCCTCCTGGCCGGGCTCCTGCTGGTCGCCGGTCTGGTCCTGACCAGCAACGCGAACTTCGCCAACAACTACGTCAAGAGCCAGCTCGGCCAGCAGCAGATCACGTTCAAGACCTCTGACACGCTGACCGCCGAGGAGCGGCAGTCCGCGTGCCTGGTCAAGTACGCCGGCCAGCAGCTCACCACCGGCAAGCAGGCCGAGTGCTACGCCAACGAGTTCATCGGGCTGCACCTGAAGTCGATCGCGGGCGGCAAGACGTACGCCCAGCTCGGCGACGTGCAGACCGACCTCAAGGCGAAGCTCGCCGCCGCCCAGAAGGCCGACGACGGGTCCGCCGCCGCCCTGCAGCAGCAGCTCACCGACATCAACACCGCCCGCGAGACGGTGTTCAAGGGCGAGACCCTGCGCGGCCTGCTGCTCACCTCGTACGGCTTCAGCGAGTTCGGCGCCAAGGCCGCCCAGGCCGCGCTGGTGGCCTACCTCGCCGCCGGGCTGCTGTTCCTGGTCGGCGCGGCCGGCCTGGTCCACGCCCTGCGCACGCCGCGCACCCAGGGCTTCGCGGTGCCCGAGCGGCCCGTCGCCAAGGAGCTCATCACCGCGTGACCGACGCCTCGCAGAACCGGTCCCGGGCCACAGGCCCGAGACCGGTTCACGCGCGTCTGCGGCAGTACGCGAGTCGGGGGTCCCTCCACGGCAGGCCTTCCGGCCCATGTGCGCGGTCGCCCGACGGACGAGGGTGAGGGTATGGGGGCCGCTGTGCCCCACCGGGTGAAGGAGGAAGCCATGACGTACCGCGTCGCCATCAACGGTTTCGGCCGGATCGGCCGGGATCTCGTCCGGTGCCTCGTCGAGCGGGACCTGCTCGGCCGGGACATCGCCGTCGTCGCGATCAACGACCTGTTCGACACGGCGACGCTGGCGCACCTGCTCGAGTACGACTCGACCTTCGGCCGGCTGCGCGCCACCGTGGACGTCGACCCGTCCGGTGGCGGCCTGACGATCGGCGGGAACTACGTCGAGGTGGTGCGCCAGCGCGACCCGAGCTTCCTGCCCTGGGCCGATCTGGGCGTCGACCTCGTCATCGAGTCGACGGGCAAGTTCCGCAGCCGCGAGGACGCGATCGCGCACCTCAAGTCCGGCGCCCGCAAGGTGCTCATCTCCGCGCCCGGCAAGGACGTCGACGCGACCCTCGTGCCGGGCGTCAACGACAGCACGTACGACCCGCGGGTGCACGAGATCGTCTCGGCGGCGTCCTGCACCACGAACTGCGCCGCGCCGATGGCCCAGGTCCTGCACCGGGCGTTCGGCGTCGAGCAGGGCTTCCTGACCACGGTGCACGCGTACACCAATGATCAGGTCGTCCTTGACGCCCCGCACAAGGATCTGCGCCGCGCCCGGACGGCGGCCACCAACATCATCCCGACCGGCACCGGGGCCGCGAAAGCGATCGGGCTGGTGCTGCCCGAACTCGCCGGGCGCCTCGGCGGGGTCGCGCTGCGGGTGCCGGTCGAGAACGGCTCGATGACCGACTTCACCGTCCGGCTGTCCGAGGCCGTCACGGCCGACCAGGTCAACGCCGCGTTCGCGGCGGCGGCCGACGGTCCGCTGGCCGGGATTCTGCGCTACAGCGAGGCGCCACTGGTGTCGCGCGACATCATCGGCGACCCCGCGTCGTGCGTGTTCGACGCTGGGCTCACCGCGGCCGACGGGCACCTGGTGAAGGTCTTCGGCTGGTACGACAACGAGTGGGGCTACACCAACCGGCTGGTCGACCTGGCGCTGCGCTTCGCCGCCACCGCCGCGTAACCGGCCCACCGCGTGGCGGCCGGATCGTCACTCCCCCTGTGACGTGATCGTCCGGCCTGCCATGTGTTCCCGCGCCCACTCGTCGAACGAGCTGAGCCGGATGCCGAGCGCGCGCGCGAACTCCGGGCGCGCCGGCTGTCCGGCCACGTTCATCAGCTCCATCGGAAGGCCCGCGTACGCCGGCATGCCCGCGGCGATGGCCTCCGGCTCGGTCATGTCGGGCGCGGTGAGCGGGACGCCGAGGGCGCGGGACAGGATCTCGGCGATCTCGGTCAGCGACAGGTAGTCGCTCGCCAGCTCGAGCTCGACCTCGTGGAAGCGCTCCGGCTGGGCCACGGCCGCGGCCACCGTCGCGCCGATGTCGTCGACCGCGACCAGGGACAGTCGCGTCGACGGCTTCAGCACGGTCACGATGCCGCCCTCGGCGCCGCGGGGCAGCAGATACGCCGCGGAGAGCAGGAAGTTCTCCATGAAGAAGCCCGGCTTGACCAGCGTCCAGAGCGGAAAGCCCGCTTGCCGGACCAGGTGCTCGATGCCGGACTTGGCGGCGTAGTACGGCTCCAGGGGTGCCCATCGACCGGAGTCGGCGCCGGGCGCGGCCGCCAGCCGGCCGGAGCCCGACACGGAGGTGTGCACGAACTGTGGTACCCCCGCGGCGCGTGCGGCCTCGATCAGGTTGGCCGCCTGCCGCAGTTCGCCGTCGAAGTCGAATGCGCCCTCCTTCACCTCTGCCATCTGGACCGAGAACACGGCCCGGACGCCGCGCACCGCCCCGGCCAGCGAGCCGGGGTCTCGCAGGTCGCCCTGCACGAGGTCCGCGCCCAGGGAGGCGACGGACGACGCCCGGTCGCTTTGCGGGTCGCGGACCAGTGCCCGTACGGGAATGCCGGCCGCCAGCAGCGCACGGGCGGACGCTCCGCCCTGCTTGCCGGTGGCGCCGACGACGAGAACGGGAGCGGGAGCAGCAGACATGGGGACCCTCCTGGAGAGCGGTACACAGGAAACGGCGTGCCCCGCCGTTTCGGTCCGTGCTAACATACGGCGGACCCCGCCACTTAGCAAGCGTGTGGAGACCCGATGACCGGCCAGCGCGCAGACGCCCGCCGCAACTACGCGCTCCTGCTGTCCGTGGCCGAGCGAGCGATCGCCGAGCAGGGTGCCGACGCGTCGCTGGAACAGATCGCTCGCACGGCGCAGGTCGGATCCGGCACCGTGCGCCGGCATTTCCCGACGCGGCACGCCCTGCTCGAGGCGGTCTTCCGCAAGCAGGTCGACGCGCTCGCCGACCGGGCCCGAGGCCTGGAAGACCACCCGGACAGCCGCTCAGCGCTCCTGGAGTGGCTGCACGCCGTACTGTCGTTCGCCGCCACCACCCGCGGGCTGGCCGAGGCCCTCAACCGCGACCATGTCGCCGACCCCGGCGAGACCCACGAGCACTGCGCCACCGCGCGGCTGACCGAGGCCGGCGACCCCCTGGTGCGCCGCGCCGCGGCCGACGGCGTCCTGACCCCGGGCGCGACCATCACCGACCTGCTCAACCTGGTCACCGGCATCGCGCTGGCCACCGAGCGCCACCCGGACGCCGCCGCCGAGGCGAACCGCCTCCTCCGCCTGACCATCGCGGGCGTCAGCCCGGCGTAGTACGCCTCCTAATCCTATCTGATAAGTAGACATTCGCCTGACGGGCCTCTATCGTTCGATCAATGAGCGCGACACCCCTGGCCGTCCTGGACCTCATCCCGCGCAGCAGCGGCGTCGACAACGCCACCGCGGTACGCAACGCCATCGACCTCGCGCGGCGGGCCGAGCGCTTCGGCTACCAGCGGTACTGGTTCGCCGAGCACCACCTCAACCCGGGCGTGCTCGGCGCGTCCCCGGCCGTGTCGATCGCGCTGGTCGCCGGGGCCACCAGCACCATCCGCATCGGCTCGGCCGGGGTCCAGCTCGGACACCGGCAGCCCCTCGCCACCGTCGAGGAGTTCGGGCTGCTCGACGCGGTGTACCCGGGCCGGCTCGACCTCGGCCTGGGCCGCTCGATCGGGCGGCAGAAGCCCGCGGCCGCCGAGGGCACCGGCGCGGGCCAGCCGCTGGTCGCGGCGGTCTCGGCGTACACGGCGAACCGCGGTGGCGGCGACCACGCGACCGAGCAGCGGACCGGCAACGGGCTGCTGCTGCCGAAGCAGTACGACTTCGGCCGCCTGCTCGCCACGTCGGCGACGAAGGTGGCCACCCAGCTGGACCTGCTGCAGCAGCCGGGCGCGTACACGCCGAGCTACGACTCGCAGGTCAGCGACATCCTCGCGTTCCTGGACGGCACGTACGTGTCCCCGAACGGGGTGGCGGTCAGCGCCTACCCCGGCGAGGGCACCGCGATCCAGGTGTGGATCCTCGGCGCGTCCGGCGGCTCCAGCGCGACCGTCGCCGGCGAGCGGGGGCTGCGGTTCGCGGCCTCGTACCACCACAGCCCGAGCACCGTCCTGGACGCGGTCGAGGCGTACCGGGCCGCGTTCCGCCCGTCCGCGGAACTCGACCGGCCGCACGTCTCCGTCTCCGCCGACGTCGTGGTCGGCGAGACCGACGAGCACGCCGCGATCCTCGCCTCCGGATACGGCCTGTGGGTCCGCAGCATCCGCGCCGGCTCGGGCGCGATCCCGTTCCCCACGCCCGAGGAGGCGGCCCGGCACGAGTGGACCGACGAGGACCGTGACCTCGTCCGCGACCGCGTCGACACGCAGCTGGTCGGCTCCCCGCAGACCGTGGCCGACAAGCTCGAACAGCTGCGCGACGCCACCGGCGCGGACGAGCTGGCCGTCACCACGATCACCCACGACCACGCCGACCGGGTGCGCTCCTACGAGCTGCTGGCCGGCGAGTGGGCCCGCCGGGGCAACGCATGAGCACGGTGGAGGCCGGCACGCACGCGCGGCGCGGCCTCCCGCCGCGCGACTACCGCCGCACGTTCAGGCCGAGGTGTTCGCGCAGCGTGGTGCCGGTATAGGCGGTGCGGTACACCCCGCGCTCCTGCAACGCCGGGACCAGGCGCTCCACGATGTCGTCCAGCCCGTGCGGGACCAGATACGGCGAGACGTTGAAGCCGTCGAGCGGGCCGTCCGGGTCGTACCCGCTGAGGTCGAGGTTCCGCAGCAGGCTCGCCTGCGCCAGCGCGGTGGCCGGGGTGATCTGCTCGCGGCGGACCCAGTCGGCCTTCTCCTCCGCCTCGGCCGGCGTGTCGCCGATGACGATCGCCGCGCCCGGCAGGATGCGGATGTCGTCCTCCGGGCGGCCGGCGGCGCGCAGGCGGGCGCGGATGTCGTCGGCGAACGCCAGGGCGTCGTCGAACTTGATAGCTAATTGTCGATAACCCCTGCCCCCTTCCCGGACGTGGCCGCCGGCGCCGGTTGCGGTGCGGCGGCGGGCGGAGATAATCGGCGAACTCGGCGGCCATCGCCGGGGTCACGGCCACCCGAGGCCCATCGAGATCGCGGATGCGACAGTATGCGACTGCCAACGCTGCCGAAGGAGACCCGGTGAACCGCGACTCGGCCTCGACCCAGTACGAGCGGCTGCGCGACGAGATCGTCACCGGCCGGATCGCGCCGGGCACGGTGCTGCTGGAGACGGTGCTCGCGGAGCGGCTCGGGGTGTCGCGGACGCCGGTGCGCGAGGCCCTCGCGATGCTGGAACGAGATGCACTGCTGGAGCGGGACCGGCGCGGCTACCGGGTGCGCACGCGCAGCCCCGAGGAACTGCTGGAGATCTACGCGGCCCGCATCGCGCTCGAGTCGACGTGCGCGGCCGCGGCGGCCGGCCGGCGCTCGGCGTTCGACCTGGCCCGGCTGCGGCACCTGACCGGCGAGGCGGCGGCGGCCGACGACCCGGCGCAGCTGCGCGAGCTGCACGCGGCCTGGCACAAGGCCCTGCGCGCCGCGGCGGGCAACGCCACGATCACCGACCTGCTGGAGCGGCTCGACACGCTGCTGGCCGTGTACGACACCGACGAGCCGACCCTCGCCGACCGGGAGAAGGCCGCGGCCGAGCACGGGCAGGTCGTCGACGCGATCGAGGCCGGCGACGCCGAGGAGGCGCGGCGGGCCCTCGTCGCCCACCTGGACCGCTCCCGCGAGGCCCGCCTGGCGAAGCTCGCCGCCGGCTCGTAACACCCCAAGCAAGAAGCATCACAGGTCGAAGCCCCTTGCCCGAGCGTCGACGCGTGTATACGCTCGCGGCGGATTTCCTAGCAATCACGTCTGAATACTGGAGTTACTATGGTCCGCAGGCTTGCCGCGGCGGCAGCGTCGGTGACGCTGCTGGCCGCATGCAGCAGCACCGGTTCGCCCGGCGACGGCGCGGCGTCCGGCGCCCCCGTGCGCGGCGGCGCCGTCGTGTTCGCCACCGACGTCGAGCCCACCTGCCTCGACCCCGCGGCCCCGAGCCAGATCGCCACGCAGATCCTGCAGCGCAACGTGTACGACTCGCTGATCTACCAGGACGCGAAGGGCGCCTTCCACCCCTGGCTGGCCAGTTCCTGGGACGTCTCGGCCGACGGTACGACGTACACCTTCCACCTGCGCGACGGCGTGACGTTCCACGACGGCACGAAGTTCGACGCGACCGCGGCCAAGGCGACCTTCGACCACTTCACCGACCCCGCGACCAAGGCCCCGCTGGCCGGCTCGCTGCCGTTCTCCTCGGCGACCGCGACCGACCCGGGCACACTGGCGGTCAGGCTCAAGTCGCCGTTCGCCCCGTTCCTGCAGCTGGTGTCGTTCTCCGTGCTCGGCATCCAGTCCCCGGCGGCGCTCGCGAAGGGCCAGGCCGCCCTGTGCGCCGGCGGACCGGGCGCGGCCGTGGGCACCGGGCCGTTCACTACGGCCGCGTACACCAAGGGGCAGAGCCTCACGTTCGCGCGGTACGACGCCTACAACTGGCCGCCGGAGGGCGCACCGCACCAGGGCGCCGCATACCTGGACAAGGTCGAGGTCCGCTTCCTGCCGGAGAACGCGATCCGGGTCGGCGCGGTCAGCAGCGGCCAGGCCCAGCTCGCCGCGAACGTGCCGCCGGTGACCGCGGCCGCGTTCGAGGCCGGCGGCGGGGTGCGGGTGCTCAGCGCGACCGCGGCCGGCACGCCGTTCACCGCGTACCTCAACACCAAGCGGGCCCCATTCGACGACGTCAAGGTGCGCCAGGCGTTCCAGCGCGGCATCGACATCGACAATATCGTCAAGTCGGTCTATGCGGGCCGCTTCCCGCGCGCCTGGAGCCCGCTCACGCCGAGCACGCCCTACTCGTACGACAGCACGCTGGAGAACAGCTGGCCACAGGACCTGACGCTGGCCAACCGGCTGCTCGACGAGGCCGGTTGGCAGCAGAAGGACGCGCAGGGGTACCGCACCAAGGACGGCAAGCGCCTGACCGTCGTCTGGGTCCAGAACAGCACCGTCATGCGCGAGCAGCGCGACATCGTCGCCCAGGCCATCGCCGACAACGCCAAGAAGCTCGGCTTCGAGGTGACCGTGCAGGGCCTCGACGCCGGCACGCTCTCGGCCCGGGCCAAGGCCGGCGACTACGACATCGCCGACCAGAGCAACCAGCGGGCCGACCCGGACATGCTCTACAACGTGTGGTCGTCGAAGTTCGCGGCCATCAAGGGCGGCGCCAACTACGCCAACGTCGACGACCCGCAGGTCGACCAGTGGCTCAGCCAGGGCACCACGGCGCTGCGCCAGGAGGACCGGCCGGCCGCCTACGGGCCGCTGCAGAAGTGGGTCATCGACAACGCCGCGGCGGTGCCGATCTACGTCCCGCAGTACCTCCTCGGCGTCTCCAACGCCGTGCAGGGCGTGCAGTTCACCGTCTCCGGGTACCCGGACTCCTTCTACACCGTATGGCGGACCAAGTGAGCAACGACGACTTCGAGGCCTGGCTGGCCGCGCGCGCCGAGGAGGTGGCCGGCCCGGCCGGCCACACCGCCCTGACCGGCACATACCCGGTCACCGAGCCGGTCGTCATCGACGGCGTGCCCGGCACCTGGAGCCTCCGGGACGGCCGGCTCGCCGTCACCGTCGAGCCGGGCGCACCGCTGACCAAGGACGGTGCGCCGGTGACCGGTACCGCGTTCGTCGAGGGCGACCTCGAGGCGCCCGGCGTGACGATCCGGACGTTCGTGCGGGAGGACGGGGCGGTGGTGCGCACCTACGAGCATGCCGCGCCCGGCCGGACGGAGTTCGCCGGCATCGATCGGTACCCGTACGACGAGCGCTTCCGCGTCCCGGCGGCGTTCGAGCCGTTCGCCGAACCCGAGGCCACCCCGATCCCCTACCAGCGCGACGACATCGTCCGCGCGCACGTCGTGCCGGGCGAGCTGACGTTCACCCTCGGCGGCGCCGAGCACCGGGTGCGGGCGTTCGAGGGCCACGGCGGTCTGTGGTTCGTGTTCGCCGACGCGACGACCGGTGTGAGCACGTACCGCCCGGGGCGCTTCGTCGAGGCCGGCCCGGCGCCGGACGGGTACGTGGTGGACTTCAACCGCTCGTACCTGCCGCCGTGCGCGTTCTCGGACTGGTACAACTGCCCGCTCCCGCCCCGGGAGAACGTGCTGACGACCGCGGTCGAGGCGGGCGAGCGGTCGGTGCTGGGCCGTGCCCACCCGGCGTGACGCCGGCCGCCTCGCCCGCCGGGCGGCGATCGCGGTCGTGCAGCTGTGGGGCGCCGCCACGCTGTGCTTCGCGATGCTGCACCTGATCCCCGGCGACCCGGTCGACATCATCATGGGCAACCAGGCGCTGGTCTCGCCGGAGCTCAAGGCCCAGGTGCGCGCCGAATACGGGCTGGACGACCCGGTCGCGGTGCAGTACCTGCGGCTGCTGGGCGACCTGGCCCGTGGCGACCTCGGCACCTCCTACCAGCTGCAGCGGCCGGTGTGGGGTGCCCTGGCCGAGCAGGTGCTGCCCACCGTCCAGCTCGCGGGGGCGGCGCTGCTGCTCGCGGTGCTGCTGGCGGTGGGCGCGGCGGTGCTGGTCCCCGAGCGCAGCCGCGTCGCCCGGGCGCTGTTCTCCGGGCTGGAGATGGTCGCCGTGTCGCTGCCGCAGTACTGGCTGGGCATCCTGCTCATCACGTTCCTGTCGCTGCGCTGGCACCTGTTCCCGGTCATCGAGGCCGGCACCTGGCGCAGTCTCGTGCTGCCGGCCGTCGCGGTCGCCCTGCCGATCGCCGGCACCCTCGCCCAGGTGCTGCGCGAGGAGATGGACACCGCCCTCGCCCAGCCGTTCGTCACCGCGGCCCGGGCCCGCGGCGCCGGTGCGCTGGCCGTGCGGGCCGGGCACGCGCTGCGGCACTGCCTGGTCCCGGCCACCACGCTCACCGGCTGGTTCGTCGGCAGCCTGCTGGGCGGCTCGGTCCTCATCGAGCAGGTCTTCGGCCGGCCCGGCCTCGGCCAGGTCGCTTTGACCGCCGTGACGAACAAGGACCTGCCGATGGTGACCGGCGTGGTCATGCTGGCCGCCGCCGTGTTCGTCGTGGTGAACCTGCTCGTCGAGGCCTCCTATCTCGTCATCGACCCGAGGGTGCGTCGCGATGGGACGTAGGCTCGCCGTCTCGGCCTCGGCGCTCGTCATCCTCGCCGTCGTCGTCGCCGCGCTGTGGCCGCAGCTGCTCACCGGCCACGACCCGAACGCGACCGACCCGCTCGCCTCGTTCCGCCCGCCGGGCGCCGGGCACTGGTTCGGCACCGACCAGCTCGGCCGGGACCTGTTCGCCCGGGCCGTCCACGGCGCCCGGCACTCGCTGCGCATCGCCGCCGGCGCGACGCTCGTCGCGCTGCTCGTGGCCGTGCCGGTGAGCGTCCTGGCCGCGCTCGGCGGCCGGTTCGCCGACAGCGTCATCAGCCGGGTCCTCGACGTGCTGCTGTCATTCCCGGCACTGCTGCTGGCGCTGGTCGTGGTCACCATCGCCGGCCGGGGCGAGCTCAGCCTGCTGCTCGCGATCGGCCTGGCCGACATGCCCGGCTACGCCCGCCTGCTGCGCTCCCGGCTGCTCGTGGTCCGCAACGCCGGCTACGTCGAGGCGGCCACCGGGCTCGGCGTCGGCCCGTGGACCTCACTGTGGCGGCACATCCTGCCCAACGCGGCCGGGCCGCTACTGGTGACCGCGACGCTCGGGCTGGGCGTGGCCGTCATCTTCGCCTCGGGGCTGAGCTTCCTCGGCCTCGGCGCCCAGCCGCCGACCCCGGAGTGGGGCGCGATGCTCGCCGAGGGCCGCTCGACGCTGGCCGTCGCCTGGTGGGCCGGGGTCTTCCCGGGCCTGCTCATCACCGTCACCGCGGTCGCCGTCACCATCCTGGGTCGCGACCTGCGCAACCGCTTCGGCATCGGCTCGGTCCGGCCGTGAGCCACTTTGGAGGTACCCCCGTGCCCACCGACCGCTACGGGCAGCGCGTGTCCACCACGGACCCGCAGGCCGCCGCGGCCTACTTCGACGCCGTCGACGCGTACCTGGCCCTCGACGACACCGCCGCCGACGGCTTCGCCCAGGCGATCGCGCTCGACCCCGGCTTCGCCGTCGCGCACCTCGGGCTCGGGCTCAGCCTGGCCTCGGCCGGCCGCGACACCGAGGCCCGGGAGGCGTTCACCGCCGCCGTCCGGCTGCGCCGCGACCACCCCGACCGGCTCGGCCCGCGCGAGGCCCGCCAGATCGACCTCGTGACCGCGCCGCCCACGCACCTCGCCGCCTACGCCGAGCATCTGGAGGCGCACCCCGGCGACCTGCTCGTCCTCGGGTTCGCCGCCGGGCTGCTCAGCGGCCGGCGGATCGCCGCGGGCACCGGCCGCGACGGCGTGCTCGCGCTGGCCGCGCCGTCGACCGCCGCGTTCCCGGACGACTGGGCCCTGGCCGGGATCTGCGCGCTGGAGCTGGAGGAGGCATGGCAGTTCGCGGCGGCCGAGGCGGCGGCCGAGCGCTCGCTGCTGGACCGGCCCGACAACCGCGCCGCCTGTCACGGGTACGTCCACGTCCTGCACGAGACCGGACGCATCGCCGCCGTGGAGTCGTTCCTCAACGGCTGGTTCGGCACCCGGCACCCGCGCTCGCCGCTGCAGACGCACCTGCGCTGGCATCACGCGCTCGTGGCGCTGGAGAACGACGACGCCGAACTCGGGCTGCGGCGGTACCACGCCGCCATCGACCCCGGCGTCTCCACCCGCCGCACCACGCTCGTCGACGCCGCCGCCGTGCTGTGGCGGCTGCGGATCGACGGCCACACCGCCCTGCCGTGGCGCCCGGTCGCCGAGCTCGCCCGCGCCCAGCTGTCGGCCGCGCGCGGCGCGCTGTTCGACGTGCACGCCGCCCTCGCCCTGGCCGCCGCCGACCGGGAAGGCCTCGGAACCCTCCGCGCCGCCTGGGCGGCCGAGACCGCCCGGCCCAACCGCGATGTCGTCCTCGCCGTCCTCGACGGCATCGCCGCGCACGCCGACGGTCGCTACGACGTGGCCGCACAGCACCTCGGCGGCGTGGTCGCGGCGGTGGCCCTCGTCGGCGGCAGCCGCCTGCAGCAGGACATCGTCGTGGACACGCTGTGCGACGCCCTCGCCCGCAGCGGGGACGCCGCCCGGGCCGCCGACATCCTGGCCGACCGCGAGCACCGGCGCCGATCGCGACGGGACGCGCGCTGGATCGCCGACCTGCGCCGGGCTTCCACGGTGGTACCGCAGTGAGCCCCGACCCCGTCCTGGCCGCCGAGGACCTTCACGTCACGTTCCGCACCGCTCGCGGTACCGTCGAAGCGGTCCGGGGCATTTCCTTCACCCTCCACAAGGGACAGTGCCTGGCCATCGTCGGCGAGTCCGGCTCCGGCAAGAGCGCCACCGCCCGCGCCCTGCTCGGCCTGGCCGGCCCGGCCGCCACCGTCACCGCCGCCGCGCTGCGCCTCTCCGGCCAAGACCTGACCACGCTGTCCGAAGCCCAGTGGCGGCGCCTGCGCGGCCGCGACATCGGGCTCGTCGCGCAGGACGCGCTCGGCTCGCTCAACCCGCTGCACCGGGTGCGCCGCGACGTCGGCGAGCCGCTGCGCCGGCACCGCCTGATATCGCGCGCCCTCCGTCCCGGCCGGGTGGTCGAGGCGCTCGCCGACGCCGGGGTCCCGGAGGCGGCGGTGCGGGCGCAGCAGTACCCCCACCAGCTCTCCGGCGGCCTGCGCCAGCGGGCCCTCATCGCATCCGCCGCCATCGCGAACCCGCCGGTCCTCGTCGTCGACGAACCGACCACCGCCCTCGACGTCACCGTGCAGGCCCAGGTCCTGACCCTGCTGGAGGAGCTCCAGGCCGGCGGCACCGCACTGCTGATGATCAGCCACGACCTGGCCGTGGTGGCCCGCATGGCCGACCACATCCTGGTGATGCGCGAGGGCGTCGTCGTCGAGTCGGGGCCCCCGGCATCGGTGCTCGGAGCGGCTCGCCACCCGTACACGCGCCGGCTCCTCGCCGCGGTCCCCACCGGCCGGCCCCGCCGCGACCCGGACGGCTCCCCCGGCCCGGCGCTGCTCGAGGTACAGGGGGTCAGCAAGCGGTACCGCCGCCCCGACGGCACCGACCACGCCGCCGTGCGTGACGTCTCGTTCACCGTCACCGCCGGCCGCACCCTCGGCGTCGTCGGCGAGTCCGGCTCCGGCAAGAGCACCGTGGCCCGCATCGCCCTCGGCCTGCTGCGCCCCGACGAGGGCGACGTCCGCTTCGCCGGCGCCCCCTGGAGTTCGGTGCCGGAGCGGCGCCGCCGCCCGCAGCGCGGCCGCATCCAGCTCATCCAGCAGGACCCGCTCGGCGCGTTCGACCCCCGCTTCACCGCCGGCCAGGTCATCGCCGAGGCGCTGCGGGCGGACCGCGACCGCGGAGCTCGGCGCCGACGCGTCGCCGAGCTCCTGGAGACCGTCGGCCTGGCCGCGTCGCTGGCCGAACGCCACCCGGCCGAGATGTCCGGCGGCCAGCGCCAGCGCGTCGCGATCGCCCGGGCCCTGGCCACCGGCCCCGAACTGCTGGTGTGCGACGAGCCGGTGTCCGCGCTGGACGTCTCGATCCAGGCCCAGATCCTCGAGCTGCTGGCGGGCCTGCAGGCGCAGCGCGGCCTGGCGATGCTGTTCATCTCGCACGACCTGGCCGTCATCCGGCAGCTCAGCGACGAGGTCCTGGTCATGAAGGACGGCTCCGTGGTGGAGCGCGGCGCGGCCGGCGACGTCTTCGACCGCCCCGCCGACCGCTACACCCGCGAGCTGCTCGCCGCGGTTCCCACCCTTCCGGTGTACCGCTAGCCCGGCGGGTCCGCGGGTCCTTCGGGCGGCACGCCTCGGTGCGCGAGTGCGTCGACGAGGCCGGGACGTGCCGCCGCCGGGCGGTCGAGGCGCGCCGCGAGGCTGTCGTGCAGCTGGGTCAGCGTGTCCAGCCGCTGGCGGATGAGCGCGAGCCGCTCCTCGGCGACGCGCATCGCGGCCACGCAGCCGGCGCCGGCGGCGAACGTCGGCGGCAGCTCCCGGTCGAGCCACGGCAGGAACTCCCGCACGTCGGCGATGGTGAAGCCGAGCGACAGCAGCTCGCGGACGTTGCGCACACGGCGCACGGCGGCGGGGTCGTAGTCGCGGTAGCCGGCCGGTGTGCGGGCGCTGGTGAGCAGGCCCTCCTGCTCGTAGTACCGCAACGTCCTGGTGCTCGTCCCGGCGACCCGCGCCAGTGCCCCGATGCGCATCACCCCATTATGCCAACCGGACCAGGACCGTCCCGGTGTAGCGACCGGCGAACAGGTCGAGCAGGGCCTGCGGCGCCGCGGCGAGGCCGTCGACCACGGTGTGCGGCACCGCGATCCCGAGACCCAGGAACTCCGCCTCGTGGCGCGGCTCGTCGGCCGTGGTGAACCCGTGCAGCGACAGCCGCCGGCCGATGACCGTCGTGAGGTCCAGCGGCGGGTCGGCGGCGCCGCCGAGCTGCGTCGCGAGCGCCCCGCACAGCGCGATGCGGCCGCGCGGCCGCATCGCGCCGACGAGGTCGGCGAGCACCTGACCGCCGACGGTGTCGAAGCCGACGTCCACCCCGTCGGGCGCCGCCGAGCGCAGCGCCTCCGCGCCGTGGCGGAAGCCGGCGTCGTAGCCGAACCGCTCCGTCAGCGCCGCCACCTTGCCCGCGCTGCCCGTGCTGCCGATCACCCGCTCCGCCCCGAGCGCCCGCGCGATCGCGCCGGCCACGCTGCCGATCCCGCCGGCCGCCCCGGACACGTACACCGTCTCGCCGGGCCGCAGCCCCGCGGCACGCAGCCCGGCGTACGCGGTCAGGCCGCCCGACAGCAGCGCGACCGCGTCGCCCGCGTCGATCCGGCGGAACCGCTGCGCCGGGCCGGACGCGTGCTCGCGCCACCCGAGCCCGTGCAGCACGGTCGCGCCCACCGGCAGGGCCGGGCTCGCCGAGGCCACCACCTCGCCGACCGCCCGGCCGAAGAGCGCCGCCCCGACCTCGTAGCCGGGCACCACCCCGAGCCCGCCGGCCAGCAGCGACCGCATCGCCGCGCCGAGCGCCATGAGCCGGTTGCGGACCACCACCTCGCCGTCGCCCGGCTCGGGCAGCTCCCGCACGCCCCGCTCGAAGTCCTCCAGCACGGGCGCGCCGCCCGGCCGCCGGGCCAGCCTGATCTCCTCACTTCGCATGTCCGGCACGGTAGGCCTTGACGTACACGTCAAGGTCAAGCTCGCACGGCCGCCAGGATCACACGGCGGGCCTGCCGGTCGGTGTGTCCCGGGCGGACAGGGCGCTGAGCAGCGTGTCGTCGATGACCTCGCGCTGCGCGTCGCTGCCGCCGAGGCGGACCCACTCACCGGTGCGGCGGGAGATGAGCTCGACCGTCAGCGCGTAGTCGCCACGCACGTAGGCGCTCAGCGCACGCACGAGCACCGCGACGAGGTCGAACGCCGGTTCGGCGCGGCCGGTGGCGTACCGGCGCAGGGCCTCCAGCCGGTCGAGGTCACCGGCGGCGGCCAGCGCGAGGGCGGCGTGCATGGCGATGAACGCCGTCCGGGGCTCGCGCAGCAGCTCGTCCGGCACCGTGCCGAGCACCGCCTCGATCGGCACGGGCTGCGGCGGTGCGCCGAGCACGTGACACCGCCACAGCAGCGACGCCGAGTCGACGAGGGCCCGCACGCCGCCGACCGACCGCGGTGACAGCTGTGCCCAGAGGCGGGCCGCCACGCCGGGCCAGCGTTCGAGGGCGATGTCGTGCAGCGCCGCGTGCCACGAGTAGTGCGCGCCCTGGAACGCGTCGCGTCCCGGGCCCTCGATCCAGGCGTCGAGCCAGGCGAGGCCCTCGCGGTGCTCGCCCGTCTCGTAGTACACGTGGCTGCGGGCGTGGGCCGCGTGGCCCCCGGCCGGGTCGGCGGCGAGGGCCCGGTCGGCCAGTTCGGCGCTCTGGGCCCACCGGTGCTGCTCCTGCCGGACGAACGCGAGCAGCCCGAGGTACCACCAGTCCTCGCCGTACACCGGGGCCAGCCGCTCGACGATGGCCCAGGCGTGCTGCGGCACCTGCGTGGCCCCGCCGAACGCGATCGTCGGGACGCAGGCGTTGACGACGAGGGCGTCGCGCGGGAACTCGTCGATGTGCGCGAGCAGCCCCGTCGGGTCGTTGGCCCGGACGCGGCCGGCGACGGCCCGCAGCAGGCTGCTGGTGCGGGTGTCGGTGCGCGCCTGCGCGGCCCGTTCGGCCTCGTCCAGGGCCGATCGCGCGTCGGCGCCGATGACCCCCTCGACGGCCAGGAGCGCGCGCACCGTGTGCGCGAGCGCGAACGACGGGTCCTCGGCGGTCGCCGCGGCCAGCGCCTCCTCCGCGCCCTGCTGCACGCGCAGGACGCGCCGCACCGCGTCGTCGAAATGCTCGGCGGCCCGCGCGGTCGTGAGCAGCGGCAGGCCGTACTGATCCCGGCGGACCAGGCCGGCCGGGCCCCGGCGCGGGGACGGCGTGTCGCACAGGCGCTCGGCGAGGGCGAGGGCCTGTGCGCGGATCTCCGGAATCGCGGTGGACTCCAGCAGCTGGCCGCGGCGCGTGCTCCCGAGCGTCCACAGCCCCGGCACCCGGTTGCCGTAGGCGTCGCGGAGCTGGCCGTCGCCGGTGGTGGCCCAGCCAATGCCCAGGTGGCCGGTGGTGACGTAGCCCTCGGCGAACAGCTGCTGGATCAGTGGGTTCGTCGAGCCGGCCAGGTCGGGGTCGGGCCCGGTGGTGTTGACGATCCAGGTGCCGGGAGCGGCCGCGGCGATGGCGACCGACGGGTGCTCGGTCGTGATCGCGAGCCGACCCTCGGCCCGCAGGCCGGCGATCGCGTCGGCGACCGCGGGCGCCATGCGGTGCCGGGCGTTGTCCCAGCGCCGCAGGTCCCGGCGCAGGAACTCGCGCCGTTCGGCCTCGGGCAGGCCGGCCCAGATCGCTTGCGTGTGGGGGCGCAGGCCGTCGACGGCCGGCCGCCAGTCCCCGGTCGCCGCGATCGACTCGCGGATGCGGTGATGCACCAGCCGCCGCAGCTGCTTGACCGTCGCGGGCAGATCGGTGTGCTCCAGCGGCATCGGCGGCCGGACCTCGCGCGTGTGGGCGAACGGCAGGAGGCCGTTGCGCGAGGTGGCGATGATCGGCCGCCGGGTGCGGGGCGCGAGCGACACGGCGACGTCGACCGCGGTCAGCCCGGTGCCGACGATGAGGACCGGGTCGTCGGGCCCGACGCCGTCCAGCGCGCCGGGCCGCCACGGGTCGGCGACGAACCGGGGCTGGCCGCGCAGGCGGCGCGGCACCCACGCCTGGGCCGGCGGCTCGATGCCGATGGCGAGCACGACCTCGGTCGCGACCACCGGGGCGGCCCCGTCGATGGTGATCGTCCAGCCGTCGGGGTTGCGGTGCACGCCGTTGGCCCGGCCGTGGATGAGGCGCACGTCCGCCTGGTCGCCGCCGGCCGCCTCGCCGGCCAGCGCGGCCAGGTAGCCACCGAAGGCGGCGCGGGCCACGAAGTCGTCGCCGGTCACGCCGCTCCACCCGTTGGCGGCCAGCCAGCGCGTGAAGTGCTCGGGCCGGTCCGGCCAGGCGCTCATCGCGGCGGCCCGGACGTTGAGCAGGTGCGCCGCGTCCGGCGTCCGGTACGCCACGCCGCTGCCGAGGCCGCCCGGGCCGCGGTCGATCAGCGCGACCCGGAGCCGGCCGGACGCCAGCCGCGACAGATGCGCGAGGACCAGCGCCCCGGCCGCCCCGCCGCCGACGATCGCCACATCGACGTCACTCACGTTCCACCCACCATCTCGACCGAGGCCACAGGCGCAACCCTACTGATCCTTTGCCCTGAACGGGTTCAGGGCCGGATTCCCGCCGGCCCGTGCCCGAGGCTCTCACGCAGTAGACGTATGACACATTTTCCCTATCGGTTTAGTTGGTTATTCTTCACGGCATGACCGAACCGGGCAACGCCCCCGAGCCGAATCCGTCCAACGAACCGCAGCTGCCCACGCGAAGGCGCAGCCGATGGCCCTGGATCACCGCCATCGCCGCCGTCGTGATCGCGGCCGCGGTCGTCGTCGTGGCCGTGACCCGCGGCGGCGATGACGACAACGGAGCCAAGACCGTCCGCATCGGCGTCACCGACGCGTCGCAGCCGTACTGGAAGACCTACGCGGACCTCGCCAAGCGGCAGCTGGACGTCACCGTGCGGTTCGTGAACTTCAACGACTACAGCCAGCCCAACCCGGCGCTGAAGGAGCAGCAGCTCGATCTCAACGAGTTCCAGCACATCCAGTACCTCGCCAACTACAACGCGACCGCGCACGACGATCTGCAGCCGATCGGCGCGACGGCCGTCTACCCGCTGCCGCTGTACTCCCTGAACTACACGTCGCCGTCGGCGATCCCGGACGGCGCGAAGGTCGCGATCCCCAACGACGCCATCAACCAGGCCCGCGGGCTGCTGGTACTGCAGGCGGCCGGCCTGGTCACGCTGAAGAACGGCGGCACCGCGTTCTCCAGCACGGCCGACATCGCCACCAAGAAGGTCGACGTCGTCACGCTCGACGCCTCGCAGACCGCCGGGGCACTCAAGAGCGGCTCGGTCGTAGCGGCCATCGTGAACAACAACTATGCCACCAGCGCCGGGCTGCCCCACACCGCGGCCGTGTTCCAGGACGACCCGGCCAGCGCGAGCGCGGCGCCGTACGTCAACATCTTCGTCGCCCGCGCGGCCGACAAGGACAACCCGACGTACCTGAAGCTCGCCCAGCTCTACCACGACCCGACGGTCGAGCAGGGCGTGCAGGAATCCAATGGCGGCACGGCCATCTTCCGCCAGGTCGCGCCGGCCGAGCTCCAGTCGCTGCTCAAGACCGTCCAGGACCAGGCGGTAGCGGCGGGTAAGAAGTAGCCGTGCCGCACGTACGGCTCGACCGCGTCACGAAGGCGTTCGCCCGGGGCCGCGACGGCGCCCGGGTGAACGCCCTCGACGACGTCAGCCTCGAGGTCGCCACGGGCGAGGTGTTCGGCGTCATCGGCCACTCGGGCGCCGGCAAGAGCACGCTCGTCCGGCTCGTCAACGGCCTCGAGTCGCCGACGAGCGGGCGGGTGTTCGTCGGCGACCGCGAGGTCTCGGCACTGTCCGAAGGGGACAGACGCGGGGTCCGGCGCGACATCGGCATGATCTTCCAGCAGTTCAACCTGTTCCGTTCCCGGACGGTGGCGGGCAACGTGGCGTACCCGCTGAAGGTCGCCGGCGTGCCGAGGGCGGAACGGGACCGGCGGGTGGCGCGGCTGCTCGACTTCGTGGGGCTGCTCGACCGCGCGCACGACCACCCCGAGCAGCTCTCCGGCGGGCAGAAGCAGCGCGTCGGCATCGCCCGGGCACTGGCGACCGAGCCCTCGTTGCTGCTGGCCGACGAGGCCACCAGCGCGCTCGACCCGCGCACCACCGGCGAGGTGCTCGACCTGCTCGGGCGGGTCAACCGCGAGCTCGGGGTGACGATCGTGCTCATCACCCATGAGCTGGACGTGATCCGTGCCGTCGCCGACCGGGTCGCGGTCATGGACGGCGGCCGGATCGCCGAGACGGGCACCGTGTACGACGTGTTCGCGCAGCCCCGCAGTACCGCCGCCGCCGACTTCGTGCGGGGCGCATTGCGGGACCGCCCGTCGGCGGCAACCCTGCGGCGGTTGCGCCGCACGCACAGCGGGCGCCTCGTCAGCGTGGCGATCCGCGACCGTACCGGCTTCCAGACCGCGCTGGCCAAGACGTTCCTGGCGCACAACGTGGCCGCGGACATCGTCTTCGGCGGCATCAGCGAGCTGCAGGAGCGCGCGGTCGGCAGCCTCACCTTCGAGCTGACCGGCCCCGCCGAGGGCATCGAAGCGGCGCTGGCCGCCCTGCGCGCCGACGGCGTCGACGTGGCCGAGGAGGACTGATCGTGGACGAGTTCGTCACCAACCTGCCGGTGTTCCGCGAGGCGATCTGGCAGACGTTCTACATCGTCATCATCTCGGTCGTCGCCGGCGGCGTGCTCGGGCTGCTGCTCGGGTTGACGCTGTACGCCACCCGCCCGGGCAGCCTGCTGTCGAACCGGGCGGTCTTCATCACCGTCAACATCCTCGTCAACGTGGTGCGCCCGATCCCGTTCGTCATCTTCCTCACCGCGATCCAGCCCCTCATGCTGGTCACGATCGGCACGACCATCGGCACGAACGCGGTCACCCTCGCGCTGTCGCTCGCCGCGGCCTTCGCGGTGAGCCGCATCATCGAGCAGAACCTGCTGGCGGTCGAGCCCGGGGTCGTCGAGGCCGCCCGGGCCGCCGGCGCCCGCCCGATCAGCATCCTGCTCACCGTCGTCGTCCCCGAGGCGCTGGGGCCGGTCATCCTCGGGTACACCTTCATCTTCGTCGGCGTCGTGGACATGTCGGCGCAGGCGGGCCTCTTCGGCGGCGGCGGCCTCGGCGACTTCGCGGTCACGTACGGCTCGCAGCGCTACAACTGGCCGGTCGTGTACATCACCGTCGCCACGATCATCGCGATCGTCCAGGCCGGCCAGTTCCTCGGCAACGCCCTGGCCCGCCGCGCCCTGCGCCGCTAGACGACCAGGTCGAGCCACACCCAGGACAACGGGCAGCATTAGGCCGGCTCGGCCTCGACGCGCAGGGCCGGGATGACCTCCCTGGCGATGAGCTCCTGCTCCGCAACCGTGGCGACAGGTCACGCTGGTCGCCGGCCTCGCGCCTCTGGCCGGACCGCGACAACGGTCCCGCCGGTCAGCAGGGGACGGCGCGGTCCACGACGACCTCGTAGACGAGGTCGGTGGTGATGGAGCCGATGCGGGCGAGCTCGGAGGTGATGCGGGCCAGGTCCGGCATGTCGGCCGCGAGGACCTCAGCGACGTAGCACGCCTCCCCGGTCACCCGCACGCACCGCACGATCTGTGGTTCGCGCTCCAGCACCGCGGCGACCTGGTCGTACAGCGCGCCGTGGACCTTCATCCGCACGACCGCACGCAACGGCAGCCCGCACGCGGCCGGATCGACACCGGCGGAGTAGCCGGTGATGACGCCGCGCTCCTCGAGGCCGCGCAGCCGGGCCCGCGTGGCCGACACGCCGAGATGAATGGCGCCGGCGAGCGTGGTCAGCGACGCGCGGGCGTCCCGCTGCACCTCGACGAGCAGCTGACGGTCCACCTCGTCGAGCGGGCTGTGCGGTGCGGCCATCGCCGAAGATTACCGCAGATCCTGCGGCGATCGGCCCCTGATACCGCACGATTCGCCTACTGAGCGGCCGCCGGCGACCGTAGCGTTGTAGCCGTGACCGATTCGCACATCGAATTCGCCTACGTCGACGTCTTCGCATCGGTGCCACTGACCGGTGCGCCGCTGACGCTGGTGCCCGACGCCGACGGCATCACCGACCACCAGATGCGGGCCGTCGCGCGCGAGTTCAACCAGTCCGAGACCACGTTCATCCTGAAGCCCTCGCGGCCCGGCACGACCCGGCGGCTGCGCTCGTTCACCCCGACCGGCGAGGAAGTCTTCGGCGCCGGGCACAACGCGCTGGGGGCCTGGCTGTGGCTCGCCACCAGCGAGCGCCTCGGCCTCGACGGCGGCCTCGACGGCGACGGCGACGGCGACGGGACCACGTTCAGCCAGCACATCGGTGAGGACGTCCTACCCGTCCACGTCCGGCATGCCGACGGCCGCGCGATCGTCACGATGGACCAGTCGCCGCCCGTGTTCGGGGCTGTCGTCACGGACCGGGCCGGCCTCGCCGGCGCGCTCGGGCTGCGCGAGGACGACCTGGTGCCCGACCGGCCGGCCCGGGTGGTCTCCACCGGTGCCGGGCACCTGCTGGTGCCGATCCGCGACCGGGCCGCCGTCGACCGGGCCGCGCCCGACGCCGCCCGGCTCATCGCGGCGCTGCGAGAGGTCGGCGGCGAAGGCTGCTACCTCTACACGGACGACACCGTCGACGGCGGGGCCAGCGCCTACGCCCGGTTCTTCAACCCGGCGATGGGCATCTGGGAGGACCCGGCCACCGGGACCGCGGCCGGCCCTCTCGCGGCGCTGCTCGTCGCCGACGGCATCGTGACGCCCGCGCCGACGGGTCGGGCCACCGTCGTCATCGAGCAGGGGCACGCGATGGCGCGGCCGAGCAGGATCACCGTGACGGTGTCAGGCTCCCGGGTCCAGATCAGCGGTTCCGGCCTGGTCGTCGCCCAGGGCACCATGACCCTGCCGGGGGCCGGCGCATGACGCCCGAGGAGGAACGCTTCCTGCACCGCGCGATCGCGCTCGCCACCCGGTCCCGCGAGGACGGCGACGCACCGTTCGGGTCGCTGCTGGTCGGCCCCGGCGGCGAGGTGCTCGCCGAGGACCACAACACCGTGCTGTCCGACGACGACATCACCGCCCACCCGGAGCTCAAGCTCGCCCGCTGGGCGGCCCGCAACCTGCCGGCCGGGGTCGCGGCCGGCACGACGATGTACACCAGCTGCCAGCCCTGCGGTATGTGCTCCGGCGCGATCGCACGCTCCGGCATCGGCCGGGTCGTCTACGCCCTTTCCGCCGAGCAACTGGACGCGCTCAAGCCATCCGGCGGATCCCCGCCCGTCCCCCAGGAGGGGCCGGCCCTCTTCGCGGCCGCCTGCGCGGCCGTCGAGGGCTACTACACCTGACCCGCGCTCAGCTGCCGAGCAGGAAGCGGGTCAGCACGCGGGTGCCGAACTCGAGGCCCTCGACCGGCACCCGCTCGTCCACGCCGTGGAAGAGCGACGTGAAGTCCAGCTCCGGCGGCAGCCGCAGCGGTGCGAAGCCGAAGTTGCGGATGCCGAGCAGCTGGAAGGACTTGGCGTCGGTGCCGGCGGAGAGCATGTACGGCAGCAGCCGCGCCCCCGGGTCCTCGGCGGAGATCGCCGCCGTCATCGCGTCGACGAGGCGCCCGTCGAAGGTCGTCTCCACCGGCGGGAGCTGGTCCCAGTCCAGCTCGACGTCCGGGCCGAGGACCTCGGCCAGGGTCTGCTCGAAGGCCGCCTCGCGGCCGGGCAGCATCCGCCCGTCGACGGTCGCCTCGGCCAGCGACGGCACCACGTTCGTCTTGTACCCGGCGTTGAACATGGTCACGTTGGCGGTGTCGCGCAGGGTGGCGCCGATGAGCCGGGCCACCGAGCCGAGCCGGGCGACGGCCGCCTCCGGGTCGTCGGGGTCGAACGGCACCCCGGTCAGCTCGGCCACCCCCTCCAGGAACTCGCGGGTCGCGCCGGTGAGCACGATCGGGAACCGGTGGGCGTCGAGGCGGGCCACGGCGGCGGCGAGCTTGGCCACGGCGTTGTCGGTGTGCACCATGGAGCCGTGGCCGGCGGTGCCGCGGACCTTGAGCCGCAGCCACATGATGCCCTTCTGGGCCGTCTCCACGAGGTAGGCGCGCACGCCGTCGGCGAGGGTCAGCGAGAACCCGCCGACCTCGCTGACCGCCTCGGTCACGCCGTCGAAGAGGTCCGGCCGGTGCTGGACGAGCCAGCGGGCGCCGTGGAAGCCGCCGGCCTCCTCGTCGGCGAGGAAGGCGAGCACGATGTCCCGGGGCGGCACCGTCCCCTCGCGTTTGAACTGGCGGGCGACGGCGAGGGTCATGGCGACCATGTGCTTCATGTCGATGGCGCCGCGGCCCCACACGTACCCGTCACGGATCTCGCCGGAGAACGGGTGCACGGACCACTCGGCGGGGTCGGCCGGCACCACGTCGAGGTGGCCGTGGACGAGCAGCGCGCCGCGGCCCGGGTCCGCGCCGGCCAGCCGGGCGACGACATTGCCGCGGCCGGGGCCGGACTCGACGTACTGCGGCTCGAACCCGACCTCGGCGAGCTTCTCCGCGACGTACTCGGCGGCGGCCCGCTCGCCGGTCAGGGTCGCCGGATCGCCGGTGTTCGTCGTGTCGATCCGGATGAGGTCGCTCGTCAGTGCGGCGACCTCGTCCGCGGCGGTGGTCGGGCTCGGCGTCATCCGACCATTCTACAGTGCAACCTAGTAAAGCTATCGGCTAGATATGATATCGTCGGCTCGTGGAAACCTGGGACGCGCTGACGGCGCGGCGCAACGTCCGGCAGTACCGGCCCGAGCCCATTGCCGAAGCCCACCTCAGGCGGATCCTGGAGGCCGGATGGCGCGCCCCGTCGGCGTCCAACCGCCAGCACCGGGACTTCGTCGTGGTCACCGAGCGGGACCAGCTGCACCGGCTGGCCACGGTGTGGCGCGGCGCCCAGCACATCGCCGGGGCGGCGGCCGCCGTCGCGCTCGTCGTCCCCGCGGCCGGCGACGAGCGCACGCGGCTCGTCGACCAGTTCGACCTCGGGCAGGCGGCCTTCGCGATCCTGCTGGCCGCGGCCGACCTCGGCATCGGCACCGGGCACTCCTCGGTCGGCGACCAGGACGAGGCGCGGCGGATCCTCGGCGTGCCGGCGGGACACACGGTCTCCTACCTGATCGGGCTCGGCCACCCCGCCGACCGGCCGCTACGGCCGATCGCGCGGCCGGACCGGCGGCCGTTCGACGACGTCGCGCACCGCGGCCAATGGCGGGCGTCGTGAGCATCCGGACGCTGGCGTTCCTGACGCCGGGGAACTTCCTGGACGACGACCCGTATGCCGGGCTGGAGGCGACGCTGCGGCTGTTCGAGTACGGCGAACGGCTCGGCTTCGACGGCGGCTGGATCCGCCAGCGGCACCTCGAGCACGGCGTCGGGTCCGCGGCCGTGTTCCTCGCCGCCGCCGGGCAGCGCACGACGCGCCTGCAGCTGGGCACCGCGGTCATCCCGATCGGATACGAAAGCCCGTTCCGCCTTGCCGAGGACCTGTCGATGGCCGACGTGCTGTCGCGGGGGCGGCTGCAGGTCGGCTTCAGCGCGGGCGTCCCGCCGCACGCCGGGCTCATCGGCGACCTCGTCTTCGACGGCGACTGGCGCTCGTTCGACCTGTCCTACGGGCGCATCGCCCGCCTGCGCGACAACCTGCGCGGGGAGTTCCTCGGCGACCCGGACACCGTCATCCACTCCCCCGGCAACGTGCAACGACCCCGCCTGCAGCCGTACAGCAAGGGCCTGGTCGACCGGCTGTGGTACGGCGGCGGCAGCCTCCGCTCGGTGCGCTGGGCGGCGTCGGCCGGCCTGAACCTGCTCGCCGGCAACATCGTCTCCGGCGAGCAGACCGACGACTTCGTGGCGGCGCAGCTGGCACACATCCGCGAGTACCGCGCGATCGCCGCCCACCCGGGCCGGATCGCGGTCGGCCGGGTGATCGTCCCGCTGGACAGCGCCGACCGGGCGACCCGGCAGCGGTACCTGCGCTACGCCGAGTCGCGCCGCGAACGCACGCTCAAGCCGCACGGGGAGCGTCGCACCCTCTTCGCCCCCGACGTCGTGGGCACCGCCGAGGAGATCGCCGACCGCCTGCGCGCCGACCCGGTGGTGCAGGCGGTCGACGAGCTGCGCCTGGAGCTGCCCTACGAGTTCGACCGCGCGGAGTACGAGCAGATCCTGCACGACGTGGTCCACTCGGTCGCCCCGGCGCTGGGCTGGTCGCCCGCGCCGCCGGCCGGCGGCTCCGGCGCCGCACGGGTAGCGGGTTGAGGCGATGACGGACACAGCAGACGTGGTCGTCGTGGGCGGCGGCGCGATGGGCTCGGCGGCGGCGTGGCAGCTGGCCCGGCGCGGCGCCGACGTGGTGCTGCTCGAGCGGTTCGCCCCCGGCCACACCAACGGCGCGTCGCACGGCGCGTCGCGCATCTTCCGGCTGTCGTACCCCGATCGGGTCCACATCCGCCTCGCGCGCGAGGCCGAGCGGCTGTGGCGGGAGCTGGAGCACGTCACCGGCGCCCGGCTGCTCACCGTCACCGGCGGCGTCGACCACGGTGACCACCCTTACCTGCTGGAGCTGGCCGAAGGGCTCGCCGCCGGCGGCGTGGCGCACCGCTGGCTCGGGCCCGAGGAGGCGGCCGAACGCTGGCCCGGCATCCGCTTCGCCACCCGGGCGCTGTACCACCCGGACAGCGGACGCCTGCACGCCGACCGGGCGGTCGCCGCGCTGCAGGACGCCGCACGGGCGTTGGGCGCCGTCGTGCGGCACGAGACCCCGGCGACCGCGATCGAGGTGCTCGGCGAGGACAAGGTCCGCGTGCACACCGACGGCGGCAGCTACACCGCCCGCCGGGTGGTCGCCGCGGTCAACGCCTGGGCGGCCAAGCTGCTCGACGGGCTGGTGCCGCTGCCGCCGCTGCGGGTCACCCAGGAGCAGCCCGCCCACTTCGCCGCCCTCGTCCCCGAGGCGCGCTGGCCGAGCTTCGGGCATCGCTTCGCCGAAGGGACGGCGGACGCCGGGCACTTCTACGGCGGCGTCTACGGCCTGGCCACGCCGGGCGAGGGCGTCAAGGTCGGCTTCCACGGCGTAGGCCCCGAGGTCGACCCGGACCGCCGCGACTTCACGCCCGAGCCCGCTCAGCTGGCCGCGCTGCGCGAGTACGCCCACCAGTTCCTGCCCGGCGTCGATCCCGCCGCCTTCACCCCGATCAGCTGCACCTACACCACCACGCCCGACGCGAACTTCGTCCTGGACCGGCACGGCCCCGTGGTCGTGGCCACCGGCTTCTCGGGCCACGGCTTCAAGTTCGTGCCCGCGGTCGGGCGGGTCCTCGCCGACCTCGCCGTCGACGGCACCCGCCCGGACCGCCGATTCGCCTCCGCCCGCTGAGCGGGCCCGGATGAGCACCGGGCTCGCCGTTGAGCCGGGGTCGTGCAATCGAGTGGCCGCAACCGATTCGATCCCGGGCACGCTCCTGGTCGCGCCCGGGGTGCAACCCGCGCCGACCACGCTTGCGCCACAGCGGAAACGAGGCACGGGCGGTGGGTATGCGCAGGCTGGTGGCACTGATGGCGGCGACGTTCGCGGGGGTCGCCCTGATGCCGGGCGTCGCGTCCGCGACCCTGCAACCGGCGGCAGGCAAGGCGACCCTGGCCAAGGCGCAGACGCAGCAGCAACAGCCGCGCGCGCGGGCGATGTGGCTGTGGTCGCAGGCCGCCCTGCAGCGGCAGCTGAGCGTCATCGATTCCGGCGCGCAACGGTACGGCACCTACGACGGCATCGCCGTGCACGACTACGACACATGGTCGCGCATCCGCTGACCGAACGGACAACCCGGGGCCCAGCCGGTCGTGGCGCAATCCTACGACCGGCGCATGGTGTCCGGGGCGGCGCCTTCCGTAGGCTACGACGAACGCCGATGCGCCCTGCTGCGACCCGCCACGTTGTGCAGGCCGCCTCTGCCCGCCGTGCACCGATGCCGGCCGGGTCGGGAGGTCGTGCACTGCCGTCACGGATGGATGGGAGGGCCGGCGATGCCTGCTGCGCCGGATCGGATCAGCGTCGGATTCCAGGGCGACACGTCGGGCGAGGGCCCGCTGTCGTGGGGCCAGCTCGAGAACTGGTCCGCGATCGTGAAACAGCGGACGTGGATCCCGCTCGGCGGGGTCAAGCCCCTGGACGAGGGCACGACGCTGGACGAGGTCGCGGCCGAGCTGCGGTACCTCATGACCCGCTACGAGCCGATGCGCACGCTGTTACGTTTCGCCGGCGACGGCACGCCGACCCAGGTCGTGCACGCCGCCGGCGAGATCGACCTGGAGATCGTCGATGCCGGCGACGCCGACCCGGGCCGGGTCGCCGAGGACCTGTGCGACGCCTGGCGGGCCAAGCAGCTCGACTTCGCCACCGAGTGGCCGCTGCGCATGGCGGTCGTGCGCCAGGGCGACCGGCTCACCCACATGGCGGTGCTGGTCTCGCACTTCGTGACCGACGCCGCCGGGGCGATGACGATGCTGGCCGAGGTCGCCGAGCGGGTCGACACGCCGGTGCCGGGCCCGCAGCCGCTCGCCCAGGCCGAGTGGCAGGAGTCGCCGGCCGGGCTGCGCCACGACGCCGCCGCCCGGCGCTACTGGGCCGGCATCCTGCAAACGGTGGCCCCGGAGCGGTTCCCGCGCCCGGCGGTGGTGGAGTCTCCGCGGTACTGGCACGGCGAGTTCACCTCGCCGGCGCTGGGCCTTGCCGCGCAGCGGTGGGCGGCCGAGACCGGCGTCGACACGACGACGGTGCTGCTGGCCGCGTACGCGGGCGCGCTGACCCGGATCACCGGCGTCGATCCGGTGGTGATCCGCCCGATCGTGTCCAACCGGTTCCGCCCGGGCCTCGCCGGCGTCGTGTGCACGCTCGCGCAGGCCGGGCTGCTGAGCATCCCGGCGGCGGGCACGCCCTTCGCGGAGCTGCTGGAGCGGACCCGGCGGGTGACGACGGCGGCGTACAAGTACGCCTACTTCCACCACACGAGGATGGACCGGCTGATCACCGAGGCGGGCGTCGACATCGGCTGCTACTTCAACGACCGCCGTGGGCCGGCCATGTCCGCGCCGATCGAGCCCGGCGAGTCGTCGTTCCGCTGGGTCGCGGCCCAGGACGCCCCGTCGTTCGAGCCGCTGTTCCTGCACGTGGACGGCGTCCCCGGCACGCTGCAGCTTTCGCTGTACCTCGACGCCGCCCACCTCGCCCCGGCCGACGCCGAGCGCCTGGCGGCGGAGATGGAGCGGATCACCGCCTGAGCCGTTTCTTGTCGTACCCACGGGGTAGTTTCTGCCCCGTGGGCAACGACATGAGGTACCGCAGGCTCGGCCACTCCGACCTCGAGGTCTCCGAGATCTCGCTGGGCGCGTGGCTGACGTATGCGGGTGGGATCGAGCTCGAGCAGACCAAGGCGTGCACCGAGGCGGCCTTCGACGCCGGCATCAACTTCTTCGACACCGCCAACGTCTACGGCCGCGGCGCCGCCGAGACCGCCTGGGGCGAGATCCTGTCCAAGCACCCGCGGGACAGCTACATCCTCGCCACCAAGGTCTGGGGCCAGATGTCGGACACCGACCAGGGCCTGTCCGCCGCCCAGATCGCCAAGCAGATCGACGCCTCGCTCACCCGGCTGCAGACGGACCACGTCGATCTCTACCAGGCCCACCGCTTCGACCCCAGCGTGCCGATCGAGGAGACGATCGAGGCGCTGCAGCTGGTCGTGCGGCAGGGCAAGGCGCGCTACCTCGGCTTCAGCGAGTGGACGCCGGAGCAGATCCGGGCCGCGATCGACATCGCCGGGCCGTCGCTGTTCGCCTCGTCCCAGCCGCAATACTCGATGCTGTGGCAGGCCCCCGAGGCCGAGCTCTTCCAGCTGTGCAAGGCCAACGACATCTCGCAGATCGTGTGGTCGCCGCTGGCGCAGGGGGTGCTCACCGGGAAGTACCAGCCGGGCACCCCGCCCCCGCCGGACTCCCGGTTCGCCAGCGACGCGATGAGCGGCTCCAAGGACCTCGTCTTCACCGAGCCGGCGCTGGAGGCGGTGCAGCGCCTCGCCCCGATCGCCGACGGCCTGGGCGTGAGCATGCCGGTGCTGGCCCTGGCCTGGGTGCTGCGCCGCGGCGAGGTCGCCTCCGCCATCACCGGCGCGTCCCGCCCGGAGCAGGTGCACGCCAACGCGGCGGCCGCGGGCGTCGAGCTGTCCGCCGACGTCCTGCAGGCGATCGACGCGGCCCTGGCCGACGTCCCGGTCCGCCGGCCAACCTTGGCGCCGTTCGCCCAGGAGGGCATCCGCTACCGTTAACATACTTACATGTTTCGACGCCTCGGCGCCCTTGCCGCCGCTTCGCTGCTGACCGTCTTCACCTTCGCCTCCCCGGCCCACGCCTCCACCGTCGACCTCACCTTCGGCCCGCTGTCCATCGGCGAGTACTGCCACGCCCAGGTCAGCGCCTCGGCGCTGGTCGGCCTGTACGAGTCCTCGGGCCTGCGGTGCTACTCCGGCGCCAACGTCTACGTGGGCTCTGGCGACCCGTACCTGGCCTGCAAGTACCTGACCACGGACGTCGTCATGACCGCCCTGCGCGGCCAGTCCGGCGCCCTGATCTGCCGCGTCATCCGCTAGCCGTTCGCACGATCTCACCGAACACGCCGAAACATCGGTCCCGCCCAGCCCGCATGCTCAGCGAGCTGGGCGGGAACGCATCACGACGAAGCCGCGCCGCCTGCGCCGAACCACGCATCGTGGACGGCGTGCAGGCCGTCGTCCGACGAGCCGTTCAGCCGGAAGAACTTCCACGCGTACCCGTACGGGTCCACGAACTCGACGTACCGTTCCCCCCACGGCGCATCCACCGGACCGGCGCTGATGACGCACCCCGCAGCCCGGCAACGCTGCGCCGCCTCGTCGACGTCGCCCACTTCGAGCCCGATGACCACGCCGAGCCCGCGCGGCCCGGACTTCGTCTGGCGTTCCCGCACGCTGTCCGCGAAGGGGATGCCCACCAACGCGTCGACCAGCAACTGCAGCGGGCCCCGGCGGAGGATCGCCATCGCGACCCCGCCGTCCGCACCGGGAACCGTGCCCACCGGGGCGAAGCCGAAGCTCTGGTAGAGCGCCGTGGCCGCGCTCACGTCACTGACCCGCAGCGCTATCCGTACCGGCGGCTCACCGCTCATGACCGCGACGCTACCCTCCCTCGAGCTGGTGGCGGCCGTCCGGGAGCCGGCGGGTGACACCGCGGCGGTGCAGGAACTCCAGCAGCGGCACCGCCACCCGGCGGGTCGTTCCCAGTGCCTGACGGGCCTCGCTCAGCGTGAACGGCTGGGGCAGTCCGGCCAGGCGCTCGGCCGCCACGTCGGCGGCGTCCGGGAGCAGGACCACGCCGTCGGCGACGCGCAGCAGCAGGCCGGCCTTCGCGGCGGCGCCGAGCTCCTTCGGGCCCAGGCCCAGGGCGGTCAGGCGGTCGCTCTCCGGGGCGGCGAACGCGGACCGGCCGAGGTCCGCGCGGACGGTGTCGATGGCGCGCTGGAGGCGTTCGGGCAGGCGACGGCCGGTGCCGATGCGACCCTGATGAATCGCCAGCGGCGGGGTCAGGAGGCGCTGCACCAACCCGCGGTCGGGCAGGGACAGGCGGCGGGCCATGGCGTCGACCGGCGGGTCCGGGTCGACGGGGTGGGCGTCGGCGTAGGCGCGTACCTCAGCGGCCAGCCGGGTCCGCAGGGCGGCCTCGTGCGCAGGGTCCAGCAGCCAGCCGGGGGCGGGTGGGGTGACGCCCATCCGGGTCAGCTCGTCGGCGTGCACGAGCCGGCGGCGGCGCAGTTCGCCCGCGGCGTCCGGGGTGCCGTCCATCGTGGCCAGTTCGGCGGCCCGGGCGGCGGCCGCGCCGCGACGCCGCAGCGGCGGCGGGGAGACGTCCAGGACGGTGACGCCGCCGGGGACCCGGTGCAGGCCCGGGTCGCGCAGCAGCGCGCGGTCACCGACGTGCAGCGGCAGCTGACGGTCCAGGCGCAGGCGGGCGGTGTCGGTGCCCAGCGGGCGCACCCGGGCGGGCACCGCCGCGGAGCCGATGTGCAGCACGACGGTGGACGGCAGGTCGGCCACCGGGTCGCCGTGCACGCGGACGTCGACCAGGTCGGTGAGGACGAACCGGCCGGGGGCGACGAGCGCGTCGCCGCGGGCGATCGCCGAGCGCTCCACGCCGCGCAGGTTCACCGCCACCCGCGCGATGGCGTCCACTGCGGACACGGGGGTGCCCAGCGACTGCAGGCCGCGGACGCGGACCGGGGTGCCGCCGAGCTCCAGGTCGGCCTCCGCGGTCAGGCGGCCGGCGCCCAGGGTGCCGGTGACGACCGTGCCGCTGCCCTTGATGGTGAAAGCGCGGTCGATCCACAGGCGCACCGGGGCGGCCAGGTCGGGCGGGGGCAGGGCGGCGCCCAGGCGGTCCAGGGCGGCGCGCAGGTCGTCCAGGCCGGCGCCCGTCACGGCGCTCACCGCGACGGCCTCGACGTCGGCGGCGGAGGTCTTGGCCAGCTCGGCCAGGGCCTGGCGGGTCGCCGGGGCGGGGTCGGCGAGGTCGGCCCGGGTCACCACGAGCAGCGCGTGGCGCACGCCGAGCGCGTCGAGGGCCGCCAGGTGCTCGGCCGACTGCGGCTTCCAGCCCTCGTCGGCCGCGACGATGAGCATTGCCGCCGGTACCGGTCCCACTCCGGCCAGCATGTTCGGCACGAACCGCTCGTGGCCGGGCACGTCGACGAACGCCACGGTGGCGCCCGACGGCAGGCGGGTCCAGGCGAAGCCCAGGTCGATGGTCATGCCACGACGCCGCTCCTCGGCCCAGCGGTCCGGCTCCATCCCGGTCAGGGCGCGCACGAGCGTCGACTTGCCGTGGTCGACGTGCCCGGCGGTGGCGACGACCCACATGCCGGCTCAGCCGCCCGCCGCGCGCAGCACGGCCGCGGCCACCGTCTTGTCCTGCTCCTCGGGCACGCAGCGCAGGTCGAGCAGCAGCCGGTCGCGCTCGACCCGGCCGAGGACCGGCGGATCGCCCAGGCGCAGCGGGGCGGCCAGGCCGGCCGGCAGGGCGAGGGCGGCCGACGGGAGCTCGACCTCGGGGGCGCCGCCGCCACCCACCACGGCGACGGTGTCCACCACCTCGGCGCTCAGCCCGCCGAGGGAGGCGCGCACCGCCTCGGCCCTGCGGCGCAGATCGGCGGCGTCGGCCCGCAGCGCGCGCCAGGTCGGGGTGTCGCGGGCCAGCAGGGTCGCCTCCAGCGCGGCCAGCGTGAGCTTGTCGACCCGCAGGGCGCGGGCCAGGGGGTGCCGGCGCAGGGACTCCACCAGGTCGGCCCGGCCGAGCAGCAGGCCGGCCTGCGGGCCGCCGAGCAGCTTGTCGCCGCTGGAGGTGACGAGGTCGGCGCCTGCCCGCAGTACCGCCGAAGCGTCAGGCTCATCGGGCAACAGCGGGTCGGCGTCCAGCAGGCCGGAGCCGATGTCGACCACGAGCGGCACGCCCAGCCCGGCGAGGCGCTCGACGGGGACGGCGGAGACGAAGCCACGCTGGTAGAAGTTCGATGGGTGGACCTTGAGCAGGAAGCCGGTCTGCGGGCCGATGGCGGCCTGGTAGTCGGCCGGTGAGGTGCGGTTGGTGGTGCCGACCTCGCGCAGCCGGGCCCCGGTGGAGACGAGCAGGTCGGGCAGGCGGAAGCCGTCGCCGATCTCGACCAGTTCGCCCCGGCTGACCACGATCTCCTTGCCGGCGGCCAGCACGGTCGCGGCCAGCACCAGGGCGGCGGCGCCGTTGTTGACCACGTGCACGGCCCCGGCGGCCGGGACGGCCTCGGCCAGGGCGCGCATCGCGGTCCGGCCGCGCCGGGCGCGCCGACCGGTCTCCAGGTCCAGCTCGACGTCGGTATGGCCGGCGGCGCGGGCGACCGCCTCGACCGCCGCGCCGGACAGGGCGGCCCGGCCGAGGTTGGTGTGCAGCACGACGCCGGTCGCGTTGAGCACCGGTCGCATCCCGTTTTCGCTGTTCAGCCGGTGCAGCGCGGCCTCGGCGACGGCATCGGGGGCCAGCTCGCCGCGGCGGACCCGGTCGAGTTCCTCACGCACGACGGCGCGGGCCCGGTCCCGCGGGAACGCGGCCAGCCGGGGGTCGCCGAGCACGGCATCGGTGCGCGGCACCGAGCGACGCGGATCCATCCCAAAACGGTAGCAGTGTCCGGATCACCAGCCGGAGTTGAAGGTGTACCAGCCGTCGCCGATCGGGGTGAAGTACGTCCTGGCGGAGTCCCACACGGCCGTCATCCTGCGGCCCGGGGCCCCGGATGTCGATCCCCATCACTCACGGGCGCCTTCGATGAGCACACGCCGGCGGAGGGCGTGGATCGCCAGCGTGACCAGCCAGGCGAACCTCAGGGCCTGCTGCTCGACCTCTTCCAACGGATGCGAGTCCTGGCGCGGCAGCAGGCCGAGGAGATCCGCCGCGCCGCCCCCGCCGGCGACGAGTCCTGAACCACCGGACCGTCGTCGGCGGGTAACCGCGTCCAGGGGAAGCTCACCCCGCGTTGCCGGGCCGGACACCGTTCACAGCAGCCGCGCCGCGAAGTAGGCGGAGTGCAGCGCGTCGTAGACCCGGCCCGGGGCCTGCGCCGAGCCGATGGTGACGAACGGGACGCCGGTCTCGGCCAGCTCGTCCTGCAGCGCGACCGGGGCCGGTTCGCGGCCGAGGGCGAGCACGACCCAGTCGGCGCGCACCAGCTCGCCGTCCTGCCCGGACCCGGCCGGCCGGGCCAGGACGCCGTTCGGCTCGATCGCCACGACCTCGCGACCGGTCCGCAGCTCGACCCCGGCCTCCCGGAGCCGCTTGGGCAGGACCATGACGTCGTACTTGACCTCGGGACCGCGCATCAGCGCCTCTCCCCGCTCCAGCACGGTGACCGTCACTCCGGGCAGCTCGGCGAGGCGGAGCGCGGTCTCACAGCCCTGGAACCCGCCGCCGACAACGACCACGTGGCCACTGATCTGCTCGCGTCGCGGGCCGACGTCGCCCGGCCCGAGCAGCCGGTCGGTCGCCGCGATCGGGCCGGTGAAGGCCCGCTGCGGCGCGCCCGTGGCGACGACGACGGAGTCGAACCCGGCCAGCGCGGCAGCCGCGGCCCGCGCACGGCGAACCTCGATCCCGCGCCGCCGCACCTCGTGGACGAGGTGCACGAGCAGCCCGGCGAGGTCCTGCTTGACCGTCGAGCCTCGCGCGTGCAGCAGCGCGCCGCCGAGCTCCGCGGGCTCGAAGAGGACAACCTCGTGACCCCGGTCGTGCAGCGCCGCCGCCATCCGCAGGCCGGCCGGGCCGCCGCCGGCCACCGCGACCCGTTTCGGCGTGGCCGCCGTGCCGAGCGGGAACCGGCCTTCCTCGGCGACCTGCGGGTTGACCGTGCAGCCGACGCTGCGCTTCTGGTCGAGCCCGCGTTCGAGGCAGCCGTCGTTGCACCGGATGCACGGCACGATCTCGAGGACCCGGCCGGTCCGCGCCTTGACGGCCCAGTCCGGATCGGCCAGCATCGCGCGGCCGAGGGAGACGAAGTCCGCGCTGCCGGAGGCCAGGATCTCGTCGGCGATCTCGGGCGTGACCAGCGAACCGGAGGCGATCACCGGAATCGACACCGCCGGCTTGATCTTCTCCCAACCCCAGCGGTGCAGCTGCCGAGGCATGTACCAGGAGCTGGCCTCCCATTCCTGCAGGGCGTGGTGGCCACCGGAGGCGTGGATGACATCGACGCCGTGCTGCTCCAGCAGCCGGCAGAGCGCCACGGTCTCCTCGATCTGGATGCCGTCCGGCTCGTAGTCGGTGACCGAGAGGCGCACGCTGAGCGGGAAGGTCCGCGGCACGTGCGCCCGGATGCTGTCGACGATCTCGAGCAGGATTCGGGCGCGGTTCTCGAACGACCCGCCGTACTCGTCCGTCCGGTCGTTGGTGTGCGGGGACAAGAAGTTCGTGATCATGTAGCCGTGTCCGGCGTGGACCTCGACGATGTCGAACCGGGCCATGTGGGCCCGGGCCGCCGCCTCGCCGAAGCTTCGCACCACGCCGCGGATCTCCTCGGTGGTCATCGGGGTGGGCACGACGCCGAACGCCATCTCCGCCACATCCCAGGACGACGTAGAGGCCGACTTCATCGGGGCGGTGCCGAGGAAGCGCTGGCGCCCGGCGTGCACCAGCTGGAGCCCGACCGCGGCCCCCGTCGAGTGCACCTCGTCGACCAGCCAGCCCATGCCTGCCACGTGGTCCTGCCGGCTCATCCCGGTCTGGCCGTGGATCGACTTGCTCGCGTCGTCATCGACGTAGGTGTACTCCAGCATGACCAGGCCGGCCCCGCCCTCGCCGATGCGGCGGTAGTGGTTCACCGTCCGCTGCGACACGGTGCCGTCCGGGTTGGAGGTCGCCGTCGTGTTGGGCGACTTGACGACACGGTTGCGCAGTCGCAGGCCCGCGATCGCGCCGGGGCGGAAGAGGTGATCGAAGGTGCGGCTGGGGTTGAGCGTGCTCTCGACTGTCACGAGGACCTCCGGAGGGATGGGCGGGGGCGTTGGGTACGGCTTCAGGACGTCGCGACAGCCTCGAGTGCCTCCGCGCTGAGATCGCGGCCGCCGGCCGGGCTGCCGATGCCGCGCACGCCGAAGCCGCTGTCGGTCCACAGGCACTCGCCGGTGGTGAGGCCGGCCGCGGAGGAGGCCAGGTAGACGAACGCGCCCGCGTGGTCATGCGGTTCCGGGATCGCGCCGAGCGGGATCACCTGCTCCGCGCCGGGCAGGACCGCGTCGATCGGTTCCTGGTCGAGGCAGCGCAGCCCCTCCATGCGGGTACGCGCCACGCCGATCGCCACGCCGTTCACGCGGATGCGCGGCGCGAACTCCCAGGCGAGCTGGCGGACGATGCCGAGGTTGGCGTGCTTGGTGGAGACGTAGAGGACGCCGTCGTCGACGGCCCGGTAGCTGGCCAGCGAGCAGCTGAAGATCATGCATCCGCCCGGCGCGCGCAGCAGCGGGCCGAGTGCGGCCCGCGCGCCGAGCAGGTACCCCTTGACGTTGATGTCGTAGATCTCGTCGATCGCCGACTCGAGCCGGTCCAGCGGCACCTCGGCGAGCTTCAGGTTGCCCGCGCCGACGCCGGCGTTGCCGACGAACACATCGAGCCCACCGAAGGCGTCCACGACCTGCGCGACCGCCCGCTGGTTGTCGGCCAGGTGCTCGACCGAGCCCACCGTGCCGACGACGTTGGGGCCCAGCTCCTTGACCAGCTCGGTGAGCCGCTCGGAGTCGCGGTCCAGCACGCCCACGCGCGCGCCGGCCGCCACATACGCCTCCACCACCGCACGGCCGATCCCGGCCGCACCCCCGGTGATCAACGCGACCTTTCCGTCCAGCGCTCCCACGGCGCACTCCTCTCTCTCACTCTGGTCCCGGGACGAGTCACGCGGTGACCGCCCCGCCGTTCACGTCGATCACGGCGCCGGTCAGGAACGCGGCGTCGTCGGATGCGATGCATGGGATCAGCGCGGCGATCTCCCGGGGCCGTCCGAGCCGGCCCATCGGGATGCGCTGTGCCAGCTCCGCCTCGGACACCTGCGGCGATGCCGCGAAGTAGTCCGCGAGGTGTTCGGTACCAACGGTTCCGGGGTTGACGACGTTGGCCGTCACCCCGGTCCCGGCGACCTCGAGGGCCAACTGCCGGGTGAAGCCCACGAGACCGGACTTCGCCGCCACGTATCCGATGGCGTTGCCGAGCTGGGGTGCGGTGGCCGTCACCGAGCCGACGTTGATGATCCGCCCCCAGCCGCGGCCGAGCATGCCCGGCAGCACCGCCCGGCAGAGCAGGAACGGCAGCGTCAGGTTGGCTCGCAGCTGCTCGTCCCACTCCTCGTCGGTGGCGTCCAGGGTCGTGGTGGTCCGCAGGAAGCCGCCCGCGTTGTTCACCAGGATGTCGACCGCACCGGCCGCCGTGAGCAGTTCGGCCCGCGCCTCCGCGGTGTGCAGATCGCCCCCGAAGCCCTCGGCGCCCGCGAAGCCCCGTCCGCGCAACCCGGTGACGGCGGCCTCCACCTGGACGGCGTCCCGGCCGCAGACGACGACCCGCGCACCGGCGGCGAGCAGGGCCTCGGCGATCGCGGCGCCGATCCCACGGCGGGCGCCGCTGACCACCGCCGTGCGCCCCGCCAGGATCCGGGTTCCCACCTCAGACCCGGCCGCCGGGGCGGGCGATACCGCGGATGGACAGCCCGCTGTCCACCGTGACCAGCGAACCGGTCATCGCGCCGGCCTCGGCGGAGGCGAGCAGGGTGAACACGCCGTTGTAGGCCTCCACCCCGGCGACCTCCTGGAGCGGGAGCGCGCGCTCGGTGCCCTCGAGCACGGAGTCGCCGGCCTCCTGTCCCAGCGCGGCGGTGCCGCGCAGCCGGGTCGGGGCCACCCCTGGGGCGACCCCGTTGACGCGGACGTCGGGCGCCAGTTCGTAGGCCAGTTGCCGGATCAGCCCGTGTACCGCATGTTTCGACGCCGTGTAGAGGGCTCCCCCGCCGCCGGCGTTGGTGCTGGCGTAGGAGCCGGTGAGGATGACCGTGCCGCGGGTGGCGATCAGCTGTTCGAGGCAGGCACGTACGCCGAGCATGGGTGCCAGCACGTTGATGCCCATCAGCTCGTCGAACGCCGCGGTCAGCTGTCCGCCCGGGATCTGCTCCAGCGGCCGGGCCCCGTCGGTGATGCCCGCGTTGCCGACGAAGACGTCGATCCGGCCCCACTGCTCGACGGCCGCCGTCGCGGCGGCGACGTTACCCTCCCAGGAGCGCACGTCGGTGACCACGGGGATCACCGCCTCGCCGAGCTCGTCGGCCAGCTCGCTGACCCTCGCGGAGACGTCGACGGCGACGACCCGCGCCCCCTCCGCGACGTACCGGCGGACCACCGCCGCACCGATGCCCGCCGCCGCTCCGGTGAAGACGACGACCTTGCCGTCCAGTGCACCCATCTCGTTCCTCGCCTTCGTCGTTCGTGGGTTCAGTGACCGGCCAGCAGGGCACCGGCGCGCGGGGCGACCGGGTCCAGCCCGAGATCGTTCAGAATCCGCCAGACCGTGGCCGCCGCCGCGGAGACGACCGGGATGTCGAACTGCTGCTGCACGCTGTCCAGCACCGCCAGCGACGGCATCTGCACGCAGGCGCTGAGCACCAGGGCGTCGGCGTCCGCCGTCTTCACCCGCTGCGCCAGGCCGATCAGCTGCTCCGGGTCCAGGCGACCGACCTCCAGGTTGTCCGGGACCTCGAGGCTCAACGAGTCCACGACCTCCACGCCCTCGTGCTCGATGTAGTCGCACACCGTGGCGGTCAGCGGCTTCATGTACGGCGCGATCACCGCGACCTTCTTCGCCCCGAGGGAGTGCAGCCCCTCGACGAGGGCGCCGGCGGAGGACACCACCGGCACGCGGGCCCCGCTCTCGGCCTCGGCCCGCGCGGCCAGCTTCTCCTGCGACGCTCTGTGGTAGCCCAGCCCCTGGGCCATGATCGCGACGAGACAGGCGTAGGCCATGACGTCGACGCGGGCGTCGGCGAGCTCGGCGGCGCAGCGCAGGGAGTCGGCGTCCATAGCGGTGAGCTCCGCGGGCGTCACGTGCTTCATGCGCATCCGGGACGAGTGGAAGGTGAACTGTTCGTCGGGCCTGAGCTCCGCGCGGGCGCGCAGGATGGCGGGTATCTCGGTCTCCATCGTGGTGTTCGAGCTCGGGACGATGAGGCCGACGCGACGGGTGGGCATCCGAATCCGTTCCGCGGGCCGCTGGCCCGCCTGTTCGTGGGCATGCCGCGGAGCGCCACGAGGGCGCTGCGACGTGCTGTGAGCGATGTACTGCAGGATCGGCAGGACTGCGGGTCTAGCCGTTCGCGAGATATTCGAGGTTCGACGTCCTGAGCTCCGGCAGGCCGGGCGGGACCGCCCGCAGCCAGCGCAGCGTGGCCGGCCGGCGGGGTCCGTCCCCGTCGAGCCCGCTCACCTCGATGCCGAGACCGGCCAGGGTCACCGGCAGCGACTCGTACCGGTGGTCGGGCTCCACTTCGGCGATCAGGCCGATCGCCGCGTCCAGCAGATGGAACTCCAGGAGGTGGCGGGCCAGGGCGCCGTCGCGTGCCCGGACGGCGTCGAGGAAGACCCGGTCCAGCCAGGTGAAGTCCGCGACCGCGGGTGGCCGGGAGAAGTAGAGCCGCTGGTGGCGGTAGATGCGGGTGTGCAGGTCTTCGATCAGCTCGGTGGCCGCCGGCGGGTACCGGCTGAGCAGCACCTGGTGGTACTCCAGATGCGCCAGCTGGAAGTCGCGGGTGGACACCCCGGGCCGCTCCATGTCGGCCAGTGTCTGAGCCATCCGGTCGATGTCGGCCTCGGTCACCGAGGCGGCGATCGCGGAGACGATGGCGGGCTCCACGAGCAGGCGGAGCGCGTACGAGCCCTCCACGTCGCTGAGCGACGCCGGCGCGACCACCATCCCCCGGTTGGCCTGGGTCACCACCAGCCCCTCGGTGGCCAGCCGCTGGAGGGCCTCCCGCAGCGGAGTGCGGGAGACCTGCATGTCCTCGGCCAGCTGCTGCTGGGACAGCCGGAGCCCCGGCGGCAGCTGCCCGGAGACGATGCGTTCCCGCAGGGCGGCGACGAGGTCGTCGACGGCCGTGCCCGGACGCTTGATGCTGGTCACTGTCACGCACCCATTTCGTCGGAGCCCAGCTGGCGCTGGAACAGTCGCGTGAACGCCGCCGGGTCCTGCGCCGCGATGATCTCCAGCTGCATCGCGTCCAGCAGGCTGCGGTAGTTGCGCGCCGGAACGTGCAGTTCCAGCCGCTCACCGTTGCGCGTCCACACCTTGCGGATCTGCACCCCGGTGAACTCGTTGCCGATACCGAACCACTCGCCGACCTCGATGATCCCGGCGTCCTTCTCCTCGGCGCCCGGTTCCGCGGCGGCCCGGGCCTGCCCGGCGCGGTCGGGGAGGCCGGCCGGCTGGCCGTGCTGACTCATCGTTGCTCCTCCAGGATCGGGACGCTGATCGTTTGCGGGCTGGTGCGGTAGGCTACCGGCTTCGTGCCGGCGAGCACGGGCAGCGAGGCCCGCACGTCCCGCGCCGCCGCCAGATCGAGTTCGACCACCTCGACCGCGGGGCTGCGCTCTTCCAGGTCGAGCAGCACGTCTCCCCAGGGGGAGACCGCGAGGGCGTGCCCGTAGGTCTCGAACGGGTCGTGACCGGCCCCCGACGGCGAGCGCACCGTCGCCGGCGCGACCACGTAGCAACCGTTCTCGATCGCCCGCGCACGCAGCAACGTGTGCCAGTGCGCCCGGCCGGTGAGGTAGGTGAACGCCGACGGGACGAGCAGCACTTCGGCACCGGCCAGGGCCAGGGCCCGGGCGAGCTCCGGGAACCGCACGTCGTAGCAGATCGTCAGCCCCACCAGCGTCCCGCCCAGGTCGAGGAGCACCGGCTGAGCACCGGCCTGCTCCACGCTGCTCGCCTCGAACGACTGGCCGCCCACCCGCGCGTCGAACAGGTGGATCTTGTCGTAGCGGCCGAGCAACCGCCCGTCGGGGCCGAGGACCACCGCGGAGTTGAAGACGCCATCCGGGGTGGCGTTCTTCATCCCGCCGAGGACGACGGTGACGCCGTGCGCCGCGGCCGCCTCGGCGAGCGCCGTCACCTCCGGTCCGTCCTCGGCGAGCGGCCGCGCCCGCATCTGGGCGTTGGTGCCCAGCAACAGGCCGTTTTCGGGCAGGACGACCAGCCGCGCCCCGTCGGCCGCGGCGCGCCCGACCAGGTCGAGCGCGATCTTCAGGTTGGCCTCGACATCGGCCGTGGCGTGCCACTGGGTCACCCCGACCCGCAGCGAGCCGGCCGCCGCCCCGCCCACCGTCACACCCCCGCCGGGACGGCGGCGCGCCCGGTCTCCGCGCCCGCGTCACGTGCGGCCGCGAGGTCCATGTGCACGACCGTCCAGCCACCGCCCGAGGCCTGCATGGGCTCGTAGGCGTACACCTCGCCACGCACGCCCGGGCCCACGATGCCCAGCATAATCAGCCAGTTGAGGAACTCGTACTGGCCGTGATCGAGCAGCGGGTACGGCTCCAGCGCCGACACGTCCAGCCCTCGACCGGTCTGCAGCATCCGCAGCAGGTACGCGTCGAACTCCACGTCCACGGCCCCGAACTTGCCCGGGTCCAGCCAGTGCGACAGACCGCCCGTGGCCAGCATCGCCACCCGCAGCCCCGACTCGGTGATCACCCGTCGCAGCGCCTGCCCGAAGGCGCGCGCGCCGAAGGGCGAGAAGCTGCGGGCCGGCTGCGTGATGATCGGGATGACCGGCAGGTCGGGCCGCGGCAGCAGCAGACGGAGCGGGACGATCAGCCCGTGGTCGAGATCGACCCGGTCGGCGAGCTCGACCTCCTGCCCCGCCGCCTGCACCGCGCCGGCCATCGCGGCGGCGAAGTCGGGGTGGCCGGTCAGCTGCAGGTCGAGGTCCGGGCGCTTGAAGAACTCCATCGAGCCGCGGTGCGCCGGCCCGGTGCCGATGACGAAGTGCTGCGTCGCGAAGCTCTGGAAGTGGCAGTCCGCCGTGACCAGGACGACGTCCGGCCGGGCCGCGGCGAGATCCGCCGCCAGCCGGTGGTAGCCGTCGAGCAGCCGCCCGACCGCTTCGGCCGGGTCGATCTCCGGCCGGGCGAGCAGGTCGGGCACGTGCGAGCAGCCGCCGGCGAAGACCAGTCCCTCGGGGACGTCGGCCGCCGGCAGCGGCATGGACTCGTCCACGACGAATGCGCCGCGGCTGGCCGAGTCGCCCAGGTCGTCCTTGAACCACCGGCTGACCAGGATCGTGATCCCATCGTTCACTCCAGCGGAGCGCAGCCGGTCCCGGTCGCCGTCGACGATGGCGCGGGCCCAGGTCGCGTCGAGGCCGAGCGCGCCGGCCGCGTCGTCCGGGTTGGCCCGCACGCGCTCGAGCAGCTCGGGGTCGCGGGCCAGCGTGAGGATCGCGTTCTCGAGGATTGTCCGGTCCATGTCAGCCCTCCACGAGCGTTCCGTCGCGCACCACGGCCACGCCGTCGATCTCGACGGTGCAGCCGCGCATCGGGACGTCGAGGTGCGCGGGGGTCTCCCGGTCGGCGAACCGGTTGGACCCGGTGGACCACATGAAGTTGCCGGCGGTGGAGCGCAGCTCCTGACCGTAGAGGCTGCGCGGGTCGTACACGTCGAAGGCCGACCAGCGTGCCTGCGGCAGGAGGCCCCAGCCCATGTGCGACAGCGCCCATACCTCCGGGTCCTGCCAGCTGTCGAAGTAGTCGCGCAGCAGGTGGGCGTCGGCGCCGTCCCCGACCACGGCGGTGATGAATCCCTTGCTGACCTCGATGGTGACCGGCTCGCGCACGTAGCGCTGCCAGGGGATGAGCGCGTCGCCCGGCTGCAGGACGATCCGTCCCTCGGCGGTGCGGTCCTTGGGGAAGCAGGCGACGAAGCCGCTGGGCCAGTGGTCCCACCGGCCCGGCTCGTCGACGTACCCCCACTGGTGCGTGATGGGAAGGTTCTCGCCGGAGATGTCGGCGGTGAGGTCGGTGCCGGCGGCGCTGGAGACACGCAGGGTGCTGCCGGCCTTGAGCTTGCGGCCGCCGGACTCGACGACGGCGCGCAGCTCGGGGCCGCCCATCAGCCGCTCGAGGACGTCGTTGGGCTCGGCGACGAACAGCATCCGCTTGCCGTTGCCGGTGATCCGGGTGCGAACGTCGGAGTGGATCAGGCCGCCGACGGTGACGTCGACGACGAAGTCGCATTCCCCGGCGGCGGCGAGCAGCGCGGGGACCTCGCGGCCGTCGGGAGCGTAGGGCGGCAGCATCGGGTTCGACAGGCTGGATGCGTGCAGTACCAGCGCGCTGGCACCCAGCTGGCGGGCGGCCGCGACCGCGGCGTCCACGTACCCCTGCTTCTGGCCGAGCTCGGCGATGATGCCGATGGTCTCGTTCGGCTGTACGTTGCAGAGCCGGAACTGCTCGACGAAGTTCTCGGTCAAGGTCCTGGGCATGGGGTTCCTCTCTCGAAGGGTGGGGGATTCAGTAGGTTGCGCGGACCGCGCCGCCGTCGACGACCAGGGATGAACCCGTCATGAAGCCGGCACGGGGCGAGGCCGCGAAGGCGACGACGTCGGCGATCTCGCGCGCCTGCGCCCAGCGGCCCAGGGGGATGTCGCGGACCACGGCCTCGATCTCCTCGTCGCGGGTGGTGCCGTTCCTGGCCGCCTTCGTCTCGACGATCGCCTGCATCCGGTCCGTGCCGGTGGCCCCGGGCATCACGTGCACGACGCGCACCCCGTGCGGGGCGAGTTCCCCGGCGAGGGTCTTGATGAAGGCGGCGGCGGCCGACCGGTAGGACGCGGAGAGGACGCCGCCGGGGGCCGGCTGGCGGACCCAGGTGGAGCTGAGGAGCACGATCGTGCCGCTGCCCTGCTCGCGCATCCGCCGGCCGCCGGCCACCGCGAGCTGGACCACCGGCCGGAGCAGCAGGTCGTGCGCGGCGGCCCAGTCCTCCCAGCCGGTGTCGAGGGCCGGCACGATCCGCGGCCCGGGGGTGTTGAGCACGAGCACGTCCAGCCGGCCGTGCCGGCTCAGCACGGTGTCGACCAGTCCTCCGGTCTGCTCGGCGTCGGCGAGGTCGCTGACGAGCGGCACGATGACTCCGCCGCCGACCTTCTCGGTCCCCCGGGCGGTCGTGCGGGCGCCCGCGACGACCGTCATGCCTTCCTCGGCCAGCCGCTCGCTGACCGCACGTCCGATGCCTCGGGACGCGGCGGTGACCAGGGCGGTCCCGCCGGTGAGTTCCAGATCCACGGATGTCCTCTTCGTCGTGTGTGCTCGCTGTGGGCCGGCGTCGCTCAGTCGGCGACGGCGATCGCGTCCTCGGGACAGGCCGCGGCGGCCGCCCGGGCGTTCTCCTCCTCGCCGGAGGGCACCGTGCCGTCGCCGATGACGGAGCCGTAGCCCCACTCGTCGAGCTGGAACACGCTCGGGCAGTGCTCGGCGCAGGCTCCGTAGGCCTCGCATTTGGTGGCGTCGAGAACGACTCGCATCGCTTGTCTCCGTTCAGTGGTGCCGTGCGGTGGTCAGGTCGGCGGCGACGCTGCGGGCGAGCGTCGCCGCCCCGTCGAGGAAGGCGCAGGCGCCCCGGCCGGGCAGCGTGGTGCCCCAGCGGGCGAGCTTCTCCCGGTGCTCGGGATGGGTGTCGCCGTCCCGCATCGCGGTCAGCGTGGTGGAGATGGCCTGGGTACCGTTGCGGCAGACCCCGCACTGCCGGGATGACTCCGCGGCATACCAGCCGCCGAGCTCGGCGGCGACCGCGAGGACGTCGTCGTCCGGGCCGAGCGCGGTGATCGCGGCACAGCCGAGGCCGCTGCCGGCGGCCGCGACCTCGGCGTGGGCGCAGCGCAGGCCGGTCAGGTCGCCGGTCAGCATCCCGCCGAACCAGCCGCCCATCAGCAGGCCGGTCGGTTCCCGCAGCGTGGCGCCGGCGGCGGCGAACAGCTCCCCCACGGTGGTCCCCAGCGGGGCCTCCACGACCGCGCCAGCCATCCCGGCGCCGGTGAGGGTGAACAGGGCCGTCCCCGCGGAGCCGGCGGTGCCGACACTGCGGAAGGCGGCGGCGCCGTGGCGCGCGATCCACGCGGCGTGCGCCAGCGTCTCCACATTGGACACCAGCGTCGGCCGCTTGTCGACGCCGCTCTCGAAGGGCCGGGGCGGCTTCGCGAGCGGAAGCGCCGGGCCGCCGTTGATCGCCCGGACGGCGGAGGTCTCCTCGCCGGCAACGTAGCCGTCCGCCGTCCGGAAGATCTCGAGGCTCACGCCGGGCGGTACGAGACCGGCCGCGGTCACGTCGGCGATCGCCCGTGCGGTCGCGGCGACGCTGTCGGCCGCGGAGGCGTAGACGACGGCTCGATCCGCGCCGACCACGCGGGCGGCCAGCAACAGCCCGTCGAGCACCAGGTGCGGGCGGCGGGTCAGCAACCAGCGGTCCTTGGCCGACGCCGGCTCCCCCTCGTGCCCGTTGGCGACCACCACGGTCGGCCCGGGGGCGTCGGCGACCCCGCGCCACTTGACGTGGGCGGGGAACCCGGCGCCGCCGCGGCCGCGCAGGCCGGCGTCCCGTAGCGCATCGACGATTCCCTCGGCGTCGGCGCCGGCGAAGTAGCCGAGCCGCCGCTCGTCGGCCAGCCCCCATTCGGGCGCCTCCGCCGCGGCGATCACCAGTCGTGCCGGGGCGCCGGGCAGCACCCGGGCGGCACCCAGCTCGGCCGGCACCCGATACAGCCTGCTGATGGGGGCGACGGGAGTGCTCATCGGACGGCCCCGCTGACCGACGGTCGAGCCAGCAGCGCGAGGGCCTCGTCGAGATGGACGACGTCGCCGTACTTGGCGTCGATGTCCAGCAGGGCGGCATCGTGCGGCCCCGGCTCCCGATCCCCGGCACACTCGCGGACGACGAAGGCCGGCAGGTCGGCGGCGCAGGCGTCGACGACCGTGGCGCGCACGCACCCCGATGTCGTGGCGCCACACACGAGCAAGCTGTCGGCGCCGAAGCCGGCGAGCACGGCGAGCAGGTCGGTGCCGGCGAACGCCGAGGCGTTCCGCTTGGTCAGCACCGGCTCCTCGGGCCGCCGGCCCAGCCGGGGGTCGATCCGCTCCCACCCGCTGCCCTCCCCCAGCTCGGCGAGGACGGGCATCTTGCGCAGCCAGGTGCTGCGCGCGCCGGGCGGGAACGCGATCGTCGTGAAGAGCACCGGCCGCCCCGCCGCCCGGGCGGCGTCGAGGACCCGCCGGGTCCCGGTCACGACCTCGTCGAGGTCGAATCCGGGGCCGCAGGCGGGGTCGGTGAACCCGGTCTGCAGGTCCACGACGATCACGGCCGGCGACTCGCCGGGGCTCAGGCGCCCGGCGAGGCCACCGGACCGGTACCGGTCCAGGACCCCGGCGGTCCAGTCCGTGCTGCTCATGCGCCCCTCCATGCTGGTGATTCGTGATCGTCGTGCGGCCCGCGCCGGCTCACTCGAGCGGCACGTCCGGCCACTCGCCGGCGCGGGCCCGCATCATCGCGGTGTAGTAGCGGTACAGGTTGCGCTGGACGCCCTCCTCGTAGCGGGTCCAGTACGCGACCCCGGGCCCGGGCCAGTCGGCCACCCGGGTGGAGATGCCGATGCCGGGCATGCCCATCTCGTAGTTGAGCTGGAAGTCGAGCAGCTCCGCCGCGACCGAGCGGCCGGTGCGGCCGACGGTGATCCACGGCTCGGTGTCGTCCATCTCGAAGGCGCCGCCGACGGAGAAGGTGCCGAGGCCGGCGCGGTACGCACGGTCCTTCTGCTCCGGCGTCATGCGCTTGTAGCCGAGGAACCAGTTCCAGATCTCGATCTGCCCCGGGCCCTTGGGTTGCCACGTGCGGATGGTGATGATCCCGGTCGGCGGGAAGTGGCTGCCGTCCTCGGTCATCGGCAGGGCGAGGATGGAGAAGTTCGGGAAGACGTTGCCGACGAACACCCTCGACCGGCGGGCGATGCTGAGCTGGTGCTCGCTGATCCGGCTGGTGTCGAAGCTCGCCGCGAGGCCCTCCGGGAAGCCGAAGAACTTGGGCCCCGGCTCGTTCTCGTCGGGCGCCATCGAGAATGACAGCGAGTGCCCCGGGGCGGCCTGGATGTGGTAGCCCATCATGTTCTCGCGGAAGGGCACCGGGAAGGCGCCGATCTCCCAGACCGAGCGGTGCAGCGTGCCCAGGTGGTAGTCGTCGCCGGAGAAGTTGTCCGCGCCGGACTTCCAGTTGGCGTCGACGACGAACCGCTGCGGCGCGCCGAGCACCTCCAGGCCGTCGGCGTCCAGGCCGAAGAGCAGGTCGAGGTACCAGGACATGCCGCCGAGGTACTCCTGCAGCGGTGGGGCGCTCGGGTCCAGCGTGGCGAAGATCAGGCCGAGGTACGTCGACACCTGCGCGGCGGGGACCAGTCCGTTCTTCGCCTTGTCCATGCCGCCGAAGGCGTTGCGCCACAGCGGGGCTCCGACCAGGGAGCCGTCCGTGGAGTAGGTCCAGCCGTGGTACGGACAGCGGAAGTGCGAGGTGTTGCCCGAGTCGGCGCGGCAGACCTGCACGCCGCGGTGGCGGCAGGCGTCGAAGAGGACATGCAGCGCGCCCCGCTCGTCCCGGGAGACGATGAAGTTGTCCTCACCGATCTTCCGGACGACGTAGTCGCCGTTGGCGGCGACCTCGGACTCGTGGGCCAGAAACACCCAGCAGCGCCCGAAGACCTGGCGAAGCTCATGCTGGTACACGTGCGGGTTACCGAAGATGCCGGCCGGCACCTGCCCGTTGGGCAGGCCTGTCTCCAGCTTGGCGAGCAGGCTGTCGACCTGGGGGTGCAGGTCGGGCGTGGCCGGTGCGGTGGGCCGGTCAACGATTTCCGTCATGACGTTCTCCTCGGAAGCCGCGCGAGTCGGTGGAGGGTTCAGAAGAATCAGAAGAAGAGGGACAGGTTGTGCGTCCCGATCACGGTCAGGTCGAGGTACACGACCCGCTCCAGCAGGCGCAGGCCGTCCTCCTCGCGCCGCAGCACGTCGTGCCGTTCACCGGCGAGGATCTGGGGGACGGTGTGGTCCTGACGGGTGCGGTAGATCAGCACGTTGCTGCGCACGGCGAGCTTGTCGGCGTCGCCGTGCCGGCGGACCCGGACGTTGGTGACGAAGTGCCGCAACCGGGACGGCGGGTCCTCGGCCCAGGCGTACTTGGTCTCGTTGCGAGCGACCTTGCTGCTCAGCGAGCCGTAGTTCTCGTTCAGGTGGAACGTGCCCTCGATGAAGCCCCGGCCGCGGGCCCGCTCGACGGTCTCCCGGATCGGGAGCTGGTAGACGACGTCCTTGCTCACCATCGTCTCGAGCCATTCGCGCTCCCGCAGGTCGTCGAGCAGCTCGGCCTCCAGCAACAGGAAGTCGGTCGCCTCGACGTACTCCACGCTCGCCACCGAAAGCGGCTTCTGATCGGCCATCGGGAGGCTCATCGCGGTCATCGCCCTTCTTTTGCATGCATTTTTGTATGTACGAGTCTGGCACGGATAAGAGCCGCAATACAAGGGTGCCCGGGGGTCCGGATCGGCCGCCCCACCTGCGCGTCGTACTGCCGGCAGGGCGACCTGGCGGATGCCTAGCGGCGGTACTTGCGCGCCGTGGCGCAGGCGTCGCAGACCGGCGCCCCGCCAGCGTTCACGTCACGGTCCATCTCCACCGCGATGTAGGACTTCGTGCAGGCATGGCACTCGATCCAGGTGGCTTTCGGATCGGCGACCTCGGTGCGCGGGTCCAGGGTGTGCGTCTGCCTCCGCGCCGGCAGGCCCTTCACGACCACGGCGTAGAGGACGACGCTGATGACCAGAGCGGCGACCGGTGCCGTGCTCGACAGCAGCGGTGGAACGGACGGCGCCTCGGCCAGGTAGATGCCCACGGCCGCGGCCAGCGCCCAGACCCCCAGGCCCCACGTCACCGCGGGCAGGCGCTGCGCCCGGAACTCCGGGCCACCCTCGCGGTCGGCGGGCACGAGCGCGTAGTGCGTCAGGGCGATGCCGACCCAGGCCACCAGGAACACGCCCTGCCAGATCAGGGCCTGCTGCAGGTAGCTGAAGACGTCGGTGAGCATGAGCAGGAAGGCGACGAGCGTCGTCGCGGCCACCAGCACGGGACGCCGGACGCGGAGGCCGAACAGGTTGTTCAGCACCCGCCCCCAGTTGGAGGAGGCCTGGTAGTAGTTCAGCGTGTTGATCCGGGTCTGCGAGACCACGATCACCAGCAGGCCGACCACGCCCAGGGTGGCGAGTACCGCCTGCACCACGCCGGTCTCGGCGGTGGGCTCGTCCGGGATCACGGCGCGGACGAGGAAGATGCCGGCGGCCCCATTGAGGGCGAACAGCCAGACGTAGAAGAGCCAGCCGAAGGTGATGTTGCGGTGGAAGCCCTCGTCCTCCCGGCGGCCGAGCCGGGCGAAGTCGACGGTCGTCGGCATCGTGAGCCAGATGCCCATGTAGAGGACCGCACCCAGCAGCCAGCCGGGCAGCGGACGGGCCTCGGGCGGGACGACGCCGCCGAAGCTGAGCCAGCTGGGCCCGTCGGCGAACTTCACCGCGGCGACGATGACGGCGGCCAGCATGCCGAGGGTGTAGAAGGGCAGGAGCAAGCCGTTGAGCTTGCCCATCCACGTCTGCACGCTGCCGAGCATCAGCGGCAGCATCACCAGCGCGATGATCGCGTACCAGATGCGGATGTCCATCTTCGGCGTGTAGTGCTGGAACGCCACCGCCAGCGTGCTGCTCTCGAAGACCGCGTAGTACGTGGTGTTCGCCGCGATGAGCAGCGCGGTGAGGGTAGCGCCCAGCACGCCGAACATCCGGCGCGACAGCAGCGTGCTGTTCAGCCCGCTGCGCATGCCCCAGCGGGAGAACAACGCATTGATCAGGGAGTAGCTGACCACCGAAATGCCGATGGCCACGAGCGCGTCGGTGGTGCCGTACAGGCTGGCCGCGAGGGCGCCGTAGAACAACCACACCATCGCGCTGAGCAGCGACCAGAAGGACATCGTCAGCTGCCACCGCCCCACACGGGCGGTCAACGGGACAACATGGTTGCTGTAGTCGTCGGCGAGCTGCTCGGCAACCACCTTGGGGTCATCGGTGGAGGCCGTCTTCAGCTGGGGCGGGGTGGTCGAGATGTCCGGCGCGAGTGCCATGGGGCCTCCCAAGAGGACGACTGCACACACAAGTGCATGCAAAAAGATGTGGCACAGGCAACACTGGAGGCCGTCTTCTTGTCAAGACCCCAGGCGTCCCCTGCCCGAACTGGCCCAGGACCGGCGACAACGCCAGATACCCCACACTCGATCGAGTGCGGGGTGACGACCCTGGAATGCCCTATGGGCGCAGGCGGGACCGGGTGCGGGCCCGGACCTCCTTCTCCTCGTCGGGCAGCACGAAGAGGGTGAGCTGCTCCCCCTCCTGGTCCGCCATGCGCAGGCAGGTCTGCTCCCACGGGGTCCTGGTGACCTGGCCGGTCGTCTGCGCGCCGGCGGCCTCGAGCCGGTCGGCGAGGGCGCGCAGCCGCTCGACGTCGGAGACCTCGACCCGCAGGCCGTGGTCCCGGTGGAGCCTCGTGCCGGTCTCCGCGTCGTCCACGAGGTCCCACTGCGCCTCGTCGAACAGCTCTACGGCGGCGTACACCGCACCGAACAGGACGCCGCGCTGTCCGCCCGGATGCGTCCACTCGTCGACGACCCGCATGCCGAGCCCGTCGCGGTACAGCCGCACCGCCGCGTCGAGGTCGGACACCCGCACGCATATCCGCAGCTCGTCGAACGCGGCCGGATGCGGCTCGGGCTCCAGCTCGGGGCGGCTCACGAGCACGTAGAGGTAGCCATCCGGAGCCCGGAAGTGCGACCAGGCGGTTGCCCACGAGTCCTCGACGCCGTCGTGGACGTCGCCGATGAACTCGACGCCGCCGGCCTCGAGGTGCGCGCGGACCTCCCGTACGTCGTCGACGAGGATGCCGGCGACCGGGTGTTCGAAGAAGTCATGCGCCGAGTCGGACGGCTTGAAGACCTCGAAGCCGCTGCCGTCGGGGAACCGGAAGACCCGCGCCCCGTCCTGCTCCCGCTCGACGGGCAGACCCAGCTGCCCCATGAGCAGCTGCGTCATCTCCTCCAGCCGGGGACTGCTCGATCCGAGCCACGCCAAACCAAGAACCTTCACCAGGACTCCCTTTGCATGCTCTTTTGCATACACTCACCCTAGGACTTCCCGAGGAGTTCGCTCAAGGGTCCGGGCGTCACATCCCCAGCGACGGCCTCAGGTCAGGCGCTCGGGGAGCGGCCCGGCGGTGAGCAGGGCGACGATGCTGAGCAGCGCGGCCGCAGCGCGTCGTTCGACACGCCGGCGTTGAGACCGATCCGCACGCCGTGCGCCGGCGCCGCCCGGCTGGCGGCGTAGTCGTCCCCCGCGAGAGCAGCACCCCGAGCTGGCGGGCCGCGGCGACCAGCTGCCCGGAGGTCCACGGCTCGGGCAGCGGCAGCCACAGGTGGGGCGCGCGGGTCCGCCGCGACCGCGTACGGCGCGAGCAGGCTCGCGGCGACGGCGTGCCGTGCGGTGGCCGCGGCCACCCGGGCGACGGCCACCCGGGCGACGGCCACCCGCGCCGCGGTGCCGTCGGCGACCCAGCAGGCGAACACCTCGCCCGCCGTCGCGGCGGCCGTTGTCCCGTTCGCCGCCGTGCCGGTGCTGCTGTCGGCCGTGAGGCGGCTGCGGGCGATGCCATCCGAGCCGCTCGCCGGCGGTGGAATACCCCGGCGTCATCGCGGCCTGGCACGACGGGCCCGCTGCGACTGATGCGCAACGTTTTCTGGGGCCCATCGTGCCAGGCTGCTTGCCGGATCCGTCAGCTGGTGACGGTGAGCACGACGCGCTGGTACGAGGTCAGCGCCGGGGTTCCGTTGTCCGTGACCTGGAGGATGAGGTGGATCGTCTGACCGGGTGCGGCGTCATCCGGGATACGGATCCGCACGACGTTCTGGTGCTGCCCGCGGGAGATCGGGCTGATCGTGACGGTCCCCGGGTAGGTGTCGGCGTCCGCGTACTGCCACCAGCTGCCGGTGACCTCGTTCCCGTCCGGGTCGCCCTCGATGCCGGTGAGCTCAACCGTCTGACCGCGCGAGACATTGCGGTTGAGCTGACCGGCCACCTTGGCCGTCGGCGCGTGGTTGGCCTTGGCGTACTGCGAGGTCACGGTCCACTGCATTCTGGCGGCGAAGTCCTGCTGGGCCGCGCCGAACCAGCGGCTGGAGGCGTAACTGCTCGACGGGACGCCGTTCGGACCGGTGTCGTTGCCCTTGCGTCCGCCCCAGCCGCCATAGGTGGCGTCGACGTATCCGCGCAGACCGTTGTCGATGAGGTTCATGAAGATCGAGGTGTCGCCCTCGGAGATCCAGGAGCCCTGTTCTTGCGGGGGTGTCCAGACGACGTACCCCATCGCCTTGAGCTGCGCGGTCGTGAGACCGGAGAAGCCGAAGTGGTCGAAGATGTCGCCGGGGACCATCTGCTTTCCGTCGCCCCAGACCCGGTAGAAGGCGCCGAACGGTCCGACGGTGGACACGTTCGCCTTGGTCCATTCGGCGGACAGGTACTTGGCGTCCTGCGGGAGCACGGCGTTGCGGGCGCCGTAGCCCCAGATGCTGGTGGACATCTGACGGAACTCGATGCCGGGCCAGTTCGGGCCGATGTAGCTGGCGTAGGCGCCGTCCTGGTCGCCGAACGACTGGATGATGGCCTTCTGCGACACCTTCTTGGAGATCGCCGGCCAGCTCGGCGTGCTCCCGTACTGGTCCTTGATGGACTTCAGAGCCCGGGCGATCGTGCTCTGGCCGGCGCCGGTGAGCAGGTAGACGGGACCGGGTCGGTTGTCCAGCAGGCTCTGCTTGATCAGGTTCGAGCCCGGCGAGTCCTTGGAGATGTCACCGTCGAACTCGATGTTGCCGTTGTAGATCTTCGACCGCAGATCGGCCGGCGAGGGGTAACCTTCGGCGTGCCGGCGCAGGTTGGGGTACACCTGTCCGTAGATGTCGACCGCGTCGTTGATGAACCGCTCGCCGGGCTTCCAGCGCCACGACGTGCACGGGCAGATGTTGAGTCCGAACCTGGTGTACTCGCGTCCGGGCACGAACCACGTCGTACCCTTGCCGTCGCCGGCCCAGTGCACGCCGCTGCTGGCGTAGACGAGGCCCTCGGTGTCGAACTCGTTGCTGTACAGCAGGTAGCGCACGAGCGTGTTCTGGTCGTCGAGCTCCGGGTCGTTCATGAGGATGACGCGGGGCTTGTGCTGGCCATTGTCGGAGTGGTCGTCCGGCTGATCGGCGAACGCGGACGCGCCATTGGTCGTGATCATGATTCCCGCGAGCAGTGCCGCCGTCATCGCACGCAGCCCGCGCCGGCGCACGGACCGCCGGACGGTCGGACCGGGAAGTAGTCGCATAGATCCTCCTCGGCGTCCAGAGGGATGCACCCCTGGAACGTTCATCGGCCCTCGGCGCCACGCGGCCGTGAATATATATTCAGATCTGACTTGATATATAGCGTTAATGAGTGCGACACAAAAGTCAAGAGCGTCGCTGCCACCGGCTTCGAATCGCGAAAGGTTCGTCCACTTAGGACAACGGGATGTGGTGCCCGCGCCGTTCTCGGGAGCGGCGCATCATGACCCCATGCAGGATTGCGGGCCGTCATACGCCGACGGAGGCCCCACCGGCTGGACACCGCCGCGCTGGACCGTGTGCCGCTTCAACGACGTCTGTTGAGGTCCGGCTTCGCGAAATCCGCGCGACGGATGGATTCCGGATCGGCACGATTGGACGTCATGAGCATCGCCGCCCCCGACTATCTCGTGCTGCCGCCGCGGCCCGACAGGACCGCGGAACTGCTGGCCTCCGCGGCACAGCGCCGGGCTAGTCAACGTAATTGGGGGCGGCCAGCGGCAACGACGCCAATTCATCGGTGCTGGCCGGCCGCACGCGGATGCCGTCCGGGGCCGACCATTGGCCCGCCGGGATCCCCACCGCCACGATGTCGAGTTCGAAGCTCCCGTCCACGACGGTCAGGGCGTGGGCGGTGTGTTCCTGCCGGACGGTGCAGTCCCGGCATCGCCATACCGACACCCGCAGGTCTGCCGGTCCACGCATGTCGACCTCGAGCGCCGGCCCGTCGGCCCGCGCCGCGGCCACGGTGTAGCCCGGAACCACCGGCAACACGTGCGGCGCCGACGCGTAAGTGGCCTTGCGCCACCGGTACTGCGAGGCGTCGTCGTAGGCGATCATCAGCGGTGCGGCCGCGACGGCGACGACGCTCGCGAGCACGCGCACCCTCCGCGACGCGCCCCGGCCGAACCCGACGCCGGCCGCGCCGTACATCAGCAGGACGACCAGCGCCCAACCCAGGCGCTGCTCGGTCGTCGATCCGGAAGGTCCGCTCGTGATCGCGCCGACCAGCAGCACGACCCACATGGCGAACGGCGCGGCGAGCACCCAGGAAAGCCGCCACCGCTGCGCTCGCTGCCTGACGAACTCCCAGAGCGCGATGCAGGAAACCGCCGCGACGGCGATCACGATCACCGGGCCGTACCCGAGGAACACGACGATGGCGCCAAGGCCGTCCGCGGAGGCCACGTCGGCCGTGAAGGCCCAGACCGCCCAAGCGATCGGCACTCCCGCAGCCATGCCGAGCAGGCCCGGCCGCCACCACCTGACAGGCGCCGCCGCCCCGTCATCCATGGCGCCAGCCTGCCATTCGCCCGTCCGGCCGCGCGATAGCCGAACCAGTACCTTCACAACATCACCACCCGCCCCGGGCGGTTTGAAACTTTCGCGGTGCACGCTCGCCGGGTTTTCGGATTGTTGCTTCCACCTTGCCGAAAAGGTTTTCGGCGAACACAGTGACTCATCCGTGAACACGAATGGAAGGAGATGAGCGTTGCGCCGTCAACAGATCCGCAGCCTCGTGGCGGTCGCCGCCACCGTCGGCCTCGCCGCGGGCGGGGCGGCCGTCGCCACGGTGGCCAGTGCCGCCACCGCCGGTTGCCAGGTGTCGTACACCATCAGCTCGCAATGGCAGGGCGGCTTCGGCGCCAACGTGGCGATCACCAACCTCGGCGACCCCGTCAACGGCTGGACGCTGACCTGGAGCTTCGCCAACGGCCAGACCGTCACCCAGGCCTGGAACGCCACGGTCGTGCAGAGCGGCTCGTCCGTGTCGGCCACGAACGTGTCGTACAACGGCGCCCTGGGCACGGGCGCGAGCACGTCCTTCGGCTTCAACGGGGCCTGGAACGGCACCAACGCGGTGCCGACGGCCTTCCGGCTCAACAACGTCGCCTGCACGGGCAGCGTCAACCCCACCACGAGCGCGTCGCCGACCCGGTCCGCCACGCCGTCGCCGACGCCGAGCAGCACCGGGTCCACCGGGCCGGCGCTGAAGACCGTGCGGGTCTTCTGGCTCAAGCCGACCGATGTGGCCTTCGACCAGCGCTACCCCGACGGCATCGCGAGCGTGATGCGGGAGGCCCAGCGGTACTACAAGCAGGAACTGGGCAAGACGTTCGCGCTGAACTCCACCGTCGTCGAGGTGGTCAACGGCGAGCACAACGCCCAGTGGTACATCACCACGAACTGCAACACGAGTGACCATTACTGGTGCGTGGTCGAGAACATGCAGGCGGAGCTGATGCGCCGGTTCGGCATCGCGGGCCAGGACAGCCGCTGGCTGTGCGTCGGTGAGATCAGCGCCGAGGAGGCCGGCAAGTCCGGCGGCGGCGGAGGCCCCGGCTGGGTCATCCTCAGCGGTCACGACGCCGACGGCGCGGCCGGCATCAACGGCGCCATGAACCGCTGGTACGGCGGCATGGTCCACGAGCTCGGCCACGGCTTCGGCCTGCCCGACTCGACGTCGACGGACGGCACCCCGATGTCGGCGTCGTTCTACAGCTACCCGAACACCCACTTCAGCCAGGCCCAGAAGAACGCGATCCTGGCCGGCCCGTACGGCAGCCTCCTCTCCTGACCCGAACCCGGCCCGCGGTCACCAGGCTCACCTGGTGACCGCGCGTCGTGCCCGAGGCGGACCGTCATCCGGTCACGGTCACGTCCAGCCCGTCGGTGGCGAGTTCGGCGATGGCCACCTTGCCGTCGCTGAAGACCGCCATCCAGCGCAGCCGCGCGACACCCGGTTGGGCCGGTGCCGATATCCGCATCTCGAACGTCGTGCGGGTGTGCGCGCCGAGGCGTTTCGGCGCGCAGTTCAGCAGATATGTGCCCGCACTCGTGCCGAGACTCTGCCGTACCTGCGGGCACGGGGTCAGCTGCACCGCCTGGTTCATCGTGTTGATGATCGTGACAAGGTAGACCAACTGCTCGCCTACCCGCACGGTCTTCGGCGCCGTCATCTGCACGGTCAGCGCCATGTTGAGCAGCGGCGGCTGCACGTACCACCCGGACATCTCGAGGCCGCACGACGGATCGACGCCGTCGAGGGGATATGTGCGGCCCGCAACCTCGAGCATCACATCGCGGTAGCGGCCCGGCGAGCATGCGGAACCCGTCCGCAGATCCACCCGCACCGGCTCTCCCGCGCCCACGGTGGCCGGGAACTGCCGGGCCGGGTCCGCGGGCAGCACCAGATCGGCGGCGTCGGCCGTGACCCGCACCCCGGTCGTGCTGTCGACCGCCGTCACCCGCGGGCGGCCGCTCAGCGTGCACCGCTCCGCCCTGATGTTGCCGATCAGCAGCGTCCGCAGGCCGTCGCCCGGCTCGCTCCACATGTCGCCGAGGTCTTCGGCGGTGCAGGCCTGTCGGTCGGGCCGCGGACTGCGCCGGGCGACGTCGTACCGCTGCGCGACCGTCTCGCCGACCCACGGCACCGCGCCGCCGGCCCCCACCTGCCCGCCGCCGTCTCCGCCGAGCCGGCCCGATATCAGCGCCGCGCTCACCAGCACCGGCAGCAGTACGCCGACCGCCGCCAGAGCCACCATCCCGGCCCGCCGCCGACGGCGTCGCCGCACCCCGCCGCCGACCCGCTCCACGGCGTCGTCCCAGCCCGGCAACGCGTGCCGATCGTCGGCGAGCGTGTCCCGCAGTCGCGTCTCCAGATCCACGGCCGCCTCCCTCATGCCTTCTCGGCGCGCGCCATCGGGTCGCCGCTCATCGCGGCACGTAGCTTGGCCAGCGCCCGGGCCGCGTTGCTCTTCACGGTGCCGACCGCGCACCCGAGTACGTCTGCGGTCTCGGCCTCGGACATGTCGGCGTAGTAGCGCAGCACGAGCGTCGCGCGCTGCTGCCGCGGCAGCGTCCGCAGCAATGCCCAGAGCTCGTCGTCAGCGTCCGGCGAGGGCGGCACCGCCCCATCGGGCGGCGAGGCGACCAGCCGCTCCCGCCGGCCGCGCCGCAGGCCGTTGAGATGCCGGTTGACGATGATCCGCCGCACGTATCCCTCGGGATCGTCGGCGTTCTGAATCCGCCGCCAGGCGACGCCCGCGCGCTCCAGCGCGTCCTGCACGAGATCCTCGGCCGCGTGGCGATCCCCCGACAGCACGTGGGCGAAGCGCAGCAGAGCGACGTGTCGGCCGCGGACGAAGTCCTCGAACCCCAGCGGCGCTTCCCACCTGGTCATACCCCAAGGACACGATCGCCCGCGGAAAGGTTGCATCCCATCCGGCGCCGCGGCTCAGTGGCGGCCCAGGTCGTCGTCCCGGCCGGCGGCCAGGCGCGACCACTGGGAGGTGGGCCGCCCGTCGAGCCGGAACTGGTCGCCGTCGGTCCGGAAGGGCTGCGGCCAGCCCTCCGGCGAGTCCTCCCAGGCTTCCTGGCGGCCGTGGACGGTCATGTCGAGCAGCCCGTACGACGGTGCCATCGCCTCGACGCCCCGGCCGGTGGTCCAGTAGGTCTCGAACACCCGGTCGCCCCGGCGGAGGTAACACGCCTTCATCCCGAAGGCGCGGCCCGCGACGAGGGCGTCGAGCGACTCCGCGGGCACCGAGTACCAGGGCGCCCGCCAGCCCATGAAGTCGCGGTAGCGCGAGGATTCCTCGAAGGGCCCCTGGCAGAAGACGGCGAACGTGACGTCACGCGAGTGCAGGTACGACAGCTCGAGCACCTGACCGGTGAAGAACGTGCAGCCCTCGCACTGGTCGGCGGCCGGCCTGCCCGTGTGCCACATGTGGTACGAGGCGAACAGCTGGGTCCTGCCCTCGAAGACGTCGAGCAGCGGCACCGGTCCGTCGGCGCCGATCAGCCGCGTCGCCGGATCGACCTCGACCATCGGCAGCCGGCGGCGGGCCGCGGCGATGGCATCGCCCTCGCGGGTGTGCGCCTTCTCGCGGAGCCGGAGCTCGTCGAGCTGCTGCTGCCAGGTCTGACGGTCGGTGATCGGGGGTACCGGTGGCATGGACATGGGCTCCTCCTCGCGTCGGCCACTATGACGCTAATAGTGAGTACTATGGTCAGGCAAGCGCAACAGGGGGAGGTTGTCCATGCCGGCTCAGCGGGGCTATCGGCAGGCCTGCGGCGTCGCCCGCGGCCTCGACATCGTGGGTGAGCGGTGGTCGCTGCTGGTCGTGCGGGAGCTGCTGCTCGGGCCGAAACGGTTCACCGACCTGCAGCAGGCGCTGCCGACCGCCAGCCCGAACGCACTCTCCGACCGGCTCCGCGAGCTCACCGACGCGGGTGTCGTCGTGCGCCGGCAGCTGCCCCCGCCGAGCGGCGCGCGGGTCTACGAGCTGACCGCGTGGGGCCGCGGCCTCGAGCCGATCGTGATCGCGCTCGGCACCTGGGCACTGGCCGCCCCGCCGACCGCGGAGCAGCGCTTCGTGAGCGCGGACAGCGCCATGCTCGCCATCCGGACCTACTTCGTGCCGGCGCCGGAGCGGCCCGCGGCGACGCTGCGGATCGAGCTACGGGACCACGGTCCCGCCGGGGTGTTCGGCGTCCGCTGTACGCCGGCCGGGGCCGAGGTCGGTCACGAGCCGCCCGAAGCGCCGGACGCCGTCCTGATCACCACGACGGACGCCCTCCTCGCCGCCTTCGGCGCGGAGGACCTCACCGGCCTCACCATCGTCGGCGATCCCGAGACCGTACAGCGGATGCTCGTGGCCGTGCGCGTCCCGGCGCACGGCGGCTACGCGTAGGCGGCGTCGGCGGCGCGCAGGCGGTCGAACCACGGGGCGAGTTCGGCGTCGATGCGCTCCGCCTCGGGCTCGGACATGGTCACGGCCGGCGGGTGGTCGCCGTGGACCCCGACCATGTGCGCCCGGCGCCCGGTCGGCGGGTGGGTCGCGCGCAGGGACGCCTCGACCCGCAGCGACCGCTGGCACAGCTGGTCCAGGTCCCGGCCCCGCCGGGCGGCCTGGCCCGCGGTACGCCAGTCCGCGGGGCGATCCGGTCGGCCGTGCATCGCCTTCAGTGCCGAGCCCAGCGCGGGGCCGACGAGCAGGAACTCGATCAGGGCGGCCACGGCGGCGGTGCCCGCGGCCTCGGCGGCGATCTGGTCGGCGAGGTACTCGGCCCGCTGGCCGTCGCGCCGGGCCGCCACGAGCACGGCCACGTGCAGCAGGTACAGCGGCAGCAGGACCACGAAGGCCAGCGGGCCGAAGACGCGCAGCAGCGCCGCGCGCAGCGTGTCGATGATCGTGGCGAGGGTGTTGAGCGCCGTGGCGACCAGCCGGCCGTCGCGCACGTCCTGGTTGACGAAGTGGCCCAGTTCGTGGCCGATCAGGCCGGCGCGCTGCTGTGCGGGCAGCGCGGCCCACAGCGGCAGGCCCAGGCAGAGCACCCGCCGCCGGCCGAGTCGCATGGTCCAGGCGTTGACGCCGTCCTCGACCGCCACCACGTCGGGCATCGGCGCGCCGGTCGCCGCGGCGACCCGCTCCAGCGCCGCGAACAGGGTCGGCGCGGCCTCCCGCGAGACCTCCCACGCTCCCGCCGGGAGCTTGCGGACGAACCGGGGCCGCCCCGCGACGGCGAGCAGCAGGAGGATCAGGCCGAGCACGGGCGTGAAGCCGATCAGGTACAGGCCGAGGAGCAACAGCACCGGCGGCACGGCGACGACCAGCGCGGCCAGCGCGAGCACGAGCAGCCGGCCGACCCCTGGGCCGCGACGGGGCACGCCGCCGGACGCGCGGGCGAAGGCGCGCGCGTCGAGGAAGAACGCCAGCCGGTGGGCGAGGCGGTCAAGTAGCGGATTGCCCCATTCCGACGGCATTGTCCGGCGGTCGTACGCCGCCAGGTGCCACTGGCACGCGGGGCACCACGGCCGCTCCGCCGGGGGCGCGGACAGCTGCTGTGAGCAGCGGGGACATACCTCACTCCGAGGGGGCATGGCTGCACATTGTGCGGCATCCGTGCCATGCTCGGGAGGTGACCCCCGAGGATCTCAAGCACCTGCGCCGGGCCCGCGACCTGATCGACCGGGAGTACGCCCGCCCGCTCGACGTGCCCGCGATGGCGCAGGCGGCGCTGATGTCCCCGGCCCACTTCTCCCGGCAGTTCCGCGCGGTCTTCGGCGAGACGCCGTACACGTACCTGATGACCCGGCGCATCGAGCGGGCCAAGGCGCTGCTGCGCCGGGGTGACCTCTCCGTCACCGAGGTGTGCCTGGCCGTGGGGGCCACGTCGCTGGGCTCGTTCAGCACCCGGTTCACGGAGCTGGTCGGGGAGAGCCCGAGCGCGTACCGCTCCCGCAACCACAGCGCCACCGCGGTCATCCCGGGGTGCTGGGTCAAGCTGGTCACGCGTCCGAGCCGTCACCCGCAGGCGCAGGCCGGCACAGCCGGGTAGGTTCGTGGCATGGAGCTGACGCTGCAATGCACGTTCCTGGAGGTCGACGACCACGAGGCGGCGATCGCGTTCTACTGCGACACGCTCGGCCTCGAAGTGCGCCAGGACGTCAAGATGGACGACGCGCGCTGGCTGACCGTCGGGCCGAAGGACCAGCCCGAGATCGGCATCGTGATGCAGACGGCCGGCGCGGGGCGCTCCCCCGACGACGCCCAGTCGATCCGGACCATGCTGGCCAAGGGGTCGCTCGGCGGCCTGGTCTTCCAGACCGACGACGTGGACGCGCTGTTCGAGCGGGTGGCCGCCAGCGGGGCCGAGGTGCTGCAGGAGCCGATGGACCAGTTCTACGGCCTGCGCGACTGCGCGTTCCGGGATCCTTCGGGCAACATGGTACGAATCAACCAGAAGCCAAAGGCGTAGCCGCGCGCTCTTCCAACACGAGCGCGCCCGGCGGGGCCACCAGGTTGAGCGGGGCGGAGACGCCGTAGCGGTGGCCCTGGCCGTACCGGCAGCCGAGCGCGGCCATCGCCGCCGCCTGCCGGTCGGTCTCGATGCCCTCGGCGACGACGGTGACGCCCATGCCGGTGCAGATCTGCACGATCGAGCGGCAGATCGCCTCGCTGCGCCCGCCGTCGGCGAGGGTGAACGAGCGGTCCAGCTTCACCTCGTCGACCGGCATGGCGTGCAGCTGGGCCAGGGCGTTGTAGCCGGTGCCGAAGTCGTCGAGGGCGAAGCGCACGCCGAAGCGGCCGAGCCGGTGCACGGCGCCCGCGGCCGCGCCCAGGTCGGGCAGCGGGGCGGTCTCGGTGAGCTCCAGCAGCAGCCGGTGCGGTGCCAGGCCGTGGCGGAGCACCGCCGCGCGGACCGTCTCCTCGTGCTCGGGGAGGCCCAGCCGGGCGGCCGAGGTGTTGACGTGCACGGCGATGCTCGCCCACGGGCCGCGGAAGGCGGCCGCGTCGCGGCAGGCCCGGTCCAGCACGAAGTCGTCGACCAGGCGGATGAGCCCGATCTGCTCGGCGGTGGCGATGAACAGGTCGGCCGAGACCGGGCCGAGGCTCGGGTGGGTCCAGCGGGCCAGCGCCTCGACGGCCACCACCGTGCCGTCGTGCAGCCGGACGATCGGCTGGTAGTGCACGTCGAGGCCCGGCGCGGAGCCGTCCTCCGAGCGCAGGGTGGCGGCCAGGGCCTCGGCGAGGTCGGAGGTGCCCGTGCCATCGGGGAGGTCGACGCGGTACCGCACCAGCCGCCCCTTCCCCCGCCGCTTCCCCGCGTACATGGCGGCGTCGGCGCGGCGCAGCAGGGCGTCGGCCGACGGCACCGCCCCGTGCGCGCCCGCCTCGACGAGCCCGACGCTGACGCCCACGGCGATGGTCTCGCCGTCGAGGTCGAAGGGGCGGCCGATCTCGGCCATCACCCGCTCGGCCGGCCCGCCGGGGTCGCCGCCCCCTTCGAGCAGGATCGCGAACTCGTCGCCGCCCACCCGGGCCACGGTGTCGCCCTCCCGCACGGCGCCGCGCAGCCGGTCGGCCACCTGGCGCAGCAGCCGGTCCCCGGCGTGGTGGCCGTGCCGGTCGTTGACCGCCTTGAAGTCGTCGAGATCGCAGAAGAGCACCGCGAGCGGCCGGCCGTCGCGCTGGTGCAGGGCCAGGGCGTGGCCGAGCCGGTCGTGGAACAGCACCCGGTTGGCCAGGCCGGTCAGGGCGTCGTGGAACGCCTGGTGGGCCAGGCGGGCCTGGCTCAGCGAGAGCCGGTCGAGCAGCACGGCGTTCTCCAGCAGCGTGATCGCCTGCCGGATGATGAGCAGCGAGATGACCGCGGTCTCCACCGCGATCTCCACGCCGTCCATGGACTCGCCGCGGGCGAGCTGGACGATGAACAGCACGCCGGTGAGGGCGACCGGGACGTACGGCAGCAGCATGAACGCCCACCGGGTGCCCGGGCGGGCCGGGGCCGCGTCCTCGGACCGGGCGGAGGTGAGCGCGGCGACCGCGACGAGGGCCTGGCCGGCAACGAACCCCGCGTCGGCGGCCGGCGGCATCGAGGTCGCACCCTTGGAGACGAGGTACGCGAACGCGCTGTCCGACAGCGACAGGGACAGCAGCCCGGCGCCGAGCAGGGCGAGCTGACCGCGGTTGGCCGGCGCGGCGGTGGCCAGCAGCAGGATCACGATGATGGTCAGCACGAGGTCGGTGACCGGGTAGGCGATGGCGACCGTGTAGGCCAGCGGGGTGGCGGCACCGGCCGCGACCACCGAGCCGAGCGCGGTGGCCCAGGTGAGCACGAAGAGGGCGCCGACCACGATCAGCCCGTCGAGCACCATGAGCAGCTGGCCGGGGCGGCGGCGCGGCGACCCGGCCGGCGGGCGGGCCGAGGCCAGCGAGACGACGGCGGGCAGGGCGAGGACCGGCAGGGTGAGGTACCCGGCGTCGGCCAGGGACGGCGAGGGCAGCGCGTCGGCGCCGGACAGCTGGTACCAGCTCCACAGCGCCTGCCCGCCGGTCCAGCCCAGCGCCGCCCCGCCCATCCAGAGCCGCCACCACCGCTGGGCGCCGCCGTGCCGGGCCGCGGTGAGCCAGCAGGCCAGGATGGCGGCGACGCCGGCGAGGAACTGGCCGACGTCGTCGACCAGCTGGGACCACCACGGGGACAGCAGCCCCGAGCCCCCCAGCGTGACCACGACGGCCACGGACAGGGCCGCCACCAGGAGCGGTTTCGACGCGCGCGGCAAAGGCGGACCATCCTCACCCGAGGTGATCAGGACGATACGCGGGCTACCGTACCGCATCGGCCGACCCGACTGCGGCGGATCGCCGACGATCCCTGGAACGCCGGTTCTAGGGTCGTGGTGTGGAGGCCGTCTATCTGCTCGTGCACAGCCCGCTCATGGGCCCGGCGACCTGGGCCCCGGTGGCCGCACGCCTGCGGGCGGCGGGCGCGGCCGTCGCGGTGCCGTCGCTCACCGGCGTGCGGCCGCCGTTCGCGCCCGGCATCGCCGCCGCGGCCACCGCGGCCCTGCCGCCGGGACGGCCGGTGGTCGTCGTCGCGCACAGCAGCGCCGGCCTGTTCGTCCCGGTCATCGTGGAACGACTGGCCGGCGCCGCGGCCGCGGCCGTCTTCGCGGAGGCGGCGCTACCGGCCCGCGACGGCCCGAGCCGCCCCGCCACGCCCGAGCGGCTCGCCCAGCTGCGGGCCATGGCCCCCGACGGCGTGCTGCCGCGGTGGACGGACTGGTGGGACGACGTCGCACCGCTCTTCCCCGACGCGGCCACCCAGCGGGTGGTGACGGACGAGCAGCCCCGGCTGCCGCTGAGCTACTACGAGCAGCCGGTGCCCAACCCGCCGGGCTGGGCCGGGCTGCCGTGCCGGTACCTGCTGTTCAGCCCGTCCTACGAGCGGGTCGCCGCCGACGCCCGCGAGCGCGGCTGGCCCGTGGTCCACCTGCCCGGCGGGCACTTCCACCAGCTCGTCGACCCCGGCGCGGTAACCGCCGCCATCCTCGCCGCTTAGAAGTTCTTGGCCACGTCGACGGCCTCGGCGTGGGCGCGGGCGCGGCGCTGCTCGACCTCGGTGGCGGCAAGGTTGGGCCGGAACGCCACCTCGGCGACGTCGGTGATGCCGGCCCAGCGCAGCCAGTCGTTGAAGTACGGCGCCTGGAAATCGGAGCCGAACGCCGGGCCGCGCCCCTCGCCGTACACGGCGCCGGTGTAGATGACGGCCGCCTTGCGCCCGGTGACGAGGCCGCTGTAACCCAGCTCCGCGTCGAAGCCGAACACCAGCCCCGGCTGGCTGACCACGTCGATGAACTGCTTGAGGATGTACGGCACGGAAGCGTTCCACATGGGCACGCTGAACAGGTACTTGTCGGCGTCGGCGAACCGGCGGAACGTCTCCCCCGCCGCCTGCCAGGCCTGCGCGCCCGGCCCGGTCGGCTCCAGCCCGGCGAACACGTCCATCTTCGCGGCCGTGGCGGCGGGGCCGAACTCGGGCAGCGAGCCGTCCCACAGGTCCCACTCGAGGACCTCGTCTTCGGGGTGCTGCTCGCGGTACACCTGCAAAAAGGTCCCGGCAAGGGCCAGGGACTCGGACCGCTCCCCCCGCGGCGACGCCGAGATGTGCAGCAGCTTGGACATGTTCCGCCTCCTCTTTACATGCGTGCGCACGCACGCTGTTGAGAGGAACGGTAGCCAAGATGCGTGCGCACGCACAAGAGCGTGTGAGCCGCGAGACCCTCAGGGGCCCGGGGTCACCCTGAGATCTCGACCACCAAGTCGGCCACCGGACCTCGCATCCGGCACCGCTGTCCTCGAACAGCTACGCCGAGAACGAGCAAGAGCCCCGAAAGCAACCTGATCACCACTCAGGGGCGCAGGGCCGCGATCCGCGCGGCGATCTCGCCGGCCCGTTCCACGAGGACCTTGGTGCCGGCGACCGCGGCCCGGTACCTCGCCATCGCCGCGAGGGCGCCGTCGCGGTCGCCGAGCACCGCCCGCGTGGCCGCCAGGACCGGCAGCGACTGCTCGTCGGGCTCGGGGTAGAGCACCCCGCGGCGAGCGACGGCGGGACGGCGCTCGAGGAACTCCGCGACACCGGCGGGAGTCGACATCATCGTCAGGAGCGAGCGCAGCGGCCCCCCGGCGAGCCACCCGGTGATCCGCGCGGCCAACTCGTCCACCGGCTGCTCCCGCACCTGCCACCACAGCCGGTTCGCGAGCCCCATCCCGCTGCCCGGCAGGAGCAGCAGCGTGAGCGGGCGGCGCTGCTCGGCCAGGCTCCCCGCGTCCCCGCTGACGATCCGCTCGTCCTGCCCGGCGCCGATCAGCGCGGCCGCTCCGGGCACGACGACGCCCCACTCGACCCGGAACACCCCGGCCCCGTACGCCGGTTCGGAATGCGCCTCGACGACCCATCGCACGCCGTTGCCCGAGGCCACCCACTTCCCCGCCCTGACCCGCGCGAACGGCAGGTCCGCCGCCCCGCGAACCCCGCGGTCGAGGGCGTCCCGGATATGTGCGCGCACACGGAAATGCTACGGTACGGCGATGGACTCCACGGCGGCCTGGGCGGCCCTGCTGCGCGTGCACGCGGCGCTCATGCCCGTGCTCGACCAGGAGCTGCAGGCGGCACACGGGCTGCCGCTCACGTGGTACGACGTGCTGCTGGAGCTCAACGCCGCCCCCGGCCGCCGCCTGACCATGTCGGCGCTCGGCGCGGCCGCCGTGGTCAGCCGCAGCCGGGTCAGCCGGGTCGTCGACGAGCTGGTGCGGGCCGGCCTGGTCGAGCGCGAGGCCAACCCCGACGACCGCCGCTCGGCGTACGCCAAGCTCACCCCGTCCGGCCGGTCCCGCCTGCGGGCCGCCTCCCCCACCTACGTGGCCGGCATCGAGCGGCACTTCACCGGCCGGATGACCCGCACCGAGGCCCAGGCGGTGGCCACCGCGCTGGGGAAGGTCCTGCGGGCGCACGAGGCATCCACGGTGGTACCGCTGGAGCCCCGCCGGTAACGGGATCGTGCGCCGGCCGCGGGCGCGATAGGGTGGCGGCCATCATGATGCGCGTGCTGCCGCCCCTGCTCGTCATCGGCGGCCCGGCAGGTGCCGGCAAGACGAGCGTCGCCGAGGCCGTCGCCAAGCTCGTCGAGGCGCCGGTGGTGAGCCTGGCCGACAGCGGCGAAGAGGAGCAGCACGGCGCGGACCTCGCCGCCCTGCAGTCCCGCCTCGACGTCCACGAGGACGCCCCGCTGGTCGTCGTCGAGGGCGTCTTCGCCCTGGCCCTGCCGCCGATCCGCTGGGCCGCCCGCTGGACCGTGTACGTCGACACCCCGCTGGACATCGCCCTGGCCCGGCACGCCCTGAGCCGCCCCGACCCGCGGGCCGAGCTGCGTGCCTACCTGGACGGCGGCCGCGACGCCCACGCCCGCCACGTCGCACCCGGCCGTCAGCTCGCCGACCTGGTCGTGGACGGCTGCGATCCCCTGCCCGACCTGGCCGCGAGGATCCACGGCTTCATGGCGTCGCGGCCCTGACCCCGTCGGCGACCAGGCGGACGATCTCGTCGTGCGGTGCGGCGGCGTTCACGGTCGAGATGTTGGCCGCGGCCGTGCCGCCCAGCGTGACGAAGCGGCGGTCCGGGAAGGTGGCCGCGCCCTTCGCCACGGCCTGCACGGGCAGCGGGCCGGCGGCGAAGATGAGGTCGCAGCCCGAGGCGGCCAGGGAGTTGACGAACGTCAGGGCGTTCTCCAGGGTCTGGGGGCCGCTGATCGCCAGGTACTGCACCTTCGCCCGCGTGCTGAGCGAGACCTCCTGCAGCGCCGACCAGGCCGGGGCGGCGTCCGGGTCGGCGACGCCGTTCGAGGGGGTCAGCAGGCAGGCGGTGTAGGCGAGGTAGGCGCGCTCGCGTGGCGGGGGCGGGGTGTCGCGGAGCCAGAGCAGCACCGCGACGACCACCGCCACCACCAGGACCGCCGCCGCCACCGCGACTGGGCGCCACCGTGGCGACCTGGGGGAAGGGGGCGCGATGGGACGGCGACGGGCCATGTCTAGGACACCACTTCGAAGGGGAGGCGGACGGAGGTCACCGGACCGAGGTCGGTGTTGTTCGTGCGGACGTCGTCGAGCTCCGCGTCGGTTAGCGACCGGCGGAAGATGCGGAACTCGTCGAGGGCGCCCTTGAACGGGTCGGCGCCGCCCGGCTTGGCGCCGAGCTGGAAGCCGTCCACGGCGAAGGTGTCGCCGTAGGTCGGGGCGCCGGCCGGTGCGGCCGTGGTGGCCAGGACGGCGCCGTCGACGGTCAGGGACAGGGTGCCGGCGGTGCGGCGCAGGGCGACGTGGTGCCACTGGTTGTCGCCGAAGGCCACCGCGGCCGACGGGTCGGGCGCGGTCAGCATCGCGGTGCCGGTGGTGGTCTCGAAGGCGGCCGTCAGGGCGTCCTTCGACGGGGTGGCGCGCAGCCACAGCTGCCGCGCGGAGGCGCCGACGCCGTACGCCCACAGCAGCACCTGGTCCGCGGTGGACCCGGTCGCGGCGTAGCGCACCCACGTCGCCACCGTGAAGTCGCCCTCGTCGAGGGCGTTGGCGGGGCCGTAGGGCAACTGCACCGCGTCGTCGACGCCGTCGAAGGACAGCGCGGCGCCGAAGCGGCCGGACGTGGCCGGGGTGGCGCCGCCGCGGACGAAGGCGTTGTTGCAGTGCACCGAGGCGTCATAGGTGACGGGGCCGGCGGCCGGGCGCACCACGTTGTGCGCCTGGGTGTAGCCGCTCTCGAAGGTCCAGCGCACGGCCGGGATGTCGGACGGGTACGCGCCCCCGGCGATGCTCGCCACCTCGGCGGTGGTGAGGGCGCGGCGGTACAGCCGGAACTCGTCCAGGTTGCCGGTGAGCACGTCGGCGCCGTCGGGGCGGGAGCCCAGGCGCAGGCCGGCGACGCCCGTGCCGGTGGTGACCGAGCCGGTGAGGCCGGTCGCGGTGGCCCCGGCGCCGCCGTCGACGCTGAGCCGCAGCTGGCCGCCGGTGCGGGTCAGCGCGACCAGGTGCCAGGCGTTGTTGCCGAACGCGACGGCCGAGGACGGGTCGGGCAGGGCGACGCCGACCGGGCCGGCGGCGGTCTCCACCCACGCGTAGAGGCGGTCCTGGGACGGCTGGGCGCGCAGCCAGACCTGCGGGGTGCCGGCGCCCATGCCGTACCCCCACAGCAGCACCTGGTTGGGCGAACTCGCCGTCGCCGAGTACTGCAGCCAGGTGGTGAAGGTGAAGTCGCCCGACCCGACGTCGAGGGTGGGCAGGAACGGCGCCTCGACGCCCGGGTGCGCGGCGCTGACCGCGAGGGCCTTGTCGTCGACGTGGCCGGTGGCGAGGCTGGGCGTGCCGCCGAGGAGCGTGGCGGCGGCGCAGTGGCCGGACATGTCGTCCTCGACGGCCACCTTGACCCGGGTCGGGACGGTGGCGGCGTCGATCACCTGGAAGGGCAGGCGCACCCCGAGGCCGGCGCCGGGGACGTCGGCGTTCGTGGTGCGGATCTGGTCCAGTTGCGTGGTGGTGAGGGCGCTGCGGTACATCCGGAACTCGTCGAGGCCGCCGGCGAACGCCTCGGTGGCCGTCGCGTCGGGCCGGGAGCCGAGCCGCAGCCCGTCGACGCCGTCGTGCGGGTCGCCGGTCACCGAACCGGCGACGCCGGATGCGGAGGCACCGGCCACGCCGTCGACCACGAGGGAGGCCGTGGCGCCCGAGCGGACCAGGGACAGGTGGTGCCAGGCGCCGTCGCCGAACGCGGTGGCCGCAGACGGGTCGGGCAGGGCGACGCCGGTCCCGCCGGAGGTGCCCTCGACCCAGGCGTAGAGCCGGTCCTGGGCCGGCTGGGCGCGCAGCCACACCTGCGGCTTGCCGGCGCCGAGGGCGTAGCCCCACAGCAGCACCTGGTTCGGGCTCGCGGCGGTGGCGTCGTACCGGAACCACAGCGAGTAGGTGAAGTCGCCGGCGCCGGGGTCGATCGGGCGGGCGTAGGGGATCTCGGCGTAGTCGCCGGCGCCGTCCAGGACCAGGCCCTGGCCGAAGCGCCCGGCGCCGAGGGTGGCGTTGCCGCGCAGCAGGGCGTCGTTGGCCTCGCCGGTGGCGTCCGGGGTGCCGGCCGCCGCGGCCGGGGTGGCCTGGGCCCACGGGGCGCCGGTGAAGGTGCCGGGCAGGCCGATCTGGGCCGGGGTGAAGCGCACGAACCGGATCTCGTCGGCCGAGAAGCCGGTGCCGCCGAGCTCGTCGGTGTTCGCCCCGCCCTCGTACAGCACGCCGATCCCGCCGTCGCTGAGCTCGGCGAGGTCGGAGTAGCCGGATCGCTCGTCGGTGACGAGGCCGTTGGAAGGGCTCTTCCAGGTGGCGCCCTTGTCGGTGGAGTAGCGGATCTTCAGCTGGGCCCGGCTGGTCGGGTCGGACGGGCCGGAGAAGACCATCGTGTCGCCGGGGCTGCTCTGGTACGTCGAACGCAGCGTCAGCACCGCCCCTTCCACGTCCGGCGTGACGAGCGACGGCACCTGGGCGAAGGCCGGCATGGTCGTGCCGCCGTCGGTGCTCACCGCCTTGGCCCGGTGGTTGCCGCTGCTGCCGATCTGGTTGCGGGCGGCGGCGTAGACGCTGCCGTCGGGCAGTTCGGCGACGGAGATCTCGCCGGGGTTGGTGACGCCGTCGACGAAGGAGTTGGCGGCCTGGCCGGCGTGCCAGGTGGCGCCGTGGTCGTCGCTGTAGAGCGCGCCGGCGTAGACCACGCCCTTGGTGGGCTGCTGGTGCGCGCCGACGACCAGCCGGCCGGCGTGCGCGCCCTTGGTGAGCTGGATGCCGTGGGACGGGCCGGTGGCGAACCAGCCGGCGTCGCTGCCGCTGAAGTTGACGTTCATGGCCCGGGCGGCGGACCAGGTGAGCCCGTCGTCGTCGCTGTCCTGGATCCAGGGCAGCCGCTTGCCGGAGATGGTGGCCGGGTTGGAGGTGGTGACGAGCATGACCCGGCCGGTGCTCGCGTCCTGCAGCGGCACCGGGTTGCCGCGGGTGTAGGGGGCGTTCGGGTCGGTGTCGCTGCCGGACAGCACCAGGCGGATCGGGCCCCAGGTGCGGCCGTTGTTGGTGGAGCGGCGCACGACGAGGTCGATGTCGCCGCGGTCGGCGCACGAAGGGGACTTGCGGGCCTCGGCGAAGGCCAGCAGGGTGCCGGCCGTGGTGCGCAGCAGTGCGGGGATGCGGAAACAGCCGTAGCCGTCGGTGCCACCGCGGAAGAGGACCTGCTGGACGCCGACCTTGGCGCTGGACAGGCTCACCGACGCCCCGGCCGGGCCGGCCGCCGTGGCGGTGGCGAGCGCCACCACCACGGCCAGGCCGGCCCGCGAGGAGTACTGCACAGGCTTCCTCACTTCTTGCGAACCCTGCGGAGGGCGTTGCGCAGGCCCACCCCGACGGCGGCGACCACCATGGCCACGGAGCCGATCGGGTCACCGGAGAAGGCCCCGGCGGCGGGACCGCCGTGGATGACCGAGCTGACCGCCTTGCCGACGGTGCCGACGTTGGCGATGGCCTCCTGCCGGGCCTGGTCGAGCTCGGCCGCGTTCTTGAAGTCGGTGCGGTGGTTCTCCTGCCGCTCCTCCGACTCCGACGCGGCCGGCCTCTTCTTCTTGGGCGTGTAGCCGCCGTTGTCGGGGTTGGGGTTGTTGTTGCCCTCCCCCTCGCCGCAGTTGTGCACCAGGACCGGGGCCCCGGCGGTGACAACGTAGTAGGTGTGCACGCCCTCGACGGTGAGGTCGTCCATGTCCTGCGCGCCGCCGAAGCTCGCCACGGCGGCGACCTTCAGGGTGCGCCCGTCCGGGCCGGTCAGCGTCGACACGCCGGGCCGCAGCCGCGCGGCCTCGGTGAAGCGGCCGGCGGTGGCGTCCCAGAACGGGTGGTGGCTGGTCGTGTGGATGACGCTGACGCGGCCGCCGTCGTCGACGGTGACGTCGGTCAGGTCGTGGTCGGTGTTGCGGTGCAGCAGCTGGACCGTGCGGGCCGTGGTCTTGCCGGTGGCCGGGTCGGTGGCCACCACGCGGTCGCCGGTCTTGACGTCCTCGATGGCCTTGGTGGTGCCGTCGGCCATGAGGACCCGGGTGCCGGGTGCGAAGGAGTGCTTGCAGCTCGAGACGCCACGCTCGGGGTTGCCCTCGGGCTCGGGCTGGCCGCGCTTGCCGCCGGACCCGCCGCCGCCGAAGCCGCCGAACACCGCGCCGATGCCGGCGCTGGTGACCACGCCCTTGGCATTGACGTGCCCGGTGAGGAGCAGCTGGCTGACCGCGTCGCCGGTGCCGCCGCTGAGCGCCCCGGAGAGGGTGCGCCCGGCGAACGTGGCGGCGAACGGGCCGACCTTGCTCATCACGCCGGTGGCGAGCCGCCCGCCGACCGCGCCGCCGACGCCGCCGGCGAGGCCTTGCAGGGCGCCGGTGCCGGCCGAGCGGGCGAGGTCGCCGACGTCGTGGATGTTGCCCTCGGCGGCGTCCTTGGCCACGTTGATCACCGCCGCGGCGCCGACCATGCAGGCCACCGCGCCCGCGCCGGCCGTGGCCGCCGTACATGCCAGGGCCCCGACGATGCCGACCCCGATCGCGGCGATCTCGATGATGGCGTTCTTGTGGTCCTTCACGAACTTTTCGGTGGCGTGGTAGGCGTCCCGGACGTGGGTGACGACCTTCTTCGTCACCCGCACCACCCGCGCGGCGATCGCCCGGCCGGCCTGCTTGACCCGGTGGTAGATGTGCCGGACCTTGCGTTTGACCTGGGCCACCTTGCGGGCCACGTAATGGCGGATCTGCCTGACCTTGCGGGTCACGTACTTCTTGACCCGGTGGTAGACGTGCTTGACCGCCTTGACCACCTTGTGCACGACCTTGCGGACCGCGTGCACGACCTTCTTGACGGCCTTCTTGACGGCGTGCACGACCTTGTGCACGACCTTCTTCACCACGTGCACGACCTTGTGCACCACGTGCTTGACCGCGTGCTTGACCTTCTTGAAGATGCTGCCGATGCCCCAGTTGCCGGTCGGGTCGGTCTCGGTCAGCGGGTTGTCGTCGGCGTAGGCGAAGCGGTTGGCCGTCACCGAGTCCGGGATCGGGTCGAGGTCCGCGCTGTCGCGGCTGTCGAACTGGCCGGTGTCGGTGTTGTACCAGCGGGCCTGCATGTTGACCCGGCTGGTGAGGTTGTCGGTCCACTCCGACTGGTAGCCGAGGCTGCCGATCATGCCGGCAGCCGCGGTGGCCTTGCCCATCGGGTCGTACGTCATCGAGCCGGCGAGGGTGGTGCCGGTGGGCAGGAACTGCCCGACGACGTCGTCGTGCTGGTCGGTCCAGGCGACCCGCTTGATCGTGCCCGAGGTCTCGGCCATCAGGTCGCCGTCGGCGTCGCGCACGTAGGTGCTGGTGCCGTCGGCGGCCAGGTCGTTGTCGGTGCCGGAGTAGGTGAACCCGGGCCGCAGCGCCCGGCCGAGCGCGTCGTAGGTGTAGGTCTCGTGCACGCCGCCCGGCGCGTCCTGGCTCAGCGCCTGCCCGAAGGCGTCGGACTGGGTCGGGACGGATCCCTCACCCGGCATCACGGTCGCCTTCAGCGTGCCGCGGGCCGTGTACTGGTACACCGTGCCGTCGCTGGATCCGGTCAGCTGGTTGCGCTGGTCGTAGCTGAACGTGCGGGTGCCGACCTGCGTGCGGTTGCCGGACTTGTCGTAGGCGTAGCCCGTGGTGACGGTGCCCGCGGTCCACGATGCCAGCCGGTCGGCCAGGTCGTAGGTGTAGGTGTTGGCCGCCGCTCCGGTGAAGCCGGTGGTCGTCTTCGACGTCAGGTTGTCGTTGACGTCGTACCCATAGGTGATCTTGGCGACGGAGGCGCTGCCCGCGGTCGTGAGCTCGTCGCTGACCAGCCGGTGCAGCGTGTCGTAGCCGAACGAGCGGGTGTTGCCGCCGGTGCCGTACAGGATGCTCTTGACCTGCGAGAGGTTGTTGTAGCTCAGCGTCGCCGACAGCCCGGCGCCGGTGTTGGCGACCGAGGAGAGCCGGTCGGACGCGTCGTAGCCGTAGCTGGTCGTGCCGGCCGCGTCGTTGCGGGTGGCCATCAGCCCGTCGGCGTTGTAGGTGAAGGTGGAGTTGCCCGACGGGCCGGAGGCCGACAGCAGCAGGTTCCGGTCGTCGTAGGTGAACGTGTTGGTGCCGTCGACGGCGGTGGCCGATGTCAGGCGCCCGGCCAGGTCGTAGCCGTAGCTGCGGTCGGCCGTGGCCGCCTCGGCGCCGGCGCCGGTCTGCTTGACCAGGTTGCCGACGTTGTCGTACTGCAGCGACACGCTCGCCCCGCCCGGCAGGGCCAGCTTGGCGGCCTGCCCGTTGGCGTCGTAGGTGACGGTGAACGTCCGGTCGGTGAGGTTCGGGTACGCCGTCGTGGAAGGCTCCACCGTGGACTCCGGCAGGTTCCACGGGTTGTACGTGGTCGTGAACGCGTTGCCGCGCCCGTCGGTGAACCGGGTCCGGTTGCCGCCGAGGTCGTAGCCGAAGCTGGTCGTGATGGAGTCGGTGGCCGAGATCGGCTGCACCTCGGAGGTGGGCAGGCCGGTCGGGTCGTAGGTGAACGTGGTGGTCGTGCCGCGGGCGTCGGTGCTGGAGACCACGTTGCCGGCCGCGTCGTAGCGGCTGGAGGCGCGGCGCAGCAGCGTGCCCGTGGCGTCGTAGTCGGCGTCAGCGAGCTGCCGGCCGACCAGGTCGTAGGTGGTGATGCTGTACGTGCCGTCGGGCAGCGTGGTCCTGGTCGGCCGGCCCGCGCCGTCGTAGGTGTAGGTGGTGGTGTTACCCGCCTCCACGCTGGTGATCGGCTCCCCGGCGGCGTTGTAGGTGGTCGACTCGACCGCCCCGCCGGGCGACTTCTCGCTGGCCAGCAGGCCGTTGGTGCCGTACGTGTAGGTGGTGGTGTAGGCCGAGCTGGTCTGGCGGACCGCGTCGGTCTTGGTCACCACCCGGCCGAGGTAGTCGTACGTGCTGGTGTCCTTGGCCCCGGTCGGGTCGGTGTCGGACAGTTCGTCGCCGACCAGGTCGTAGGTGAACGACCGCACGCCGGTGTTGGGCTCGGTGACCGACGCGAGCCGGCCGAGCTGGTCGTAGGTGTACTTCGTCACCCGGCCGAGCGGGTCGGTGGTGCTGACGAGCTGGCCGAGGGTGTCGTAGGTGTTGGTGGTGACCGGCGTGATCGCCGTGCCGCCGCTCGGTGGCGTGTACGCCGGCAGCTTCGTCGAGATCTCGCGGCCCTCGGCGTCGTAGCCGGTGACGACGGTGTTGCCGTTGGGGTCGCGCTCCTCGACCTGCTCGCCGAAGGTGTCGTAGCCGACCGAGGTCACCGGCCGGGACAGCACGGGGCTGCCGCCGGTGCGCTCGGCCATGACGGCCGGGCCGGTGGTGACGGTCAGCTGGCCGTTCTCGTCGTAGTCGTAGTTGGTGACGTTGCCGTTGGGGTCGGTCATCGACCGGGCGAGGCCGTCCTGGTCGAGCTGGTAGCTGGTGCGCACCACCCCGGCGTCGGCGGCGGGCGCGGTGCCGGCCACCACGGCCGAGATCTCGGTGGCGCTCAGCACCCGGGAGTACACCTGGACGTCGCTGATGCCGCCGGACCACGGGTTGCCGCGGGTCCCGTCGGCCAGGCCGGTGCCGATGAGCAGCGGCCCGCGGGCGCTGAACGCGGCGGCGGTCGTGCCGCTGGACTGCAGCGTGCCGTTGACGTACAGCCGCATCGCGCCGCTGCTCGCGTCGTAGACGGCGACGAGGTTCGTCCAGGTGTTCAGGGCCGGTGCGGAGGTCGAGGCGACCGCGGCCGTGGCGGCCCCGGCGGTGTCCGCGCCCCGCATGACGAACTTCCAGCGGTTGACGTCGTTGTCGTACCGCAGCTCGAAGGCGTCCTGCTGGGCCCCGGAGGCGCTGACGGCCTTGCGGACCGCGGTGCTGTCGGCGAGGTTGACCCACGCCGAGACCGTGAAGCTCGCCGCCGTGTCGGCCACCGGCCCCGCGGTGGCGATGGCCGCCGTGGTGCCGTTGAAGGTGGCCGCGCCGCCGCGGTCGGTGCTCCACGTGACGCCGGTCGCGGTGCCGGCGTTGTTGCCGGCGGAGTCGGCCGCGTTCTGGTTGAGCCGGTAGCGGGCCACCGGCGTCATCGCGCTGGCGTGCATCGTCTCGGCGGTCACCCGGCCCATGGGGTCGTACATGGTGTCGACCGAGGCGACGGTGCCGGACGGGTCGGTGAGGGTCTCGTTGATGAGCCGGTCGTCACGGCTGAACGTGTACGTGCTGGTCCGCTTGAGCCCCGTCGGGTCGAACGTCGAGGAGGCGGGGCGCCCGGCCGCGTCCACGACGTACGTGGTCTTGGCGGTGCCGTTGCCGGTCACCTTCGCGATGAGGTTGCCGGCCGCGTCGTACGTGTCGTCCTGCAGCACGAACGACGCCCCGGTCGCCGGGTCCTTGCGGACCTGCTTGGCCGGCAGGCCGTTGTCGGTGTAGGTGTACGACGTCACCCAGCCCATCGCGTCGGTCTCCGACGCCAGCCGGCCGGCCGGGTCGTAGGCGTTGCTCTCGATGACGAGGTTCTTCGCCGGGCTCGGGCTGTTCGGGTCGCCGGTGAAGCCGACGATCGTGGTGGTGAGCAGGTTGCCCTCGGAGTCGAAGGCCGAGTCGACCTCGCTGCCGTCGGCGTCGAACTCCTTCACCGGGTTGCCGTAGACGTCGTACTCGTAGCGGGTCACCTTGCCGGTGGCGTCGGTGACCGTGGCCGGCTGGCCGATCGCGTTGTACGTCGTGGTCTGGCCGCGCGCCGCGTCGCCGCCGGTGGTGTCGGACAGCACCACCGAGGTGGGCAGCCCGTCGACGTCGTACACGGCCGTGGTGACCTGGGTGTGCACGGCGCCGGTGACCCGGTTGGTGGTCGCCGGGTCGCTCTGGCGCACCACCCGGTCGAGCTTGTCGTACTGGTACGAGGTGACCAGGCCCGACGGGTAGCTGTCGGTGGTCTCCTTCTTGGTGAGCGCCCGGCCGAGCGTGTCGTAGGTGTACTCGGTCACCTTGCCCGCCGGGTCGGTCACCTTGGCCACGTCACCGCTGCGGTAGTACTGGATCGTCTGCACCGCCCCGGCCGGGGTGGTCACCGTCATCGGCAGGCCCGCCGGGGCGAAGCCGCCGTCGACCGCCGCGACCGTGGTGCCGTCGGTGTACGCGGTCCGCGTCACCCGGCCCAGCGGGTCCGTGGCCGCGGTCCGGTTGCCGGCCGCGTCGTAGGTGTAGGTGGTCAGGTACGTGTTGTCGGTCGCCGAGGCGGACCGGCCGTCGCGCATCGTCAGCATGACGTCGTTGCGCGGGTCCGGGGTGAGTACCTTCGTGGTGGCGTCCGGGTAGTAGGTGTAGTAGACCGTCGAGCACTTGTTCGCCGAGCGGTCCTGGCAGGTCGTCGACGAGACGGTGTTGCCGCGCACGTCGTGCTCGGTGGTGGTGACGTCGCCGTTGGGGTCGGTCACGGTCCGCAGGAAGCCGCCCTCGTCGTAGCCGTACTTCGTCGTGCCGCCCAGCGTGTCGGTCTCGCTGAGCTCGCGGCCGCTGTCGACGTCGTAGACGTGGGTGATGGTCTTGCCGGTCGGGTCGGTGATGGTGACCGTGCGGGCGGGGATGCCCGCGGTCGCGTCCCGGGCCGTGTACTGCGCCGTCACCTGGGCCTGGGTCAGCTGGCTGCGGTAGAAGGCGACCTCGGCGACCTGGCCCTTGAAGTACGTCGGGTAGGCCGTGTTGGTGGTGCCGGTGGTGTTGAGGTTCTGGTCCGGCCACTTGCCGCCCAGGAACCCGGCGCCGATGTAGGCGTAGGGCTGGCCGGTGATGCCGACCGTGCCCGCCTTGGTGCCGACGAGGGCGCCGTCGAGGTACATCGACTGGCTCGTCGTGCCGCCGGCGAGGACCACGTGGTGCCACTGGTTGTCGTTCACCGCCTTGGTGGAGGTGAACATGCCGCTGTCGGAGTGCCAAATCTGGCCCAGCAGCTTGCCGGAGGTGCCGATGTACAGCGCCGGGGTGAAGTTCGTCGGCGTCGAGCTGCTGGTGATCGGGTCACCCGAGTAGCCGAACAGGGTGCGGTTGGTCGTGGCCGTCTTGAACCACAGGCTCACCGACACCGGGCCGGCGGCCGGCATGTAGTTCTGGGCCAGGCTCAGGTACGACTTGGTGCCGTCGAAGCCCGCGACCGTCGCGTCGGGGAACGGCCCGCCGGTGACGCCGAGCGAGACCGAGCTGTACGTGGCGACGGTGCCGTTGACCTCGTTGATCGCGTCGGTCGTGCCGGTCTCCCCCAGCCGCCAGTAGTCCGACGCGTTCGCGCCGAGCACGGTGCTGGCGTACACCTTGCTGGATCCCGAGACCTTCGGCGGGTTGAGCTTCCACGTGCCGCCGTTGGCGTCGGTGACCTGGGTGACCGCGCCACTGCTCGGGTCGTAGGTCACGACCGCCGACGCGTTGCCCGAGGGCCGCACGATCGAGGTGAGCGGGTGGGCGGCGGCGGTGGCGGTGCTGTACAGCGCGGCCACGTCGGCGGCGGTCAGCGACCGGTCGAAGTAGACGCCGTCGCTGATCGCGCCCTTGAAGAAGGAGGCGTAGCCGGTGTTGACGGTCGGGCTGGTGTGCGCCTGGTCCGGCCACTTACCGCCGAGGAAGCCGGCGCCGAAGTACTCGTTGGCGGCGCTGAAGCTGTTGACGGTCTGGATGACGCCGTTCTTCGTGGCGACCTGGGCGCCGTCGAGGTACAGCCACTGCTGGCTGCCGGCCCCGGAGAGCACGACGTGGTGCCACTTGCCGTCCGCGACGGAGCCGCCGGTGGCCATCGGGTTGGCCCCGGCGCTGTCCCAGAACTGCCCGTAGAGCTTGCCGCTGGCGCCGATGTACAGCGCCGGGGTGTAGTTGCCGGTCGTGGTGGGGTTGTCGATCGGGTCGGCCTGGTAGGTGAACAGCGGGCCCTGGTCGCCGGCGGCGGCCTTGAACCACAGCCCGACGGTCAGGTACGTGGCCGTGCTGACCAGCTCGGCCGGCAACCGCACCGCCGAGCTGGTGCCGTCGAACGAGGCCGCCTGGGCCGCCGAGCCCGGCAGCGGGCCGGCCTGGCCGAGCGTGACGTTGCGGTAGGTGGCCACGTCGGTGCCGTAGTTGTCGAGCACCGCGCTGGCCGCCTGGGTGCCGGACGGCTCGGCCATGCGCCAGTAGGAGCGCGGGCCGGCGTTGAGCACCGTGGTCGGGAACTGGGAGTTGGTGCCGTACGTGTAGGTGGTGCAGGCGGTGGACGACGTCGGCGGGCAGACCTTCGTCAGCAGGTCGCCGCTGTAGCCGTACGTCCACGTCTGCGCCGTCGCCGCGTCGCCGTCGGTGTAGACGGTCGCGACGTGCGCCGCGGTCGCCCCGGCCGGCGTCTGCCAGGTCAGGTGCAGCGAGCGCCCGGCCACGCCGGTGATCGTGGACAGCCGCCCCGACGCGTCGTAGCCGAACGTCTCGGTGCGGCCCTGCGCGTCGGCGATCGACGTCAGCCCGAACCGGCCGGTGACCCCGGTCGCCGCGGTGAACGTGTACGTGGTGCCGTCCTTGTCCACCAGCTTGTAACCGCCGGTGATCGCGGTGAAGGTGGCGAAGCGGCCCATCGGCGGCGAGTAGCTGCCGTCGGGGTTGCGCCCGAACACCACGTCCTGGCCGCCCGGGTACGTCACCATCACCGTGCGCAGGGTGCCGCCGACGTCGCGCTGCTCCACCGCCCGCGTGTCGGCGATGCTGGACCAGCCGGCGCCGAAGGCCGACGCGGTGCGCGGGTCCTGGCTGTTGTACGAGCGGGTGATGTCCAGGTCCGGGCCGACCGTCTCGACGGAGGCGTCGGTGGCGCTGGTCGTGTAGTTGGCGACGCTGGGCTCGAAGCCCTGGCCGCCGTTCTGGGCCAGCTCGGAGGTGACGAGCGGCTGCGGCACCGGGGTGCTCAGCGCGTTGACGGTCTGCGAGGAGCTGGTCGAGTAGCCGTCGTTGGCCACCACGGTCCAGTTGTAGGTCTGGCCCCAGGCGAGGGTGCCGGCGGGCACGACCCAGCTGCGGGAGGAGATCCAGCCCGACTCGATGATCTTGGTGCCGTTCTTGTCGTAGACGGCGAAGTCGTACGTCAGCGGGTTCGGGAAGGAGTCCGGGTCGTGCGCGGCGACCAGCAGCTCCGGGGTCAGCGTCGGCACGCTGTAGCCGCTCGGCGGGAACTGCTCGTCGACCTGCGGGGACATGCCGGCGGTGTAGGTCACCTGGAGGTACGGCCCGAGGTTGGCCGGCCCGTTGAGCGAGGTGAACCGCTTCCACTGGGTGATGTCGGTCTGCGACGCGGTGATCGCCAGACCGTTGTTGGTGCCGCCGAGCGCCCAGCTCTGGAAGGTGTCGGTGGACAGCGGAACGGTCATCCACGTGCCGACGCTGCGGTTGCCGGCGGTGTTGGTGCAGGCCGCGCCCGGGTTGGCGGTGACCGAGCCGATCGAGGCGCCGAACGACGGGCCGGGGTAGGACGTCACCTGCGCGTTGGTCCACGCCTTGGTGATCGGGTTGACCGAGAACGGCTCGGGGGTGCAGGTCGCCGCCCACGAGTCGAAGATCTTCAGCGAGACGCCCGACATCTTGGCGCCGCCGAATGTGGTGCCGAAGGTGTCGAAGTGGATGAAGGAGTACGCCTTCGCGGTGCTGCTCCAGCTGCCGGCCAGCAGCTCGTTCTCGCCGCTGCTGTCGCCGGTGCGGTTGGTGTACGCGTACGTGTCGCCCGAGCCGTCCAGCGACACGGTCGGGTCGACCGTCACCGGGAACACCCGGTCCTTGTCCTTGAGCCACTGCCCGTCGATGGTGATCCGCAGCGCGGGCCCGTCGACCAGCTCGTAGTGCACGCCGTCGGACCGGGTGAACGCCCCCGACGCGTTGTCGAACTTCGAGTCCGTCATGAACCCGGCCGGGATGACGGCCCGGACGGTGCCGCCGCTGTCTGACAGCGCGACCGACCCGTCGGCCCGCAGCTGCGGGGTCAGCCCCTGCAGCTTCAGCGGGAAGGTGTACGACGTCGGCGCGTCGGCCGAGTGCAGGACCAGCGACTCCTTGACCCCGGTCGCGCGGGACTCGAAGCGCAGGTCGACGCCGGGCATGACCCCGGCGTAGGTGGCGGTGTCGCCGTTGACCTCGGGCTTGACGCTCGCCGCGCCGGCCAGGGCGTAGGAGACGGCGTGCTCGCCGTCGACGCGCAGCTCGACCAGGCTCGGGTCGGACGCGGCCGGGGCCAGGTCGGTGGCGATCGAGTTGGCGTGCTGCCGGTAGCGCCCGTCGCCGCCCTTGGTCAGGGTCGAGTCGATCGGCGCCCACACCCCGCCGGCGGCCTTGTAGTTGACCGCCTGCTGGAACACCTTGCGGGTGTAGGACCCGTCGGGGTTCTGGTAGACGTCGGAGTTGGCCTCGGCCGCCGCGGCGATCCGCTTGCTGCGCTGCGGGTCGAAGCTCGCGTCGTCGGACATTGTCTGGGTGACGCCCGCCGCGCCGCGCTTGGCCCCCGGCGCGATGTACTCCGGGAGCGCCCCGATGCCGTGGCCGGGCGCCTGCCCGGAGCCGCGGTGCGCCCGCGTGTCCTCGCCGGAGACGTGCGACGGACCCGGTGGCCCGCCCGCCTCCTGCGCCGGAAGACCACCGACGACGGGCAGCGCAGTGTTGCGCCAGTCGTCGAGGAACGATTTCAGGCCACCGAGCGGAAACCCGCTCCCCGGCCGGCGCGGCTCAGAAACGCCGCCCACCATCAGCACCATCGCCGCAGTTACGGCAAGGGCGATCCAACGCTTCGCGCGCTCGCCCGTGCGGCCCCGCCCTGGAAGCTCCACGGCCGTCAGCCTGGTGGACGTCCTACGTTGAAGCTATTGAATGTCGAGATTCTTGAGGATTCCTGGAGGGTTGCTGGAAACCGGTCGAATCCGGACAGACGATATCGACATGGGACGTTGGATGTCCGATCACCACCCCGCTCCTGCCAGGGCATGGACGGGCTTCGGCCGTCCGCCGACCGATGGACGCTGCGTTCAGCCCCAGCCGCGGGTGATAACGACTCGCGTCGCACCGGGCTCGGATGGGACGCTGACGTTCCATGAAACTGTTGTACTGCGCCCACTGCGGTGACATCGTCCGGCTCTTCCCCGAGAAGCGGTCCTGCCTGTGCGGGAAGTCCTGGGGGCACTATCTCGAGGATGGGGCCACGACGGTACAGACCTGGCCGGGGTTGTCCCTCGGCATCGCCAATCCGGACTTCACCCAGGCGCAAGCGGCCTTCGGCGACGACGTGACGCGGTTCTCGCCGTTGCTGGCCATGCGTTGCTGGATCAATCCGGTCTCGGAGCCCGACGTCAAGTTCGTCATCGGCGTCCCGTTGCAGGACAGCGGCGAGGACGGCGATGCGGACGGTCCGGCCGAACCCGGCGGCGCGCCGGACGCCGGACTGGACGAGGAGGAGCAGCGGCGATGATCCCGGCCGCCCCTACGGTGTCGTGTCCTGACACGAGCGGCGCGACGGTTCGGCCGTGATGGTGAGGTAGATGCCCCCGGGCTCCTCCTGCCACACCGGAGCCGTTGGCCTGTCCCCGTCACTGGGCCGGACATCCATCCGGCGGACCGGCTGCGATTCGATGGCCAACACACTGGTGACGTCCTGCACCCTGCGGCAGTACTGGAGCAGGACATGGCCCGGCGGCATGGGCCCCGGCGGCGGCTCGTCGACGAGCCAGTCCTGCTTCCGCACCGCGGGTTCGTAGGTGCGGCGCAACGCGGCCGCGTCGTAGTCGCGGGACAGCTGAAACTGCAAGGTCACCGACGTCCACGAGACGTCCTCCCGGCTCATCTGGGCACACGCCTTGATGCGCTTCGGCCTGCCGACCCGGGTCGCGCCGTCGGGTTGCACGATCCACACCGGATCACGTGCGTACTCGTCGAGCAACCCGTCCTCGTGGGGCGGCGGCACGCACCCCGGCGCACGCGGCGTCGACTCGCAGGCGGCGACGGCCGGCAGCAATGCCAAGACCATCACAACGCTCAATGCCCTCATGCGGGCACTGTAACCGCCTCCCAGCACGGCGCGTGTGCCCTGCTACCGCGGGCATCCTTGATCCGACACCGAAGACGCGTCGACGAAACTCCAGCCGGGCATCAGCGCCTCCGGGCGGTGGTCAGCGCGGCGACCACCGCCAGGGCGAGGACCGCGGCGGCGAGGGCGAGCGCGGGCGGACCCGTCGGTGGCAGGCCGGTCAACGGCGGTGGCACCGCGGCGGCCCACGCGGCGGCGGCCGCGGGCACCGCGATCAGGCCGGCCACCACGACGAGGAGCACGGCGGCGACGGGCTCCACGGTCGCGGCCCGCCGAGCCGCCAACCCCTGCGCCCGCAAGGCTTTCAGGTCGCCGGATGAGGCTTCCACGGTACCGCTGAACAGGGCCGCCGCCGCCAGCACCACGGCGAGCACCCCGGCCACCAGGTAGAACCGCAGCCCCAGCGCCGAGCCCTCCCCGGCCAGCCGGGTCCGCAGGTCGGCCACGGTGCGCCGGGCGTCGACGGTCAGGCCCGCCGCGGCCAAGGCGTCGACCAGGGACGGCGGCGCCGAGGACGACAGCCAGACCTCGGCGGCGGGCGCGGTGCTGCTGGTGGCGAGGCGGTCGGCGTAATCGAGGTCGACGAGCGTCCCGGTGCGGCCGAGCCGCGGCAGGCGGGCCACGGTGGCGGCGACCGTGGCCGGGACCGGACGCTCGAGGTCGAACGGGGCGAAGAGCCCGTCCGGCGGCAGCGGCCCGGTGCTCACCACGGGCAGCACGGCCGGGCCGTCGGCGGGTCGCAGGATGCCCGCGCCGGGGCCGGCCCCCGGCGGGAAGGTCACGGACAGGTCGCTACCGCTGACCGTGCCCGTGGCGCCCGGCGGGTACTGCCACGCGGCGGCCGGTGCACTGCGGACGGTGAGTGACACGGGCTGGGTGCCGTACGGGGCCAGCCGCACCGCGATCTGCAGCAGCCGGCACCCGGGCTTGCACGGCATGGGCACCCGGTACGTGTGCGGCCCCCGGACCAGGGCGCCGAGCTCGGCCGTGAACGTCGGCCGGCCGTCCAGCGGGGCGAGCGCCACGGCCAGCGCGACGTCGGTGCGGTCCAGCTGGGTGGCGTCGATGTCGAGGCTCAGCGTCGTCCCGGTGACCAACGCCTGCTCGCGGGGCGCCGCCGGGTGCAGCAGGGCCGCGAGGGCCGCCGCGTCCGGGTGCGGGCCGGTCGGCCACAGCGCCGTGGCGGCCAGCGCCCGGGCGTCGACGGCCAGGCCGCCCGGCAACGGGACCACCGCCATCGCGTAACGCCCGTCCGGATCGGCCGCCCGCACCGCGTCGAGCAGCTGCCGGCGGCTGTTGGCCCCGACGGACAGCACCACCGGCGCGCCGGCCTGCGCGTCGGCCCGCTCCCGCTGCTGACGCTGCGCGGTGGCGGTGGCCGCGGCGGCGAAGGCCAGGGACGACAGCGCCACGACGAGCACGGCCAGCAGCCGGGCCCCCGACGGACGGCGGGCCAGCGACAGGCCGGCCAGGGCGGTGGTCAGCCGGCCGCGGCGCAGCGCCAGCCGGCCGAGCCGGCGC
>NZ_BAAARV010000040.1:150887-153390 GCF_039532525.1 Dactylosporangium salmoneum
GCCAGCGGCGGGCCGGGGAGCACGGCCAGCAGCGCGGCGGCCAGCAGGGCGAGCGCGGGTGCGAGACCGGCCACGCCCCCGCCGGAGCCGCGCACCTGCACGGTGGCCGCCCCCGCGGCGACGGCGGCGATCACCGCGAGCCGGCCGCCCCAGCGTCCGGCGCGGACGTCGACCCGGCGCAGGAGGGCCGACACGGGTGCGGAGATCGTGGCGATGGCCGCGACCACCCCGGCGAGCACCGCGCCGAGGACGGCCACGGCGGCGTACAGCTGGGCGCCCGGCGTGCTCCACCCGCCCGCCGCGCTGAACCCGGCGAGCGCCCCGGCCAGCATCGGCACGAGCGTCTCGCCGACGGCCAGCCACCACCGGCCGGGGCGGGCAACGCCGCGCAGCGCGATGATGCCGTGCTCGTAGCGGCGGGCCCGGGTCGCGGCGACCACCGCGAGGACGATGACGGCCCAGGCGAGCACGAGCACCGGGGCGACGGCGAACGGCACGACGCGCCGCACGTCCGCGCGGCGGGTGTCGATGCGGTCGAGCAGCTCGCCGAGGTCGGTGCTGACCTGGCCGGTGCCGCCGCTGCGGGCCTCGGCGGCGACGAGCCAGTCGCGCAGCTCGCCGAGGTGGGCCACGCCGATCGCGCCGGGCCGCGGATAGGCGTCGAAGGTCTGCAGGTCGGCCGGGCGGATGAAGGTGGCGAGCGTGCGCCGGTCGGCCCAGAACGCGGGGCTGCCGACGTCGGACAGCGCGCCGCCCTTGCCCCAGTACGGCTCCGTGCCGTCCCGCGCCCGGACGATCCCGACGACGGTCAGCGGCGCGCCCGGGCCGGCCCGCAGGTAGCGGTTGGAGATGGTGTCGTACTGCGCGCCCGCGAGGGACAGGGCCGCGCCCGGCTGCAGGCCGAGATGGCGGGCGGCGCTCACGCTGAGCACGGCGTCGCCGGTGCCCATGAGGCAGCGGCCGGCCACGACGACGACGTGGGCGCACAGGTCCTCGCGGTACACCACCCGGCTGAGCTGCTCGGCGGTGGCCATCTCGAGGTCGTCCGGCTGGACGGCGAACTGGTCGCTGAAGACGGTCGTGTAGCCGGGTGCGTCCACCCAGCTGCCGGCGAGGCGCTCGAACGTGACCGGGATGGAGCCGTCGCCGTTGGCCTCGATGGTGCCGCTGACGGCGACGTCGCGCTCGCCCGGCGCGGCCCCGGCGAGCTCGGTCTCGACGATGCGGCGGTCGGTGCGGTCGAGGTACACGGGCGCGGCCACGGCGGCGACCGTGGCCAGCGCGGTGAGCACGGCGACGACGAGCGCCCGCGCCCAGCGCGAGCGCAGCATGCCCAGCACGAGGGCGGTCATCGGCGCCGTCCCGGGTGGGCCAGGGCGACGGCGGCGAAGACCAGCAGCGCCAGGGCACCGGCGACCGCGAGGGCCAGGGGCTGGATCGGCGCGGGGGCGACCGGCCACGGATCGGTGAAGGCGCGGATCGGCGGCGGGGCCAGCGCGCGCAGGAGCACGGCGGCGAGCAGCCCCACGGCGACGGCCACCACGACGGGCGCGACGGCGGCGCGGCGCTCCACGCGGCGGACGGCGGACAGCGGGACACCTTGGCGGCGCAGCGCCGCCATCTCGGCGTCGCGGTCGCGGCGGTCCACGGCGGCGACGACGAATGCGGCGACGGCGGCTATCAGCAGTACCACCGCGGCACCGGAAAGGTCCCCCAGGAGCGTCACGGCGGGGGCCAGCCGGTCGGCCCGCCGCGTCGCCGCGGAAGCCGTGTCGCCGCCGGTGACGTTCAGGCCGGCCGCGCGGAGGCGGTCCACGACGGCCGGGTCGGCGTCGTGGGCGAGCCACACCTCCGCGTGCTCGGCCCCGGCCACCGCGCCCGCGGCGGCACCGGCGATGCGGGCCGCATATTCCAGGTCGACGAGCACGCCCTGCGCCCCGGCGCGGGGCACCAGTGGCGCCGGGTGGAGCTCCAGCGGTACCGAAACCCCGAACACGGTCGTCGCGGGCTGGTCGTGGCGGTCGGCGTCGACGAGCTGCCCGGCCACGAGGGCGGGCAGCGGCACCGGGGTGTCCAGGGCGTAGACGCGGTTGTCGACGGGCCGCGTCCGCGGGGACGCGTCGGTCAGCCGCAGCGCCGCGTCGCCCTGCCCGACCTGGACCCCGGCGGCCGCCTGCCCGATCGTGGTGCGCCAGCGGGCCGGGTCGGCGAACACCGCGCCGGGGACCGCGACCGCGCCCCCGGCGGCGAGCTCGCGCAGCTCGACCGGCCCGTGGTCGGCCTCGACGGCCTCGACCCGGCAGCCGCGCGCGCACGCGGGCGCGACGGCGGTGTGGTCGGCGACCTCCCCGGTGAGCGGCCCGAACTCGGCGGTCTCCTGCTCGCCGGTGCCCTCCACGGCGAGCAGCACCCGCACCCGCGAACCGGCGCCGCCGGCCCGCCGCCGCAGCTCGGTGCCGGTCAGGGTGAGCGGGGCCGGCGCGGCCGGGCGCAGCGGCGCGCC
>NZ_BAAARV010000041.1:0-5404 GCF_039532525.1 Dactylosporangium salmoneum
TTCGTGGCCGCCCTTCTTGTGCTTGGCGTGCGCGCCGGCCTTCGCCGCGTGTCCACCACCACTCATGAGGGCTCCCTCCGAATCCCGCCGGCGTCCTGTCACGCCGTCGGGGATGAGATCGGCCCGACCGCCCGACACATCAGTCGCGTGCCGGTGCAGCGCGGTAGCTACTGGGGACCCGCGAGCGCGGCCACGATCCGGTCGACGCACTCGCGGGCGGCCACCGCCGTGGCCGGCCCGGTCAGCCCGGCCACGTGCGGGGTCAGCAGCACGCCGGGCACCCCGAACAGCGGCGAGGAGAACCGGTCGTGCTCCCGCTCGAACACGTCGACCGCCGCGCCCGCCACCGGGTGCCCGGGGTCGCGCAGCGCGTCGGCGAGGGCCTGCTCGTCGACGAGCCCGCCCCGCGCCGCGTTCACGACGACCGCCCCGGGCCGCAGCAGCGCCAGCTCCCGGCGCCCGATGAGCGGCGGTTCGCCGGGCGTATGGCGGGCGTGGACCGACAGCACGTCGGTCTCGGCGAGGAGGTCGTCCAGCGCCTCCACGGTCCCTGTGCCGCGCGCCCGCCACACCAGCACCCGCATCCCCAGCGCCGTCGCCCGTTGCGCGAGGGCCGCCCCGGTGTGCCCGCACCCCGCCAGCCCGAGCGTCAGCTCCCCGAGCTCCCGCGCCCGCCCCGGCGGATGCCCGCGCCAGATGCCGGCGTGGCTGGCCCGGTCGTGCGGGACCAGGCCGCGCAGCACCGCCAGGATCTGCCCGAGGACGAACTCGGCCACCCCGACCGCGTTGGTGCCCGGCGTGTGGACAACGCTCACGCCGTACCGTTGCGCGCTCTTCGTGTCGATATGGCCGATCCCGCTGCCGATCTGCCCGACGACCCGCAACGGCCGCCGCAGCCCGGGCGCGCAGGCGGCGTCGAAGAACCCGGCCGGCAGCGGCACGTTGGCCCGCGACTTCACGGCGTCGTAACCGGCGGCGCCTTCCCGGACCGTCGCGACCAGCCGCTCGAGGTCGAAGATCGGCTCCCGGACCACTCGCAGCCCGTCGCGCGGCGCGGGCGTGATCCCGCTGCGGTGCAGGTTGAGCGTGACCTCGCATCCGGCGGCGAGCGCCTGCTCGACCTCGCCGTCGAGCAGTTCGTCGGGCGCCCCGTCCCAGATGAGCAAGCGGTACCTGAACACCGGCGCACTCTCTCACGGACTTTCCAGTACCGTGCGCCGATGGTGTTCTGGTGGGCGCTGGTCGGCGCGGTGGTCGCCGCGGGCTCAGGCACGGCCGTCGGCATCGGGGCGTATCGGCAGCACCGGCGCATCCTGCGGCGCGGCGCCGTGCTCACCGCCGCGGTCGTCGCGTCCGAGGCCGTCGGCCGCAAGGTCCGGCTGTCGCTGCGCTTCGAGGGCATCGAGGACCACGTCGTCGAGTTCCTCGGCTACCGGCTGCGGGCCGAGGACGCCGCGGCGCTCGTGCCGGGCGTGCCGGTGCGGGTGTGGGCGCTGCCGGAGGACCTGTCCGAGATCCGCCTCGCCTACCCGGGCTCCGGCCGGATCCTGCCGTTCCAGGTCGCCCCCGAGGTTTCCGGCCACTATCCGGACGGGTTCATGGACGGCCTCGGGGGCCTGCTGGACCGCTGAGGCGTGTGGCGGCTCCAGGCGCCGTCAGGCGGTGTTCGCGGGTTCCGCCTCGCGGCCGCGGTGGGTGTAGAGGGCGGCCGCGCCGGTGCCCACGCACAGGGCGGCGGAGCTCAGGGCCAGGGACCAGTGCACGCCGATGGCCTGGCCCAGCACGCCGACCGTGACGCCGCTGCCCGCCCGCAGGCCGCTCGCCGAGACGTTGTAGACGCCGATCACGCGGCCTCGTTCGGCGGGTGGCGCGAGCAGCTGGGTCACGGTCTGGCCGATGGACATCGAGGCCATGTTGGCCACGCCGCCGATGAACAGGACGATGATGGCCAGGGCGTAGTTTCCGGTCACGGCGAACGCCAGGCTGGACAGGCCGTAGAGCAGGGTGGAGACCAGCGCGGCGCGGACGGTCGGGCGGATCCGGCCGGTGGCCTCCAGCAGAATGCCGCCGATGACGCCGCCGGCGCCTGTGGCGAAGAGCAGGACGCCGTAGATGCTCGTGCTGTCCTTGCCCAGGTCGTCGGCGAAGACCGGCATGACGGCCTGGAGCGAGGTACCGACGAAGAACGAGGCCAGGCCGGCGAGGATGATCATGCTGATCAGGGTGTGGTCGCCGGCCACGCGGCGCAGGACCTTGACCGTGTCGAACAGGCCCACGCGCTGGCCCCGGGGGCCGCTGTGGCGGGTGTGGCCGGTGAACCTGGTCCGGAACAGGAACAGCGTCAGCGGCAGGTAGAAGGCGATGTTCGTCAGGATGCCGGCCTTCGGGCCCAGCACCCCCAGCAGGACGGAGCCGACGGCCGGGCCGAAGAGGACGCCCAGGCTGCGGAAGGTCGCGTTCAGCCGTACCGCCGAGGCCAGCTCCGCATCGCCGACGAAGTCGTGCAGCATCAGCTGCTCGCCCGGGCCCCACAGCGAGCCGGCCATGCCGTGCAGCACCAGCAGCACGCAGGCCTCCCAGATCTGCAGGGAGTCGGTGATGAACAGGATGCCCCAGAGCAGCGAGACCAGCATGAACAGCGCCTGTGCGGCCTGGATGACCCGGCGGCAGTCGTAGCGGTCGGCCAGGCCGCCGAACCACACCGACAGCAGCAGGAACGGCACCCAGTGGCTGATCACCTGGAAACCGGCGAGGGCCTCGGAATGGAACTTCTGCCACAGCATCCAGTACGTGATCACGTGCTCGATGTTGTCGGCCATCATCGACAGGGCGGCGCCGAACAGGTACGGCCGGCAGTCCCGGTTGCGCAGGGCGGCGAACTTGCGGGCGGCCGGGGCGGCGACGGTCATGGCGGACAGCCTGCTCCGGTCCTTACCAGCGGGCGGGGGCGCGGTGGGCCGGAGTGACCGGCGCCACCCACTGCAACAAACCTGCAAACGGTACGCGTTGACTCCCCGTTTCCCGGGTGTCAACGTGGTCGTCAGGAATGCGCTTTCCTCAACGTTTCCACCGCAGAAGCAGGAGGATCGCATGCACGCTGGTCTACGCGCCGGGCTCATCGCCGCCACGGTGGCCGCGCTGGTCTCGACCGGCACGGCGTTCGCCGGCGCCGGCGCGCCCAGGGTCCCCGCCGCGGCCCGCCAGGCGCTTGGCGCCAACGACGGCTGGGCGGCGGCGGGCACCGGCACCACCGGCGGGGCGGCCGCCGACGACGCGCACGTGTTCGTCGTGCGCACGAGGGACGAGCTGGCGGCCGCCGTGGCCGGGAACGCCCCCAAGATCGTGCTCATCGCCGGCACGATCGACGCCAACGAGGGGCGCACGTGCGCCGACTACGCGGACCCGCAGTACACCCTGGACGCCTATCTCGCCGCCTACGACCCGGCGGTGTGGGGCAGGGTCGCGCCCAGCGGACCCCTGGAGGAGGCGCGGGTCCGCTCGACGAAGACCCAGGGGCTCAAGGTCAAGATCGACGTCGGGGCCAACACGACGGTCTACGGCCTGCGCAACGCGCGGCTGATCGGCGGCAACCTGCTGCTCACCAACGTCAGCAACGTCATCATCCGCAACGTGACCTTCGTGGACGCGCACGACTGTTTCCCGGCGTGGACCCCGACCGACGGCGCCGACGGCAACTGGAACTCCCTCTACGACAACATCACCCTCACCGGCAGCACCAACGTGTGGATCGACCACGACACGTTCACCGACGGCGCCAACCAGGACTCGGACCAGCCGGTGTACTTCGGCCGCCCGTACCAGGTGCACGACGGCCTCGCCGACGTCATCAAGGGCTCGGACTACGTGACGATGTCGTACAACAACATGTTCGAGCACGACAAGTCGGTGCTCATCGGCTCGACCAACACCCCGGGCGTCGACGTCGGCAAGCTGCGCGTCACCATGCACCACAACCGCTTCGCCAACCTCGGGCAGCGCACGCCGCGCGTGCGGTTCGGCCAGGTCGACGTGTACGACAACTACTTCTACGCCACCGACGAGGACACCTTCGTGTACGCGCTCGGGGTCGGCGTGCAGTCGGCCATCTACGCCGAGAACAACTTCGTCCTGCGCAGCGCCGACACCCCGCTCAGCGCGTTCGTCTACGACTGGGGCGGCACCGCGATGACCGAGAAGGGCACCCTGGCCCGGGTCGGCACCGGGCCGGTCGTGCCGGTGAACCTGCTGGCCGAGTACAACGCGGCGCACGACCCCGACATCGCGCCCGACGCGGGCTGGACCCCGGTCCTGCGCGCGTCGCTGGACCCGGCCGCCGACGTGCCGCGGATCGTGTCCGCCTGCGCCGGCGCCGGAAAGCTACCCGTGTAGCGCCGTTTCGATCATCTGGTCCAGCCACTGGGCGAGCTTGGCCCGGCTCCAGCCGCGCTGCTCGATCAGCAGCGCCACGGTGTGCCAGGTGACGATCGCCCACAGCGTGTCCGTGGCCCGGCCGACCGTCAGGCCGGGCCGCAGCCGCCCGTCGTCGGCCGCGGCGCGCACCAGCCGCTTGAGCGCGGCCCGCCGGCCCCGCTCGTGCCGCCGCCAGGCCTCCCGCACCGCCGGCTCGGCCGCGGACGCCTCCTCGAACGCGCGCAGCAGCGGGTAGCCGCGCAGCAGGGACTCGACGACGTCGCCGCCGGCGTCGGCGTGGTCCAGCGCGGCCAGCAGCAGCCCGGGCTTGTCGGCCACCGCGTACACCGACCGCGGCGTCACGCCGGCGTCCTCGGCGATCGCGGCGACGGTCGTGGCCGCGTACCCGTGCCGGGCGAAGAGCCGCCCCGCCGCGGCCATGATCGCCGCTCGGGTGGCCGTGGCCTGGGCTACACGCCGTGGAGCGTGATATGCGCGACTACGATTCGGTGCAGTCATCCTCACCTCATTTCACGCCGAGTGTACCGAACCAGCATCGCCTGCTGCAGCGGCACCTGGAGCGATCTTCCCGTGCTCGATATCATCCCTGGAGTCCATAGTGGACGAATGCGGCCTTCGAGATCTTCATTGAAATCTCGGCGAAACCCTTTGTTTGCCCGCCGTTCGGACGTACTGTCTGATGAGTCCAACGAGCTCTTGGAGGTGAACGACATGGCGAAGAAGTCGAAGAAGGACAAGAAGAAGAACAAGAAGAAGAAGTAAGTTCTCCGCCGATTCGCCGCCCGGGGCTACTCCGGGCGGCTCGGTCGGGCCGTCGGGTGACGCTCGACCCGCACCGCCGGCCGCGCCCTCGCCGCGGGCCACTCGTCGCCGGCGCCTTCGCAGCACCCCCTCGCACGCCGCGCCGCCCCTCGCACGCCGCGCCGCCCCTCGCACGCCGCGCCGCCCCAGTCGCGCGCCGCCCCTCACGCGC
>NZ_BAAARV010000042.1:0-583 GCF_039532525.1 Dactylosporangium salmoneum
GGCCGGCAGCCGGGCGGCGTCGACGGCGAGCACCGGCGGGCTCACGGTGTCGTCGTCGGCGACCGCCATCGCCGCGCGCCCGCCCGGGTCGGCCTGCCGGACGGCGCTCAGCAGCGCGGTCTGGCCGGCCGCCCGCACGGTGAGCACCTGGCCGGCGCCGAGCTCGGCGACGGTCCGCTCGGCGCGGGCGGCCCGGGCGGCGAGCACGTCCTCGCCGGCCAGCCCGAGCAGCGCGACCGCGACGGCCACGACGGCGAAGATCCGATCGATGCCGGGCCGCCTCTGGTACTGCAACGCCGCCAGCGCCACCGTGACCCGCCCGGTGCGCAGCGCCCCGCGGCCGGCCCGCCCGGCGAGAGCCGTCACGCCCCGGGCCAGCAGCGCCGCCGCGGCGAAGGCCAGGAGCACCGGTGCGGCGAGGGCGGGCCCGGTCGGTACCGCCGCCGGGGTGTCGGAGCGCAGCTCGATGACCGCGGCCACCGCCCCGGCCACCAGCAGCAGGTCGAACAGCGCGGCACCGCGCCGTCCGGGGGCGGGGGCCCGGCGCAGCAGCTCGGCGACCGGGGCGGGCAGCAGCGGCAGG
>NZ_BAAARV010000043.1:0-16273 GCF_039532525.1 Dactylosporangium salmoneum
GGCCGGTGGCGGCCGCCGCGACCCCGGCGCGCGCGTGGCCCGCGTCCAGCGCGCGCAGGTCCGGCGCGGCGCCCTCGACCCACAGCGCCGTGGCGACGCGGCGCAGCTGGCTCAGGCCGCTGCGCTGGGCGACGTTGACCGGCATGGCGAGGTGGTCGCGGCCGCGCAGGTTGTCGTCGATGACCGAGGCCAGCTGCCCGACGCCGACCTGCAGGAACACCCGGAACCCGGCGTCGTACATGGCCTGGATGGTCTCGCGGAACCAGACCGGTTCGAGCATGTGCCGCACGGAGAGCTCGCGGACGCTCTCCGGGTCGCTCGGGGACGGCGCCTTGAGGGTGGCCGACCAGACGGGCACCCGGGCGGGGTGGACCTGCCAGCGGCGCAGCGCGGCGCCGATCGACTCCAGCCCGGAGGCGAACAGCGGCGTGTGGAAGGCGGAGCGGAACGGCAGCTTCTGGCAGACGAAGCCGTTGCCGCGCAGCGCCTCGACGAGCCGGTCGATCTCGCGCTCCGGACCGTTGACGATGCATTGCGCGGGTGCGTTGTCGTGGGACAGCACGACGCCCGGGTACTGCGCGAGCCACGGCCCGAGCCGCTGGGCCGCGTAGCCGACGACGGCGAACGCGTGGCCGGGGACGTCGACCGACGCCGGGTTGAGCGTGGCGATGACGTCGTCGATGGACGACACGCTGACCTGCCCGCTGCTCAGCGCGGCGGTCCACTCGCCGATGCTGTACCCGGCGACGGCGTCCGGGGTGATCCCGATGCGGTGCAGGGCGTCGTTGAGCAGCTTGCCCAGCTCGATCAGCCCGGCGCAGTGCCGGCCCAGGTCGGCGGCGGACCACTGCCGGTCGGGCAGGCCGAAGTGGGCGGCGACGTCCGCGGTGCGCGGGCCGAACTCGGCTTCCGGCCCGGGAAACACGAAGGCGAGCCGCCCGGGGGCCGCGCCGGCGAGCAGCGGAGCCGGGCTGAACCAGATGTCGCGGGCGCCGCGCCAGGCCTGTCCCTTGGCGACGGCAAGGCGGGCGGTGGCGAGCCGCTTGGCGTCGGGGTTGACGATCCCGATCCGGCAGCCCTCGTCCCCGGCCCGCCCGTCGGCGCCGCCGCCCTGCCGGGCTCGGGCGGTGCCGAGGCCGCGGACCGTGGTGTCGTCCGCGTCGAGCAGCCGGGCCAGCGCGGCCGGGTCGGGCGCGGCCAGCCACAGCACCTCGTCCGGCTCGACGACGCTCGCCGCCCCGGCCGACGCCACGGGGCCGGTCGCGCCCGTGTCGCCGCGGCGGGCCGCGAACGCCTCCGGCGTCTCCTCCAGGATCACGTGGGCGTTGATGCCGCCGAAGCCGAACGCGTTGACGCCGGCGCGGCGCGGCCCGTCGCTCTCCCACGGCCGGGCGGAGCTGATCGGGGCGAACCGGGTGCGCGCCAGCTCCGGGCGCGGGTCGTCGCAGTGCAGGGTCGGCAGCAGCACGCCGCGGTACACCGCCAGGGCCGCCTTGATCAGCCCGGCGATGCCCGCCGCGGGCATGGCGTGGCCGATCATCGACTTGACCGAGCCGACGACCGGCACCGGGCCGTCGCCGGGCGGGCCGAACACCTCGGCGAGGGTGTCCAGCTCGGCGGCGTCGCCGGTCGGCGTGGCGGTGCCGTGCGCCTCCAGCAGGCCCAGCGCGTCCGGCGCGGCCGGGTCGAGGCCGGCGGCCTCCCAGGCCCGCCGGATCGCCAGCACCTGCCCGGCGGTGGCCGGGTTGACCATGCTGACCGCGCGCCCGTCGCTGGACACCCCGCTGCCCCGGATCACCGCGTAGATCCGGTCGCCGTCGCGGCGCGCGTCGGCCAGCCGCTTGAGCACGACGACGCCGGTGGCCTCGCCGATCAGCAGCCCGTCGGCCGCGCTGTCGAACGGCCGGATCTCGCCCCGCCGGGACAGCGCGCCGAGCTGGCTGAAGACCGACCAGAGGCCGACGTCGTGCACGTGGTGGACGCCGCCGGCCAGCACCGCGTCGAGCCGGCCCCGGCTCAGCTCGGCGATCGCCTGGTCGACCGCGACCAGCGAGGAGGCGCAGGCGGCGTCCAGCGTGTAGACCCCGCCGCGCAGGTCGAGCCGGTTGGCGATCCGGGACGCGGCCAGGTTCGGCACCACCCCGATGGCGCCCTCCGGCTGGTGCTTGCCGAGCCGCTCCTCGAATTTGCGCCGTACCGCCTCGAGGCGCCCGTCCGGCAGGTCGGGGATCAGCTCCCGGAGCACCTCGATCACCTGGTTGGACATCCGGACCCGCTGGTTGTAGCGGATCTGGCCCGGGCTGAGAAAGCCGCCCCGGCCGAGGATGACGCCGACCCGGTCGCCGGGCGGCAGCCGGTCCTGGCCGCCCGCGTCGTCGATGGCGGCCGCGGCCACCTGCAGCGCGATGAGCTGATCCGGCTCGATGTCCGCGATCGATGCCGGCATGATGCCGAAGCGCAGCGGATCGAACGTGGCCAGCTCGTCGACGAACCCGCCCCGCCGGCAGTACAGGCGGTCCGGGCGGTGCGCCTGCGCCGGGTCGTAGAACTCAGGGTCGATCCTGGCCGGCGGCGCCTCGCTGATCGCGTCGGTGCCCTCGACCAGGTTGCGCCAGTAGCTGTCCAGGTCGGCGGCGCCGGGTAGCAGCGCCGCCATGCCCACGATGGCCGTTTCGTCGCCGTGCAACGGGCTCACCCGGCCAAGGCGGTGTAGACGACGGCGGTGAGCGCCGGGTCTCCCCAGGCCAGCTCGCTCAGCAGGCTCAGGGCGCCCTCCTCCGGGTCGATGAGCGCGACGCCGCGCCGGGCGTACTCCCGGCCCAGCTCCACGCTGACCATGCCGCTGTGGCCCTCGGCCGGTGCCCACGGTCCCCAGTGGACGGTCAGGCAGCGGTTGCCGGAGCCGGCCGCCCAGCGGGCGCCGATCGCTTCCAGGGCGTCGTTGGCGGCCGCATAGTCGGCCTGGCCGCGGTTGCCGTACGTGGCCGCGACGCTGCCGAAGAACACGACGAACTTCGGCGCGCAGGCGAGCCGGTCCAGCGCCTCGACGATCGCCTGGGCGCCGGCGACCTTGGTGTCGAAGACCCGGGCGAACGACTGCGGGTCCTTGTCGGCGATGAGCTTGTCCTCGATCACGCCGGCCGCGTACACGAGCCCGTCGATGCGGCCGTGCTCGCGATGGATCGCCGCGATGAGCCGGTCGGTCGCCTCCGCGTCGCGGACGTCGAGGGTGTGGTAGCGCACCTGGGCCCCCAGCTCGCGCAGCTCCCGCAGGGTGGCGTCGACCTCCCGGGCGGCCAGGATCGCCTGCGCCTTGCGGGCGAGCTCCGCCGGTGTGGCGCCGCCCTGGCGCGCGAGCGCGGCCCGCAGCGAGACCTCGTCCGTGGCCGCCGTCAGCGCCGGATCCTCCGGGCCCTGCGGCGTCGGGGTCCGGCCGATGAGCTCGATGCGGCACCCGGCCGCCCCGGCGAGCGCCCGGGCGAACCATGAGGTGATGCCGCGCGCACCGCCGACCAGGACCACCACCGAGTCGCGGTCGAGGCCGACCGCCCGCGCCTCTGCCACGCCGTCCCCGGCCGGGCCGGCACCGCCGGCCGCGAGCGGGCCGAGGCTCGCCGGCGCCATCCCGTACGTTTGCCGGACGCCGCCGCTGTGCTGCACCACCGCCGCATCGCCCCCGGCGAGCAGCTCGTCGACGATCTGCTCGGCGAGCGCGTCCGCGGGTGCCGTGCCGTCCACGACGGCCAGCCGCACCGCGGTCGACGGGTACTCCCGGGCGACGCTGCGCATCAGGCCCCGCAGCCCGTCCGTGCGGGCACCGGCGTTCGCGTCGGCGGCCGCCAGCAGGTAGCGTGGGCCGCCCGCGAGGACCTGCTTGATCAGCCCGAACGCCAAGGGCAGCAGCGGCGCCGGTTCCCCGGTGGACGCCCCCAGCCCGTCGAGCAGGACGAGCCCGCCGGCCCCCTCGACCGGTCCCGGCTCGGCGAGCGTGCCGGCGCGCACGGTCGCTCCGTGCCCGCGCAGCAGCTCGGCGACGCGGTCGGCCACCGGCCCGGACCCGGTGACCATCAGCGTGGCGCCCGCGAGCGCCGTCGCCGGCCGGACCGGCTCGTCAGCGACGGGAACCAGCGTGGGGATCATGCGCGACGGCGCGACGCCCGTCCGGGTGCCCCGGCGGCCGGTCCGGCTCTGGGCGGGAATCGGCCGGGCTGCGGGCGGCGCCGCGGGAGGCGCTGCGGGCGAGGCCGCGGGCGCGTCGCTGAGCCGGATGGTGAGCCAGTCGACCATGGCCCGCACGGTCCGGGCCTTGACCAGCTCCTCCAGCTCCGACTCGTCGCCCTCACCGGACAGCCCGAGCCGGGCCACGACGTCCCCGGCGACCTCCGCCCGCTTGATCGAGTCGATGCTGAGGTCCGCCTCCAGGTCCAGGTCGAAGTCGATGAGGTCGACCGGGTAGCCGGTCCGCTCGCTGAGCACCGCCAGCACCGCACCCTGGAAGTCCGGCGCGGCCGGCGCGGCGGGCCGGCTCTGGGGCATCGGCCGGGCCGCGGGCGGCGCGGCAGGAGGCGCCGCAGGCGCCACTGCGGGCGCGTCGCTCAGCCGGATGGTGAGCCAGTCGACCATGGCCCGCACGGTCCGGGCCTTCACCAGCTCCTCCAGCTCGGACTCATCGCCCTCGCCCGAAAGCCGGAGCCGGGCCACGACATCCCCGGCGACCTCCGCCCGCTTGATCGAGTCGATGCTGAGGTCCGCCTCCAGGTCCAGGTCGAAATCGATGAGGTCGACCGGGTAGCCGGTCCGCTCGCTGAGCACCGCCAGCACCGCACCCTGGAAGTCGTGCTTCGGCGCCTCCACCACCAGCGTGGCGGTCGCGGCCAGGCTGCTGACCTTGCCGTTGCTGGCGCCCCCGTTGCTGGCGCCCCCGTTGCTGGACGACGTGAACACGGCCATCGCGGCCGGCATCGACACGGATGCGACGGGCACGGGCGCGCTTGCCGGGCGCGCCAGCGTCGCGGCGGGCGGCGCCGGCAACGGTGGCGTCGCGCCTGGCGGCGCCGGCAGCGGTAGCGTCGCGGCGGCCGGCGCGGGGTCGCGTCCGTCGCCGGCGTCGCTGCCGAGGTAGGCGAGCATGACGTCGCGCTGGGAGGCGATCAGCTCGCGGTTCGCCCGCAGGTACTCGGCGAGCAGTTCGTCCTGGCCCGGTCGCCGGGTCCCGTTGTCGTGGCCGCCGGTAGCGGGCCGGATGGTTGGGGTCATGGACAGCTCCTTGATGCGTCGCGGCGGCGTCAGACCACCGGGGATGCAGGTGCCCTCCCGGTCGCGGACGAGCTGGCCGTCCACTGTCCAGAAGGGACGGTCGGACGGCACGGTCGGGGTGGCCTCGACGGTGTCGCGGCCGTGGAACAGCCAGCCGGTCTGCACCGGCACCCCGGCGCAGGCCAGCTGTGCCACCGCGGTGAGCAGGTCGCGGAGCCCTTCGCCGGTGTTCCGGTCGCAGGCGATGGCGAGGTGTGGGCGATCGGCCAGGATGGCCTGGACGAGGCGGGTGAGGACCTCCCCCGGGCCGGTCTCGACGAAGGTCCGGGCGCCGGCGGCGTACATGGCCTCGATCTGTTCGACGAAGCGGACCGGCGCACCGACCTGGGCGGCCAGCTCGCGCCGGACCTCGTCGGCGTCCGCCGGGTACGCGGCGGCGGTCCGGTTGGACCAGACCTCGATGTACGGCGCCGCGACCGGTTCGGCGGCGAGCACCTGCGCGAAGCGGTCCACGGCGCCGGCGACGAGCGGGCTGTGGAAGGCGCACGCGACGTTGAGCCGGTGCGTCGTCAGGCCGGTGGCCTTCAGGGCGGTGACCGCCGACTGCACCGCGGCGGTGGGGCCGGAGATCACCTGCTGGGTGGGGCCGTTGCGATTGGCGAGCACGACCCGGTCGGCGAGGCCCGCGTCGGTCAGGACCGCGAGGATCTGCTCGGCGGTCGCGCTGACCGCGGCCATGGTGCCCGGATCGTCGCCGGCGGCGCCGACGATCGCCTCGGCGCGCTGCCGGCTGAGCCGCAGCAGGGTCGCCGGGTCGAGGGCGCCGGCCACGCTCAGCGCGACGAGCTCGCCGTAGCTGTGTCCCGCGGCCAGGTCGGGATGGACGTCGAGGCGGCGCAGCAGGTGGGCGACGGCGAGCCCGCCGATGCCGAGCACCGGCTGCGCCGCCCGGGTGTCGGTGAGCCGCTGCTGCTGCTCGCGTTGCGTGGCCGGGTCGAACGCGGCCGGCGGGAACAGCCGGTCCGCCAGCTCCGGCCCGAGATCGAGGTACTCCCGCAGCTCGGGGAAGGCCACGAACAGCTCGGCCAGGGCGCCCGGGCGCTGGCTGCCCTGCCCGGGGAACAGGAACGCCACCCGGCCGCCGGCCGTGCCCTGCGGCGGCGGCTGGATCAGCCCCCGGCCGGGGTCGTGCTCGCCGGCGAGCGCGCGGCGCAGCAGCTGGTCGAGCTCGGTGGCGTCGCGGGCGACGATCGCGACCTGGACGGGCCCCGAGCGCGGGTCGGCCTGCGCGGCGGCCGTCGCGGCCAGGTCCCGCAGCCGCCACGGCTGGTCGTACCGGTCGGCGCCGCGCAGCAGCTCGGCGAGCCGGCCCACGGCCTGGTGCGCCGCCGCGCGATCGCGGCCGCGGAAGCAGAACAGCTCCGCCGGCCACTCGTCGCGAGCGTGGCGCGGTTCGGGCGTGTGCGGGTCCGCGGCGAGCACGACGTGGAAGTTGGTGCCGCCGAAGCCGAACGCGCTGACGCCGGCGATACGCTCCCGCGCCGGCGCGGCCCACGGGCGGGGCTCGGTGTAGAAGGCGAACGGGCTGGTCTGCGCGTCCCAGGCCGGGTTCGGCCGGGTCAGGTTGATCGTCGGCGGCCGGACGCCGGTATGCAGCGCCAGCGCCGCCTTGATCACCCCGGCCAGGCCGGCGGCGCACTTGGTGTGCCCGATCTGCGACTTGACCGAACCGAGCGCGCAGCTGCCCGGCGACGCGCCGGCGTCGGTGAACAGCCGGGTCAGGGTCTGCAGCTCGGTGCGGTCGCCGACGACGGTGCCGGTGCCGTGTGCCTCGAGCAGGCCGACCTGCCGCGGGGTGAAGCCGCTCTGCGCGTAGGCCCGGTCCAGCGCCCGGCGCTGCCCTTCGGCGCGCGGCGCGGTCAGTCCCAGCGCCCGCCCGTCGCTGGCCGCGCCCACGCCCTTGATCACCGCGTAGACGCGATCGCCGTCGCGCCGCGCGTCGGCCAGCCGCTTGAGCACGACGCACGCGACCCCCTCGCCGAGCGCGATCCCGTCGCCCGTGGAGTCGAACGTGCGGCACCGCCCGGTCGGCGACAGCGCATGCGCCGAGCTGAACATGAGGTAGTCGTGGATGCCGTTGTGCAGGTCCACCGCGCCGCAGACCATCAGGTCGCTGCCGCCGGTGGCCAGCTCCTTGCAGGCGGCGTCCATGGCCGCCAGCGAGGAGGCGCAGGCGGCGTCCACGGCGAAGTTCGGCCCGCCCAGATCCAGGCGGTTCGCCACCCGGCCGGCGATCACGTTCGCCAGGACGCCGGGGAACGAGTCCTCGGTGATTGTGGGCAACTGCCCGGCCAGCTCCGCCGGTACGTCACCGAGGTACCCGGGCAGCGAGGTGCGGACCACCTTCGCGTTGCTCAGGTCGCTGCCCGCCTCGGCGCCGAAGACGACCCCGGTCCGCGAGTGGTCGACCGCGGGCGAGCCGTGGTGGTACCCGGCGTCGGCCAGTGCCCGCCGCGACGCCTCCAGGGCGAGCAGCTGGGCCGGGTCGATGCTGGCGAGCGCGGCCGGCGGGATGCCGTACCCGATCGCGTCGAACGGCACCGGCGCGATGAAGCCGCCCCACTTCGACACGCTGATCCGGCCCGTCTGTCCCGGCTCCACCTCGGGCGCGTAGTACGTGTCGACGTCCCAGCGCTCGGCGGGCACCTCGGTCACCGCGTCGCGGCCGCCGAGGACCGTCTGCCAGAACGCGGTCAGGTCCGGCGAGCCGGGGAGGATGCACGACATGCCGACGATGGCGACGTCCAGGGGCGGCGGCGTCGGCTCGGCCACCGCGGCGTCCGGCCCGAGCACCGCGGTCAGCGCGGCGATCCGCCCGGCGTGGAAGCGCCGCGCCCCCACGGTCACGTCGGCGTGCAGGGCGGCCACGGTGGTCTGCACGTCGCGCAGGACCGCGATCTGGCCGGCCATGAACATGCCCTCGGCGCGCTGGCCCGGCTCGTCCACGGCGACCAGGGCGTCGCCGTCGCGGCGCAGGCCCTTGCTGGCGATGCGGAGCCGCCCGACGTTGAGCGTCTCCAGCTGCTCCCACACCTGCCGGGCGTCCACTCCCGCCGCGTCCAGCTCCCGCCGCATCCGGTGGAAGTCGTCGACGTACGGCGTGTGCAGGCACCGCGTCACGTGTCCCGGCGCGGTCTCCAGCAGCGCGGTGACCGACGCGTCCAGCACCTCGCGCTGGAACAGCGGCTGGATCGCCCCGCACTCGACCGCCTCGCGGGTGAACAGGTAGGCGGTGCCCATCAACACGCCGACCTGCACACCGCGTCGCGCCAGCGGGCCGGCCATCGCCGACACCATCGCCGCGGAACGTGCGTCGTGGATGCCGCCGGCGAAGAACACCTGCACCTGCGCGGCGGTGCCGGGCGGCGCTTCGTCGAGGAACTCCTCCAGCGCCAGCGCCTGCGCCTCCCACAGCGCGAAGCTCGTGCGTGGCCCGATGTGCCCGCCGCACTCGGCGCCCTCGAAGATGAACCGCCGCGCACCGGCCCGCAGGAACTGGCGCAGCAGCCCGGGCGACGGCACGTGCAGGAACGCGTTGAGGCCGTCGGCCTCGAGGGCCTTGGCCTGCGCCGGCCGGCCACCCGCGATGATCACGACCGGTGGCCGGACCTCCATCACCGCCGCGAGCTGCGCCGCCCGCACCTCCTCCGGGGCGAAGCCGAGGACGCCGACCCCCCACGGGCGCCCGCCCAGTTGCTGCGCGGCCTCCCGCAGCATCCGCCGGGACTGCTCGCCGGTGGCCAGCGCGAGCGCGATGAACGGCAGCGCCCCGTCGTCGGCGACCGCGGCTGCGAACCCGGCGACGTCGCTGACCCGCGTCATCGGCCCCTGCGCCACCGGGATCCGCACGCCCAGCGCCTGCGCGAGCGGCGCCTCCGGCGCCAGCAGCGCACCCGCCGCGTCGTCGCCGGCCGCGGCCTCGATCGCCGCGCGGATGCCGCGCACGGCCGCGGCGGTGGTGCGCCAGCGGTGCCGGAACACGGCCGCCATCCAGCCGTCCTGGCCCACCGGCAGCAGCTCGCCGGTACCGTCCGGGCGGCCGTCGCGGCGCAGGCCGCGCACGCCGTCGGACAGCACCGTCTCCGAGCCGTCCATCCGCCCGATCACGGCCCGCACGTCCTCCGGCAGGTCCGACTCCGGCATGAGCGCGAGCTGACTGTCCAGGACCACACCGGCGGCGCCGCCGACCACGCACGCGGCGGCCGTGCGCGGCCCGATGCCCCCGGCCACCCACACCGGCAGCGCCAGTGCCTCGTCGGCCAGCAGCTGTTGCAGCAGGACGAAGGAGCTCAGCTCGCCGACCCGTCCGCCGGCCTCGCAACCGCGGGCGATCAGCCCGTGCGCGCCGGCCTCGGCCGCGGCCCGGGCCTCCGCACGGCTGCTCACCTCCACCAGCACCCGATACCGCTGCGCCGCCTCCCGCAGTGACCACCCGGCGTCGTTCGCCGGCATCACCAGCAGGCTCACCCGATCCCCCGCGACGCGCTCCACATCGGCGAGGGTTGCGCGGCAACCGGCCGGCACCCGGACCCCGATCGATCCGGCCGACCACGACGCCGCCCGCTCCAGCGCCTGCAGGGCCGCGCGGTCGCCCCGAGCCAGGTCGAAGACTCCGCGCCCGCCGCCGGCAACGGCGGCCGCCACGAGCCGTGGACCGGGCTCCACCGCGCCACACGGATTGATGGCGACAACCAGGTCGTTGCCGCCGAATGCAGTCTTCATCAGGCTCCCGTCGATGGGTCAGGTGTGCAGCGTTTGGATTGCGCAGGCGCACACTGGCCCCGCGACGCAGCCTTGTGCGTCGAATCAGTCGGGTCTTCACCAGAGCGAACTATTGGCCGTCGGGCCGAAGAATGCTCACGTCCGGCGTGCGCGCCGCCGGCGTCCGCAGCCGGCTCGTCCGCGGCGCATTCCAGCACGCTGTGGCCGCGACACGTTATTCGTACAACACGGCCCACAGGTTTGTCCGGCTATTCAGGACTCTCTTCGCCGATCGTCCTGTTCGTACGTCGGCAGTCTGATACAAACCTGGTTGTAGATGCCTTGGGCTGAACCGCCGTGGCCCCTTCCGCGCCCCGGCGAGACGCACGTATGGCACAGCGCATCCGAGGCGCTCTTCCAACGCCGTGCACCGCCTGCCGGCGCCGTTGCCCGCCCACTCCGCCCAGGGGTGCGGACATCGCTGTGTTTCGCCGTGCCCGTCATCCGCCCGAGGCGGCAGCCGCCCCTGCCCGTCGGTGGATCCCTTATCTCTCCGCCTTTTTCGACGTCCGCGGCTGCCGCCGACGGACCTGTACCTGATGAGAGGACAACCATGCACAGGATCCGGTTCTTCGCCCGATCTCTACTACCCGTCGCGGTCCTGGCGGCCATCCCGGTGCTCGCCGCCGCACCGGCCGCCAGCGGTGCAGTCACGGCCCAGGCGGCGCGGACGGCCTCGGGGCCGGAACTGCTGGCGAAGGCCGCACCGGACGAGTGCTTCGCCGGGATCGGTCAGCCGTACCCGGCCGGGCCGCCCTGCCAGGAAGGCAAGGCGAAGGTGAACCAGTCGTACGTGTGGGGCCTGGCCCAGTCGGGCGACCGGGTCTGGTTCGGCACGGGCGCCAACGTCCAGTGCCTCACGCTCGGCACGAGCCTCGCGCAGACGACGCCGACCCAGAACAACGACTACGTGTGTGAGTACGGCTCCAGCCAGCTGGGCAACCAGCTGAGCCAGAAGATCGGCGGCCTGGGGGGCAACCTGGGCACCCTCGGGAGCAGCCTGGGCAGCCTGAGCGGCGCCGGCAACCTGGCGGCGGGGCTGGGCGACTGGCGCGCGCCGAAGGTGTACGTCTACCAGACGTCGACGGGGAAGCTGACCGACAAGACCGCCGACATCAACAATGCGTCCAGCAACGACAGCCTGCGGCTCAACACGACCGTCGGCATGCGTGCCGCCGGCGCGTACAACGGCGTGGTGCTGCTCGGCGGGCCGGGCCTGCTCGGCATCAACCTGTTCGCCTTCGACAGCAACTCGGGCAAGTACCTCGGGTCGACCAGCCTCAACCAGTACGGCAACATCCGGCACTTCGTCGTGGCCGACGGTGCGCTCTACGCCGGCGTCGGCATCGGCCCCGAGGGCCAGGGCGGGGGCGCGGTGCTGCGCTGGACCGGCAACAAGTCCAACCCGTTCAAGTTCACGGCGGTGGGCTACCTGCCGTCGCAGGTCGCGGATCTCGTCGTGCACCAGGGCCGGATCTTCGTCACCACCTGGCCCAGCGCCGGCGGGAGCACGAAGGCGACCGCGGCCGGGCTGTGGATGAGCGCGCCGCTGGCCAACGGGCAGCCCGGCCTGACCAAGGACGACGCCACCAGCTGGCGGCAGGTGTGGGGCGTGAGCCAGTACGAGCCCGACCCGGTCGTGGCCAAGACGTACGGCCTCGGCTCGCTGGCCTCGTACGGCGGCTACCTGTACTGGGGCACGATGCACGTGCCGCTGCAGGCCACGGCGGCCATGGTGAAGCAGTACAAGCCGGCCAACGACCAGCAGGGCGCCCTCGCGGTGGTAAACACGCAGCGCACGGCGAGCATCTTCCGCGCCGCCAACTTCGACAAGGGCCGCCCGACGGTCGACCTGCTCTACGGGGCGGCGCAGCTGCCCGCGTACGACCCGAAGGCGAACAACGGGGCCGGCGCCTGGCACCTCGCCTCGACCGGGTACAAGCCCAAGTGGGGCGCGGCCGGGTTCGGTAACGCCTACAACAACTACACCTGGTCGATGGTGGTCGCCGGCGGTTCGCTGTACGTCGGCACGATGGACTGGGGCCAGATCAGCCAGTACTCGCCGGCGAAGGCGCTCCCGGGGGTCCGGGCCGCGTTCGGCACGCCCGACCCGAAGACGTACGGCGCCGACCTGTGGGCGTTCGACAGCCCGCAGTCGCCGGCCCGCCCGGTGAACACCACCGGGCTCGGCAACTACTTCAACTACGGCGTGCGCAACATGGTGACCGACGGAACGGCCATCTACCTCGGCATGGCCAACCCGATGAACCTGCGGACCGACAAGGGCGACAACGTCCCCGAGGGTGGCTGGGAGCTGATCCGGCTGCGCACCAACGGCAACATCCGGCCGGCGGCACACCGCCTGAGCCGCGGCTACTGACCCGATTGGGCATGCGGAATCCATTTCCCGCTGGCCGGTCAGCGCACGGCGCCGGCCGGCCAGCGGCCACCACCGACGAGGTACGAGTTGCCGAGCGAGGCGGAGGCTTCATGAATTGGCCAACCAGCAGTGCAGGGTCCGTCAGGCGTACCGTGTGGGCGGTGGCGGCCGTGTGCGCGCTCATCGTGCTCATCGCCTGCGATGCGGCACAGCCACAGGGGCGCGGCGGTACGGCCACGCCGACCGCTGCGAGCACGACCAAGGCCGGCGCGGGCAAGCTCCGCAGCCCGGCCGTCGCCGTCGGTTCGACCGACCACAGCATCACCGTCGACGGCAAGAAACGCACGTACCGGCTGTACCGGCCGGCCAACCTGTCGATGTCGAAGCCGGTACCGCTGGTCGTCATGCTCCACGGCGCCCTCGGTGACGGCGTCCAGGCGGAGATGGCGTACGGCTGGAATGCCGAGGCCGACCGGAAGGGCTTCGTGGTCGCATACCCCGACGGGCTCCTGCGATCCTGGGTCGTGAGCGCCGACTGCTGCGGCCCTTCGGCCCACGGCGGCGTCGACGACGTGGCGTTCATCAAGGACATGGTGGCGGCCGTCTCGGACGACCTGCCCATCGATCCGGCCCGGACGTACGCCACCGGCATATCCAACGGCGGGATGCTCGCCTACCGGCTGGCCTGCGACAGCACCACGTTCGCCGCGATCGGGGTGGTGGCGGGCAAGCTGCTCGGGCAGTGCCCGGCGCCGGCGCCCATCTCCGTGATCCACGTCCACGGCACCGGGGACGACATCGTCCCGTACGACGGCAAGCCGGGGAAGATGAACAACGACGGCGTGGGGCTGATACCGGTCAAGATCGACGGCGGCTCGGTGCCCGACCAGATCGCCAACTGGCGGAAGATCGCGCAGTGTGCCGCACCGCAGACCCACACCTCGGGCTCGGTCACCACGTCGCTGGCCCATTGCCCGGACGGGCGTGACGTCGAGCTGATCACCATCGCGGGGGCCGGGCACCAGTGGCCGGGCGGCACGCCGATGCCGGCGGTGGAGAAGCTGCTCGGGCTGCCGCCACCGTCGACGGCGCTGAACGCGACCGACACGATCTGGCAGTTCTTCAGCGCCCATCCGCGCAAGGGTTGAGTGGCATTCAGGCCTTGTCGATCGGGATCTCGACCAGGAGCGCTGTGCCGTGGCCGACCGGGCTGGAGATCTCCAGCTTGCCGCCGAGCGTGGCGACGCGATCGCGGAGGCCGACGAGTCCTGAGCCGCGGCTCACGCTGGCACCGCCGATGCCGTCGTCCTGCACCAGGATCCGCAGGCGGCCATCGGCGGTTTCGAGGCCGACGCGAACCAGGCTGGCCTCGGCGTGCTTCGCGGTGTTCGTGAGCGCCTCGGACACGACGTAGTAGGCACCGACCTCGACCTGTTCGGGTAGCCGCCGCTCGACGGCCAGGGCGAGGTCGACGGGTGTGGGACTGCGGCGGGCGAGGGCCTTGACGGCTGCGCCGAGTCCGCCTTTGGAGAGGATGGCCGGGTGGATGCCGCGCGAGAGCTCCTGCAGGTCGTGCAGGACGCCGGTCAGGCTGCCCACGGCCAGCGACAGGTCGTCACGAACGGACCCCAGGCCGGCCGGCAGCGTCTGCTCGACGCTGCGCAGCTGGAGGCCGAGCGCGACGAGACTCTGCTGCGCGCCGTCGTGCAGGTCACGTTCGATGCGGCGGCGGGCCTCGTCGCTGGCCGCGACGATGCGGGCACGGGACGCGGTGAGCTCCGCGCGGGTCTCGGCATTGGCGATCGCGGTCGCGACGAGGTCCGTGAAGTCGGCCATGCGGGCTTCGGTGTCGATCGGCAACGGCTCGGGTTGCGTCGTCACGACGACGGCCACCCCCCAGACGCGGCCCTCGACCACGATTGGGACACCGACCCCCGATCGGATTCCTTCGCGGCAGGCGATCGCGGCGTTGGCCCCCTTGGCGTTGTCGTACGAGGCGATCCGGGCCGCGGCGCGGGTCCGCAGGACCAACGGGAGGAGCGACTCGCCCTGGACCGGGAATGACCGTTCGGCCATGTTCAGCTGCATGGTGCCGGCCATTCGGGAGACGGTGCCGTTGGATTCGTACCGGTACAACCCCGCGGGGTACTGGCCGAGGACACGGCCGAGCTCCTCGACTACGGTCTTGAACACCTCGGCCGGCGTGGTCCCCTTGGCGACCAGCGTTGCCACCCGGCGCAGCGCGGCCTGCTGCTCGCGGCTCGTCTCGCGCTCCCGCGCGGCGCCGAGTACGGATGCGAGCGCGGGAAGCAGCCGCTCCCGAAGCCGTTGCAGGGTGGGTTGAGGCAGGTCGGCCGGGACGAGCAGGGTGCCGAGGGTGCTCGCCCCGGTCCGCAGCGGGAGGGCGACCCGGTGGGCGTTCGTGGTGGCTGTGCCGCGTTCGATCGCGGCCCAGGGAATCTGGAATGTCCGAGCGATCCGGCGTGCGGCGATGCCCAGTGCGGATTGCAGGTCGTCGGTGCCGAGGAGCAGGTGGGCCAGGTCGGCGCTGAGGTCGGCCTCCTGGCGGCGGTCGGACGTCTCCGCGGCGTGTTTGCGGGCGAGGTGCGCCAGACCGTTGACCAGCAGGGCGGCCACCATGAAGACGGCCGCCTCTTGCAGGTCCTCACCGGTGGTGGAGAGCTCGAGCTTGCCGAAGGTCGGAAGCTGGAAGTAGTTGTAGGCAAAGGTGCTGACCAGGACCGCCAGCAAGCCGATCCGGCCACCGCACAGGGTCGAGACGAGCAGCACGCCGACGAGATAGATCATCCCCCGGGAGTCCTCGCGGATGGCGCCGTGCAGCGGGATCAGCACGAGTGTCTCCGTCGCGATCACCACCGCCGCGAACAGGAGCCCGAGCAGCAACGGCGGCCTTGCGCGCACCAAGAACGACAGTAGGCGTACCCGCATCGGGGCCGCCCTCTCCCGCATCACACAACACGCTCTTAGGTGCCATGTACACCTCACTGCCGGCGAGGTAACTCGGATCGCGCGGTGACACGCTCTGGAGGGTCTGGCAGCGTTGTCAAGGCTACTCGGGCCCGAGTCCGCGCGGCGCCGCCGCGAGCTCGGTGCCGAGTCGTGCTCAGCCGGGCGCCGTCGGCATCAGGCTGAACGCGTTCTCCTCCTCCTGCGCGTTGTGCAGCTGCATGATGGCGTACAGGCCGTAGAGGCCGGCCCGCAGGTCGATCACGTCCTCCGGCTCGGGCCGGCTGCCGATGTCCGGCAGGGTCCGGCGCAGCCGGCGGATCTGGTGCTCGATCTCGGCGTGGGTGCGGCTGAGCGCTGCGATCGGGTCGGGACCGCCCAGGGCCCGCGCGACGATCGGCAGCAGTTGCTCCTCCTCGGCCCGCTCGTGTGGCAGCAGGTCGGTCTCGAGGCGGTCGAGCAGCTCACGGACGGGCCCGAGGTCGGCCCGCGCGACGGAGAGGTCGTCGGCGACGGCCCGGATCTGCTCGACGAGCGGGCGTATGGCGGTGTGCTGCGCGTACAGCTGCTGGGTGACCGCGAGGTCGGCGCTCGGCATGGTGACGGTGTGCGTGCGCTGCGGCAGCAGGACCGTCAGGGCCAGGCCGATGGCCGCGACATCGATCGCCTCTTGCAGCAGCGCACCGGCCACCGGCGTGAGCAGCCCGGCCGCGGCCGGGATCATCGCGGCCAGCGACAGGCCCATGCCGAGCGCGGCCGAGCGGCGGGCGATGCGCCGGGCGCGCCGGGCGACGAGGATCGCGTCGGCGAGGCCGTCGACGCGGTCCGCGGTGAGCACGACGTCGGGCG
>NZ_BAAARV010000043.1:16298-34016 GCF_039532525.1 Dactylosporangium salmoneum
GCGGCCGTGACACCGCGGGCCGCCAGGACCACGCCGACGCCGGCGGCGGCGAGCGCCGGGGCGTCGTTCACCCCGTCGCCGACCATGACGGTCGGTGCGACGGCCTGTTCGGCGCTGACGATGGCGAGTTTGTCGGCGGGGTCGCGGTCGGCGTACACGGCGTCGACGCCGGCGACCCGCCCGACGGTCTCCGCGATGTCCGCCCGGTCCCCGGTGACCAGGACCGTGCGCTCGATGCCGGCGTCGCGCAGCGTCCGCATCATGCGCGGCGCGTCGGGCCGCAGCGGATCGGTGAGCAGCAGGACCCCGGCGGGCCGACCGTCGACCGCCGCGAACACGGTCAGCGACCCGTCCAGCGCGGCCCGCCGCCGGGCGCGGCGCACCCACTCCGGCGCGGGGCCGTCGACGACCCAGGCGGCCTTGCCGAGGCGTACCGGGCGACCCTCGACCGTTCCTTCGATGCCGAAACCGTGCAGTTCCCGCACGTTCGACGCCGCGGGCAGGCTCAGCCGGCGATCGCGGGCGGCGGTCACGATGGGCGCGGCGAGCACGTGTGCCGACGACTGGTCGAGCGAGGCGGCCAGCCGCAGGACGTCGTCGGCCGGCAGGTCATGGCCGGTGATGACCGCCGAGAGGGCGGGCCGGCCGCGGGTCAGGGTGCCGGTCTTGTCGAACAGCAGGACCCGTCCGGCGGCCAGCCGCTCGAGGGCCGCGCCGCCCTTGAGGATCACGCCGTACCGAGCCGCCCGGGACACCCCGGACATGATCGCGATCGGAGCGGCCAGCAACAGGGGGCAGGGGGTCGCCACGACCAGCACGGCCACGGCTCGCACCGCCTCACCCGAGATCGCCCAGGCCAGGCCGGCCGCCAGCAGCGTCAGCGGTACGAAGACCAGCGCGAACCGGTCGGCGAGGCGGACGAAGGGGGCGCTGCTCGCCTGAGCCCGCTCCACCAGCCGCACCACGCCCGCGTAGGTCGACGCGTCCGCGGTCTCGGTGGCCAGCATCCGCGCCGCCGCCCCGGCGTTGACCACACCGCTGCGGACGTTGTCGCCGGCCCGGCGCTCGACCGGCAGCGGCTCACCGGACAGCGCCGACTCGTCGAACACGCCGTCGTCGAGCAGCCGGCCGTCGACCGGGACGAGCTCGCCGGCGCCGACCAGCAGCCGGTCGCCGACCGCGACCCGGTCCACCGGGATCTCCTCCACGCCGTCCGGGCCCTCACGGCGGGCGATCCGCGGCGCGCCGGCGGCCAGGCGGCCGAGTTCCCGGCGGGCCCGGGCCGACGCGCGTGCCTCCAGCACGCCCCCGGTGAACAGCATGACCGCGATCACCGCGCCGGCCAGCGGTTGGCCGACCAGCAGGGCGCCCGCCAGCGCCAGCCACGCGATGACGTCGACCGAGGGCCGGCGGCGCAGCAGCGCGACGGCGATGGTGATCGTCGAGTAGGCCAGGCCGACCAGCGTCGCGCCGGTCCACAGCACGGACGCCAGGCCGCCCGCCCCCACGGCGGCGGCCGCCACACCGGCGATGAGCACCAGCGTCGCCACCCCGAACAGCAGGGCCTCTCGGGCGGCCCACAGGTGACCTCGCAGCTGCGGCATCAGAGCCCTCCGTCCCGCCGGGAGCCGGTCGGTACGGCGAACCGGCCTCTATTCATGCTCCATACGCGGCGGCCACTGGTCCAAGGCCGAAGGTCCCGACCTTGGCGGGGATCTACTCCGTCCTCGCCGGTGCCGGATCGGCCCTCGCCGGTGCCGGATCGGCCATGACCGCGGTCGCGGGGAGCAGCATCGTGAAGCGGGCACCGTGCCCGGGGCTGCCGTCGATGCGCAGCTGCCCGCCGTGCGCGTCGAGCACCTCCTGCACCAGCGCCAGGCCGAGCCCGAACCGGCGGCCCGGCCGGTCGACGGGGTGTTCGCCCCGCGCGAAGCGGGCCAGCAGTTGCGTGGCCCGGGCCGGGTCGAGCCCCACGCCGTCGTCGATGACCGCCAGGCAGACGCGTTCGTCCACCCGGTCGACGGCGACCGTGACGGTGCCTCCCGCGCTGACGTGGGCGAGGGCGTTGTCGACCAGCGCCGCGAGGGCCCGGCGCAGCGAGGAACGCACCCCGGTCACCTCCGTGGGGCCCGCGCCGATGACGGTGCGCAGCGTGACGTGTTGCTCACTGGCGTACGGCTCCACCGACGCGGCAAGCTCCCGCGCCAGGTCGGCGGCGTCGAACGTCACGCCCCGGGCCGGCCGGTGCGACAGCTCCGCGGACAGCAGCAGGTCCTCGACCACCTCGCCGAGAGCGTGGGTGTCGGCCACGAGCTCGGCCACGTCGGCGCGTACCCGTTCGGCGTCGACGTCCCGGTTGAGGCGCCGCTGCAGCAGCTCAGCGCGGGTGTGCAGCACGGCCAGGGGCGTGCGCAGCTCGTGGCTGGCGTCCGCCACGAAGCGTCGCTGCAGCGAGAGGGCGCGCGCCAGCGGGCGCACCGCCCGCCGGCCGAGGACGGCGCCGACCGATGCGGCCGCGACGATCCCGATCAGGCCGGCGATCAGCAGCGACCCGACGAGGCGTTCGCCGGACTCCTCGCGGGCGGTGACGTCGAGCAGGCCGACGGTCCGGCTGCCGTCGGCGCGGTCCACCACGTACGCCTCGTAATGCCGGCCGTTGATCGTCGCGTTGCCGCGTCCGGGCCGCAGCCGGGTGACGTCCGAGCGGAGGACGGCGGGCGGAGTGCCACCGCTCGCCATGACGACGCCGTCGGGTGTGCGGCGCAGCAGTACCACGCCTTCGGTGCCGGTCAGGTCCGCGCCGGCGGCGAGCGTCTGCACGCGGACGGTGCGCTCCTCGGCCAGGTGCTCGGCGCGGATGGTCAGCGAGAACGCCAGCACGCTGACGAGGATGACGGTCGCGGCGACGGCGGCGGCCACCTGCACGGCGATCACGGCGGTGGCCCGGCGCAGCAGGCGCGACTCGGGGTTGGCCGTCATGCGGAGCCGATCTGGTAGCCGAGGCCGCGTACCGTCCGGATCACCGGGCGGCCCAGCTTCCGGCGCAGGTAGTGCACGTACGTGTCGACGACGCCCGGGTTCTCGGCGGCGTCGAAGACGAGCGTGCGCAGGTCGTCGCGGGTGAACACCTGGTGCGGCCGGGTGGCGAGCGTCTGCAGGAGCGCGCACTCGCGGTCCGACAGCGCCACCACGTCACCCGACCGGTCGCGCACCTGCCGGGTCGTCACGTCGAGCCACCGGCCCCCGATCGACAGCAGGTCCGCGCGGTCGAGGTGGCGGCGGCGCAGTGCCCGCAGCCGGGCCAGCAGCTCGTCGGCGTCGAACGGTTTGGTCAGGTAGTCCTCGGCCCCGGCGTCGAGGCCCTCGACCCGGTCGGCGACCGTGCCCCGGGCGGTGAGCACGAGCGCCGGCGTGGTCACGCCGCGCCCGCGCAACCGGCGCAGCACGTCCAGCCCCTCGATCGCCGGCAGCCGCCGGTCGAGGACGATGGCGTCGTACGAGCGGGCCAGCCCGAAATGCAGCCCCTCCTGCCCGTCGCGGGCCCATTCCACCAGGTAGCCCTCGTCGGCCAGCAGCTCCTGCAGCACGCCGGCCAAGCGCCGGTCGTCTTCGATCAGCAGGAGCCTGGGTGGTGCGGGGGCGTTGAGCACGGGCTCTAGCTTGGCACGGGCCGGCCTAAGAATCCTCGAAGAACGGCGGGGCACAGTGGCGGCGAGATCGTCGGACGAGGGAGGCATCGTTTCGTGCCGGACACCGTCAACGGCCTGCCGCTGCAGCACGACCCCGCACGGCGGTGGCTGCCGCCCACAACGGGTGGCCGGGTGCGACCCGGACGACGGCGAGGGTCGGGGCCGCGCGCATGGTCGGCCGATCTTGTGGGCGCCGCAGCGATGCTCAGCATGCTCGTGGTCGTGGCGCTCTGGGTGCACAACCGGGGCGTGCAGGACCTCACCGGCGTGGCGTCCGGGCTGACCTCGCTCGGCCGGCTCACCGGCCTGGTCTCCGCCGATCTGCTGCTCGTACAGGTGCTCCTCATGGCCCGCGTGCCGTGGGTCGAGCGCACCTTCGGCCAGGACCGCCTCGCCGCGTGGCACCGCTGGACCGGGTTCACCTCCTTCAACCTCATGCTGGCGCACATCGTCCTGATCACCGTCGGCTACGCGGCGAGCGAGAACGCGGGCCTGCCGGGCGAGCTCTGGCGGCTGGTGACCACGTACCCGGGGATGCTGCTGGCGGCCGCGGCGACGGTCGCGCTCACCCTCGTCGTGGTGACGTCGGTACGCGCGGCCCGCCGCCGGCTGCGCTACGAGTCATGGCACCTGCTGCACCTGTACGCGTACCTCGGCGTGGCCCTGGCCATCCCGCACGAGCTGTGGACCGGCACCGACTTCGTCTTCTCGCCGGCGGCGCGCGCGTACTGGTGGACGATCTACCTCGCGGCGGCCGGCTGCCTGGCGCTGTTCCGGCTCGGACTGCCGGCCTGGCGCACGCTGCGGCACCGGCCGGTCGTCTCCGCCGTGGTGCCCGAAGGCCCCGGGGTGTTCTCCGTGTACCTGCGCGGCCGGCACCTGGACCGGCTGCCGGCGCGCGCCGGGCAGTTCTTCCTGTGGCGCTTCCTGGACGGGCCGGGCTGGTCGCGGGCCAACCCGTACTCGCTGTCGGCGGGGCCCCGGCCGGACCTGCTGCGGGTGACCGTGAAGGACCTCGGCGAGGGCAGCCGGCGGGTCGCGACGATCCGGCCCGGCACAAGGGTGCTCGTCGAGGGTCCGTACGGCCGGTTGACCGCGCCGCCCGCCGACGGCCGCCCGATCACCATGATCGCCAGCGGCGTCGGGATCACTCCGCTGCGGGCGCTGCTCGACGAGGTCCGGGTGCCGGTGACGCTGCTCTACCGCGCGCGTACCGCGGACGACCTGCTGTTCAAGGACGAGCTGGACGCGGCGGTCGCCACCGGACGGCTCCAGGTCGGCTACCTGGTCGGGCCGCGCTCCCGGGAAGGCTCCTGGGTCCCGGCCGGATTCCGGGACGACCAGCTTCGCCGGTGGGTGCCCGGCATCCGCGACCATCACGTGTACGTCTGCGGGCCCGACGCCTGGATGTCCGCCGCCTCGGCGGCGGTACTGCGCGCCGGTGTACCCCCGCAGCGCCTGCACACCGAGCGGTTCAGCTGGTAGGAGAGCACGGATGAGGCGGATCACGCTGTGGCTGGTGTCCACCGTGGCGGTGGTCGTACTGCTGTTCAGCTACCGCACCAGCACGATGGGCGCGGCGGCACCGAACACTCCCGGCGTCGTCGCCGCGGCGCCGGGCGTCGTACCCAACGGCCCAGTCCCCGGATCGTCGGCGGGCTCATCCGGCCCGTCGGGCGCCACGGTCGTCAACGGCACCGTCGCGCAGACCCGCTGGGGGCCGGTGCAGGTACGGGTGACGATCTCCGGCAGCCGGATCACGGACGTCGTCGCGCTGCAGGTGCCCAATGGCAACCGGCGGGATCGGGAGATCAACGGGTACGCGGTGCCGGCGCTGCACGACGAGGTCCTGCAGGCGCAGAGCGCCAACATCGACTCGGTGTCCGGCGCCACCGTCACCAGCGACGGTTACCGCCGTTCCCTGCAGGCCGCGCTCGACGCCGCGCACTTCGGCTCCTGAACCGCGCCGGCGCCGGCGAGGCACTCACCGTGACCAGCGACGGCTACATCGAGTCGCTCCAGGCCGCCCTCGACGCCGCCCACCTGTCATGACCCGCCGCCCCACGGCGGCGATGGGCCCGCCGTCCCAGGATTAGCACCGGCCTGCTCGGGTATGCGCCGCGGATGCCGTACGAGGAACGCCTGGACGAGTCGGGTGGGTACCGCGCGGGATGAGGGAGCTGTCCGTGGCGCCGGTCGCCGTCGTCGGCGACGAGACCACGCTCACCGACGCGGTGTGGCAGAACGCGACCGCCGCGCCGGACGCGGTCCAGTTTCTCCGCCGCGTCGGCGGCGAGTGGCAGGGCGTCACCTGCGCGCAGTTCCGCGACGGCGTGATCGCCCTGGCCCGGGGGCTGATCGCCGCCGGCGTCCAGGCCGGTGACCGGATAGGGCTGATGAGCGGCACCCGGTACGAGTGGACGCTCATCGACTACGCGATCTGGGCGGCCGGCGCGGTCACCGTGCCGATCTACGAGACCTCCAGCCCCGACCAGGTGGCCTGGATCCTGTCGGACTCCGGCGCGGTCGCATGCTTCGTCGAGACCGACGTGCACCGCGCAGCCCTGGCGAAATCCCGTCACCCGCTGCCCGGCGGGGTCGGCCCCTGGCAGATCGAAGGCCGGCACGCCGTCATCGACGGGCTGGTGGCCGAGGGTGCCGCCGTTGCCGTCGAGGACGTCGAGCGGCGCCGGCACGCCGTCGGCGCCGACGACATCGCCACCATCATCTACACCAGCGGTACGACCGGGCGACCCAAGGGCTGCGCGCTGACCCACCGCAACCTGTCCTCCGCCATCTGCAACACGCTGCCCGGACTGGGGTCGCTGTTCGGCAAGGACGCGTCCACCCTGCTGTTCCTGCCGCTGGCCCACGCGTTCGCGCGCATCGTCCAGATCGGCTGCGTGCAGGCCCGCGTCCGGATGGGCTACTCCCCCGGCGGCGCGAACCTCGCCGCCGACCTGGAGTCGTTCCGGCCCACGTTCGTCCTGTCGGTGCCCCGGATGTTCGAGAAGATCTACGCCACCGCGCAGCAGCGGGCCAACGGCGGCATCTTCCGGCGCGCCGAGCAGGTGGCGGTCGCGTACAGCCGATCGCTCGACCGCGGGGGCCCCGGCCTCCTGCTGCGGCTGCGGCACGCGCTGTTCGGCATGCTGGTCTACCGCAAGGTGCGCGCCGCGCTCGGCGGCGGCTGCCGGCACGCGATCTGTGGCGGCGCGCCACTCGGCGAACGGCTGGCGCACTTCTACCGGGGGGCCGGCATCGACGTGCGCGAGGGCTACGGCCTCACCGAGACGTCATCGGTCGTGGCGTTCAACTTCGACGACGGCGTCCGCATCGGTACCGCCGGCCGGCCGGTGCCGGGCACGACCGTCCGCATCGCCGGCGACGGCGAGATCCTCGTCGACGGGCCGCAGGTCTTCGCCCGCTACTGGAACAACGAGACGGCGACGGCGCAGTGCCTGGATCAGGACGGCTGGTTCCACACGGGGGACCTCGGCGACCTCGACGGCGACGGGTTCCTGCGGATCACCGGCCGCAAGAAGGACCTGATCGTCACCGCCGGCGGCAAGAACGTCGTGCCGGGCGAGCTGGAGGACCGGCTGCGTGCCCATCCACTGGTGAGCCAGTGCGTGGTCGTCGGCGACCGGCTGCCGTTCGTCTCCGCCCTCGTCACGCTCGACGAGCACGCGTTCGCGACGTGGAAGGCCCACAACGGCAAGCCTGCCGGCGCCACCGTCGCCGATCTGCGGGCCGACACGCGGCTGTGCTCCGCCGTACAACAGGCCGTCGACGACGCCAACCAGACCGTCTCCAAGGCCGAGTCGATCCGCGCCTTCCGCATCCTGCCCCACGACTTCAGCGAGTCCACCGGCGAGCTGACCGCGACCCAGAAGATCAAACGGCAGGTCGTGACCGACGAGCACGCCGAGGAGATCGCCGCCATGTACGGCTGACGCCTCGCCCGGCCGGTCCGCGGCTCACGCCACCGCCGATCCGTACAATGGACGCGATGAGCGCCTACCCCGGCCCGACGCGCACCACCGCCGCGTGGTGCCCGTCGCCGTGGGTACCGACCTGCCCGGCCGGCGTGATGCGCCATCCCGGCACGAACGGATGGCTGTCGTCCTGGGGTACCAACGCCCACGGCGAGATCGCCGGCTGCCCACCCGGCAACCACCGCAGCTGACCAGCATTCCCTGGCGCGATCCGGCGCCAGGTCATCGGTAGCTGTCCACCCTCGAACGCCCGCGGCGTCGCGCCGCCCGGCCGAGAGGGTGCCTCCACGACTCCGGATGGGGTGAGGTCTGCGGTGAGTATTGATCATGACGTGACCGGAAACGGCCGCGGTGCACGTCTCGGCGCCCGCGTCGGCGCCGCGCTGCGCCGGGACGTGGTCGGTGGCGTACTCCTGCTCGCGGCGACGGCCGCGGCGCTGGTGTGGGCGAACTCGCCCTGGTCAGCAAGCTACGAAACGCTGCGCACCACGACCGTGGGCCCCGCGGGATGGCACCTGCGCCTGACCCTGCAGGCGTGGGCGGCCGACGGGCTGCTCGCGGTGTTCTTCTTCCTCGTCGGCAACGAGCTCAAGCAGGAGCTCGTCCACGGCGAGCTGCGCCATCCCCGGCGGGCGCTGCTGCCGGTCGCCGCCGCGCTCGCCGGGGTGGTCGTTCCGGCGCTGGTGTTCGCCGTCGTCAACCTCGGCCGCGGCGAGGCCGCCGCCGGCTGGGGCATCCCGATGGCAACAGACGTCGCGTTCGCGGTCGCGATCCTGGCCATGGTCGGCCGCGGCCTCCCGCCGGCGCTGCGCACCTTCCTGCTGACCCTCGCCATCGTCGACGACCTCGCCGCGATCATCGTCATCGCGGTCTTCTACGCCGCCGCGATCAGCTGGCCGGCCCTCATGGCCGCGGTCGGGCTGCTGGCAGTGTTCGGCCTCCTGCAGACCCCGAGGGGCGCCCGAGTACTGCGCCGCCTCCGCGTTCCGGGCTGGGCGCTCGGCGTGCCGCTGGCCGTGGCGATCTGGACGCTGACGCACCACAGCGGGGTCCACGCCACCATCGCCGGCGCCGCCATGGGCCTGCTCATGCGCACCCAGCGCGAGCCCGGCGAACCGGCCGACCCCAGCCACCGCGCCGAGCACCTGCTCCGCCCGGTCACGACCGCGCTCGTCCTGCCGGTCTTCGCCCTCACGGCCGCCGGCGTGACCTTCGGTGCCGCCGGCAACCCCTTCACCACGACCGTCACCATCGGCGTCATCCTCGGCCTGGCCGCCGGGAAGGTCATCGGCATCGCCGGCGGCGCCTGGCTCACCGCCAGACTCAGCCCAGCCGAGCTCAACCCGGCGCTGGGCTGGTGGGACATCGTCGGCATGGCCCAGCTCGCCGGCATCGGGTTCACCGTGTCCCTGCTCATGGCCGAGCTGTCCTACCCGGACAGCGAGCAGCTCCTCGGCGATGCCAAGAGCGGCGTGCTCGCGGGTTCGGCCATCGCGACCCTCCTCGCCGCGATCGTGCTCGCCGTGCGCGCACGACACCGGCGCCGGACAGCCACCTGATCCACCACCGGCCGGCCACTCACCGGCGCTCGCCTCAGCCGCTGCGGGAAGCGAGGCGGTCGGCATCTCCGCCCATCGTCCGGAGCATCGGCGCCCCGCCGGAGGCGAAGAACCGGATCAGCAGCACGGTGGCGACCGCCAGGAAGGCCAGGTTGAGCCAGGTGGTGTAGTTCCACGAGATCTGGGCCTCGCTGACGGAGGCGTTGCGTTGCCCGGGGGTCAGGTGCAGCAGTGCGAAGAGCAGCTCGATGGCGTACCCGGCGAGGACCATGGTGACGTAGAAGGTGGCGGCGATGAAGCCGGCCATCTTCCAGCCGTAGTACTTCCGGTAGATGTTGAGGATCGGCAGGATGATCAGATCGGCGAAGATGAAGGACACGACGCCGCCGAAGCTGATCCCGCCGTTCCACAACACCGCCGCGAGGGGGACGTTGCCGATCGAGCAGACGAAGCTCAGCACCGCGACGACCGGGCCGACCAGCGGGCCCCACACCGCGGCCCACAGCGGATGGCCGGTGAGGAAGAAGCGCTGCCAGAAGTCGGCCGGTACCCAGGCGGCGAGCGCGCCGGTGATCAGCAGACCGGCGGCGATGTCACGCCAGATCGCGGCCCACTCCATGACGAAGATGTGCGACACCGCGGTGAAGCCCCGTGCCGAGGTCAGCCGCCGCCAGAACGAGCCCTCCCCGGTGACCGACATGTCCATCGCGGCGTGCCCCTCCATCGACCCGGCCACACCCCGGTTCGCGTGCGCGAGCGCGTCCTCGACCATCCGCCGGCGCAGGAAGATCCGGAACAGTACGGCGAGCAGCACGATCATGATCGGGCCGCCGATGAACTCGGCGAGCGTGAACCGCCAGCCCATCAGCAGTGCCAGGATGATGCCCAGCTCGATGACCAGGTTGGTCGAGGCGATCTCGAACGTCATCGCCGCCGTGAAGCTCGCACCCTTGCGAAACAGCGACCGCGCCAGCGCGACGGAGGCGTAGGAGCACGACGACGAGGCCACGCCCAGGCCCGTCGCCGCGGCGAGCGCGGCGGGCGAGTCGCCGCCCAGCGCACGGCCGACGCTGCCGCGACGGACCACCGCCTGCACGACCGCCGACAGCGTGAACCCGAGGATCAACGCCCACAGGATCTGCCACGTCATCGACCCGCTGATCGCCAGCGCATGCCACAACCAGCCCACGGTCGCTCCCTCCTGCCGCCACTCCCCTTCACCGGGCGGTGCGAGGCCGCAGGGAAACGGCGGAAAGCGGGCGTTCGTCAGCCGCGTACCCGAACGGCCCCGCCGCTAACCCGCGTCATCGCAGCGGGCGGATGAGCAGGCCGTCGAACTCTTCGCCGAACGGATAAGGGTCGAGGTCGCCGCCGAGGAGCATCAGGACCTCGTCCGGGCCGCAGGCCGGGCTCGCGAAGTACTGCATCGCGGCGCCGTTGGTCCCGATGTACAGCAGCTCGCCCATCGGGATGTCGAAGTCCTCGTCCCAGCCCGGCAGGTCGTCGCCGGCCTCGGCGACGTAGAGCAACGCGAGAGCCGGCGACGCTGCACTTCCGCAAGGAGAACGGCTCGTGGAAGGTCTGCGCCCCGGCCGCCGAGTCTCCGTCCGCCTCGGCCGGCCCGAGCGCGAGCCCCTCCCGCTGACCCGGCACGACACGAAGGCGATCACGCCCCGGCCCGCCGGGTGCGCACGACGACGAACGGGATCACGGCGAGGGCGAGCAGGCCGCCGATGATGGAGAGCGTGGCATAGCTGGTGGCGGACATGACCAGGCCGCTGGCGATGCCGCCGCCGGCGCCGGCCAGGGCGATGCACAGGTCGACGTTGCCCTGGATCCTGGCGCGCCGTTCCACCGGCGCGGCGTCGGTGATCATGGCGGTGCCGGAGACGAGGCCGAGGTTCCAGCCGAGGCCGAGCAGGATCAGCGCGAGGGCGAGCAGCGGCACGGAGTCGTCGGGGGCGGTGGCCGAGACGATGCCGGCGGCGAGCAGGGTGACACCGGAGGCGACGGCGATCGGCACGCGGCCGATGCGGTCGACGAGGATGCCGGTGAACAGCGACGGCAGGTACATGGCGGCGATGTGCAGGGAGATGACCAGGCCGGTGGCGGCCAGGTCGTGGCCGTGGGCGCGCATGTGGACCGGGGTCATGGTCATGACCGCGACCATGACGAGCTGAGTGAGGACCATGGTCGCGGCGCCGGCGGTCACGCTCGCGGACCCCCTCCGGGCCTCGGTCGCGGCCGGGGCCGGGTCGGGCGGCAGGGTCCGGGAGATCAGCAGCGGGTCCGGGCGCAGCAGCAGGAACAGGATCACGCCGGCGAAGGCGTAGGCGACAGCGGCCAGGGCGAACGGGCCGGCCAGGGCGGGCAGCCCGAAGTGCTCGGCGCCCCGGCCGGTGGCCGCGACGAGGTTGGGGCCGATGACCGCGCCGACGGTGGTGGTGACGAGCACGGAGCTGACGGCCCGGCCCCGGCGGCCCGGCCCGCTCAGGTCGGCGCCGGCGTAGCGGGCCTGCAGGTTGGTGGCGGTGCCGGCGCCGTAGACGAGCAGCGAGACCAGGAGCAGGGCGACGTTGCCGAGGGCCGCGGCGGCGACGACCCCGGCGCCGCCGAGCGCGCCGGCGGCATATCCGGCGGCCAGGCCGACGCGGCGGCCGAGGCGCTGCGACAGGCGCCCGACGGTGAGGGCGGCCACGGCGGACCCGCCCGTGTAGAGGGCCGCCGGCAGGCCCGACAGGGCGCTGGCACCGAGCATCTGCTCGGCCAGCAGGGCGCCGACCGTCACGCCGGCGGCCAGGCCGGCGCCGCTGAACACCTGCGAGGCCATCACCACGCTCAACGTCCGCTGGTGCAGGGCCAGCCGGGCCTCGGGGTTGTCGACGTACTCCGTGAGGGTCACCGCCCTTGTATACATCATGTATCCTACGGCGGTGAAGAGTCAGCAACAGGCGAAGCGGCGCCGCAACCGGCGCATCGCGGTCGCGGCCGGCGCGATCGTCGCCTTCCTCGGCGTGGTCCTGACCGCTCAGCTCACCGGCGGGCGGAGCCCGGTCGCCGCCCCGGCCGCCCCCACGGCCTCGGCGAGCGCGGGCGGCGCCAGAACCGGCGAGCTCGCCTTCGTCCGCCGCCAGCAGAGCGACCCGATGGCGGTCGGCGACGTGGACGCGCCCGTGGTCCTGGTCCAGTGGACCGACATGCGCTGCCCGTACTGCGCGGTCTTCAACCGCGAGACATTGCCGGTGCTGCGCCGCGAGTACGTGGACACCGGCAAGGTCCGCATCGAGGTGCACGACGTCGCGTACTTCGGGGAGCAGTCCGAGAACGCGGCCATCGCCGCGCGAGCAGCGGCCGAGCAGGGCCGATTCTTCGAGTACCTCAGCGCGGTGTACAAGGAGGCCCCCGAGCACGGGCACCCGGAGCTGCCGCGCGAGCGCCTGATCGCGTTCGCCGAGAAGGCCGGCGTGCCCGACATCGCGCGGTTCACCGCCGACCTGGACGACAGCGGCCTGCGCGCCGCGGCGGCGGCCAGCAACGGCGAGGCCGAGCGGCTGGGTGTCACCAGCGTCCCGTTCTTCGTCGCCGGCAACAGCGCGCTGTCCGGCGCGCAGCCGACTTCAGTGTTCCGCGAGTACCTGGACGCGGCGATCGCCAAGGCGGGCTGACCGTGGACCTCGGCCTGCTCAGCGCATTGCTCGGGGGCGTGCTGACCCTGCTCAGCCCCTGTTCGGCGATGCTGCTGCCGGCATTCTTCTCGTACGCCTTCACCGGTCCGGGCCTGCTGATCAGCCGGACCGCGCTGTTCTACCTGGGGCTGATCACGACCCTCGTGCCGCTGGGCGTGCTCGCCGGCACCGTGGGATCCTTCGTCAGCCAGCACCGGTACGCGTTCGTCACGGTCGCGGCGGTCGTCGTGATCCTGCTCGGGCTCGTCATGCTGGCCAACATCCCGATCCCGGGCCTGTCCCGCACCGGGACGCAGAGCACCTCGGCGGCATCCGTCTACGCCCTCGGCACGATCTACGGCCTCGCCGGGGTCTGCGCCGGCCCGCTGCTCGGCGCGGTGCTCACCGTCGCCGCCGTCGGTGGCAACGCCCTCTACGGCGGCATCGTGCTGCTCGTCTTCGCCGCGGGCATGACCCTTCCACTGCTGGTCCTGGCCCTGCTATGGGGGCGGCTGCCGTTCGTGCGCGGACTGGTCCGCCCCCGCGGGATCCGCCTCGGGCGCTGGCGCAACACCTGGACCGGCGTCGTCAGCGGCACCCTGACCATCGCGATCGGCGTCCTGCTGCTGGCCACCGACGGCACCACGTCGCTGGGCGGCATCCTCGGCGCCTCCGACCAGGCGGCGCTCGAGGACCGGGTCCGGCGGGCCACCGGCGGCGTGCCGGACCTCCTCGTGGCCGCGGTCGCGGTCTGCGGCGCCGGGGCGGCGTGGCTGTTCATCCGCGTTCGAGCGGCCCGCCGCTGACGGGATACCTTGGTGACGCGTACGTCGCGTCACCGCGGAGGAGAACAGTCGTTGGACGGCAGCGCAAGTGCGGCGGAACGGGCCTACCAGGCGATCCGTGACGGCATCCTCAACGGTGTCCACCCGGCGGGCACCATGCTGGGCGAGGAGGCCCTGGCCACGGAGATCGGGGTCAGCCGCACGCCGGTGCGTTCCGCGCTCAGCCGGCTGCAGGACGAGGGGTGGATCGTCATCTACCCCAAGCGCGGGGCGCTCGTGCAGGGGCTCAGCGAGCGGGCGGTGGCCGACCTCGAGGATGCCCGCCTGATGCTGGAATCCACCGGGGCGAGCCGGGCCGGTGCCGAGATCCGGGACGAGCTCGCCGAGCGGCTGCGGGAGTCGATCGCGGCGCAGCGCGAGGCCTTCAGGACCCGCGATGTCCGGCGCTTCATCGAGTTGACGATCCGCTTCCACCGCGCCTTCGTGGAAGCCGCGGGCAACGACGTCCTGCTCGAGCTGAACGACCGGCTCGCCGACCGGCAGCGGTTCCTGCTGTTCAGCAAGGGCGACCGGCTCCTCGCCCGCTGCGACGACATCGTCGCCGAGCACGAGGAGCTCGTCGAGCGCCTGCGTACCGGTGACGCCGCCGGGTTCACCGATGCCCTTCGGCAGCACCTGGCCGACAACTACGCCCCGCCGGTCACGACGGGCTACGAGCGCGGGTCGCAGACCACGAGATAGCCCGCGCGCCGCGACCGCGGTCCCCCTCAGTCGAGCCTGGGCCCGGGCGTTTCCCAGCGCATGATGAGCTCGATGCGGCCCGCGGCGGTGCGGCGGGTGGACCAGGAAGCCCTGGGCGTACGGGCGTTGCGGTCGGTCGGCATGGCGGTTCCTTTCGAGAAGCGTGCGCGTCAGCGGGTTCGGCACCTGGATTCATCCTGACGTTAACCTCCCGTTCAACTCATTCGCCAACCCGACAGGCCGCCGGTGAGCACGCCCACACGTTCCCTCCAGGACGCGGGTGTCCTCGCTCAGCACGAGGCGAAGCAACTCGCCGGCGCGCTGACCCAGGCGCGCAGCGCCGCCGAGGCCGGCCGCACCGACGAAGCCCTCGCCCACGTCACCAGGTTCGTCGACCGGGCCACCAAGCTCGGCGCCCCCACATCGCTGACCCGCGATGGAAAGGTACTGCTGGACCAGATCCGCAAGTAGCACCGGACGGGCGAGCGGGAGTCCGCGCAGCGGCGCGGGCTCCCGCTCGCAGCTTGACCGGCGAAGGGCTGCGATTCGCCTCCCGGCCGGTGCCGTGAAGAATGGCGGGGTGCGTTTCGGCATTCTGGGGCCGCTCGAGGTCCGCGGCGAGGACGGGGAGCCCGTCGCGGTCGGCGGGCCGAAGCCGCGTGCGCTGCTGACCCGGCTGCTGCTGGAGGCCGGGCAGGTCGTGCCGCTGGAGCGGCTCGGCGGGGAGAGCGCCAACGCGCTGCAGGCGCAGGTGTCGCGGCTGCGGCGGGCGCTGCCGGGGGCGCCGGTCGAGTTCGCCGGGGTCGGCTACCGCATCGCCGCCGACCCGCAGGACGTCGACGCCCACCGGTTCGAGCGCCTCGCCCGCGACGGCCGGCAGCTGCTCGCGGCCGGCGATTTCAAGACCGCCGCTGGTGTACTGCGGGAGGCGCTCGACCTCTGGCGCGGACCCGCCCTGGCGGACCTGCCCGACGCGGCGGCGCAGGTGGTGCGGCTGGAGGAGGCCCGGCTCGCGGCCGCCGAGGACCTCGTCGAGGCCGAGCTGGCGCTGCCCGAGGGCACGCCGGTCGGGCCGCTGCGCCGGCTGGTCGCCGAGCACCCGTTCCGGGAGCGGCTGCGCGGGCAGCTCATGCGGGCGCTGCACGCGGCCGGGCGGAGCGCCGAGGCGCTCGCCGAGTTCGACGACGCGCGCCGGCTGCTCGCCACCGAGCTGGGGGCTGACCCGTCGGCCGAGCTGTCCGCGGTACACCTGGGGATCCTCCGGGCCGAACCGGCGCCGCCGGCCCGCCGGGCGCTGCCCGCCCCCGTGACCCGGCTCGTCGGGCGGGAGCCGGAGCTGGCCCGGCTGGCCCACACGCGCGACGACCGGCTCGTCACGCTCGCCGGGCCGGGCGGGGCCGGCAAGACCCGGCTCGCGCTGGAGGCCGCGGCCCGCGACGGGCGGGAGGCGGCGCTGGCCGACCTGTCCCGGGTCGAGGACGGCGCCCTCGTGCCGCACGCCGTCGCCGCCGCGCTCGGCCTGCGCGACGGCGGGCTCGCCCCGGCCGCCGCCGACCCGGTGCGGCTGCTCATCGGCGCCCTCGCCGGGCGGGAGCTGCTCCTCGTGGTCGACAACTGCGAGCAGGTGCTCGACGCCGCGGCCGGGCTGACCCGGACCCTGCTGGCCGAATGCCCGGGCCTGGCCGTGCTCGCCACCAGCCGCGAGCCGCTGGGCCTGACCGGCGAGGTGCTCGTCCCGGTCGGGCCGCTGCCGCCCGCCGCGGCCGAGCGGCTCTTCGCCGAGCGCGCCGCCGCGGTGCGCCCCGGGTTCACGCTCGACGCCGCCACCTCGCCCGCCGTGGCCCGCATCTGCCGCCTCGTCGACGGCCTGCCTCTCGCGATCGAGCTCGCCGCCGCCCGGCTGCGCCAGCTCGGCCTGGACGAGATCGCCGAGCGCCTGGCCGGGCACGAGCACTTCCGGGTGCTGTCGCGCGGCGACCGTACCGCGGCCGAGCGCCACCGCACCCTGCGCGCCGTCGTCGACTGGAGCTGGCAGCTGCTCGGCGACGAGGAGCGGACCGCAGCCCGGCGCTTCGCGGTGTTCGCGGGCGGCGCGACCCGCCCCGCCGCCGAGGCGGTCGCCGGGGTGTGCGAGGAGGTGCTGGCCGACCTGGTCGACCGGTCGCTGCTGACCGTGCGCGACGGGCGGTACCGGATGCTGGAGACCATCTTCCTCTACTGCCGCGACCGGCTCGCGGAGGCCGGGGAGCAGCCGGCCCTGGCCGCGGCGCACGCCGCCTACTTCCTGGACCTCGCCCGGCGGGCGGACCCGTACCTGCGCCGCGCCGAGCAGCTGGAGTGGCTGGCGACGCTCGCCGCCGAGCACGACAACCTGATGGCCGCGCTGCGCTGGTCGATCGCGAACGACCGCGACACCGCCATGCGCCTCGTCGCCGCCCTCGCCGCGTACTGGTGGCTCGCCGGCCGCCGTGGCGAGGTGACCGCCCTCGCGGCGGCGATCCTCGACGCCTTGCCGGACGGCCCGCCGGCGGGTCTCGAGGAGGAGTACGTCAGCTGCGTGGTCCACGCCGAGTCCATGGCCGCCGAGTCCCACCGCCGCCGCGCCGACACCGTCATGCGCTCGCTGGATCGCCCGCTGCGCCACCCGTTCAACGCCGCGGTGTGGGGCATGGCCCGCGTCGACGCCCCCAGCGCGGACGAGCCGTCGGTCCGCCTGCTCGGCGCCGACCCGTGGAACGCCGCCCTCGGCGAACTGGGCCAGTCCCTGCTCGCCGTCCTCGGCGGCCACCCCGACGACGACCGCCTGCTCGGCGTGCTGGACCGGTTCCGGGCCCTCGGCGAGCGCTGGGGCAGCGCCCAGGCCCTCGACTGGCTCGCCCACCTGGCCGCGTGGCGCGGCGAGTGGGCCCTGGCCCACGACCGCTGGGCCGGGGCGCTGGCCGCGCTCGGCGAGCTGGGCGCGGCCCAGGAGGCCGCGGATGTGCTGTGCCGGCGCGGCGACTGCCGCATCCGCCAGGGCGACCTCGACGGCGCGGCGACCGACTTCCACCGCGCGGCCGAGCTCTGCGCCCAGGCCGGCGCCCGTGGCGGCGCCGCCGAGCTCGGCCTGGCCGAGATCGACCGCCACCGCGGCGACCTCGACGCGGCCGGGCGGCGGCTCACCGCCACCCTGGCGGGGCTGCGGGCCGGCGACCTCGGCGCGGCGTACACGCGATCGCGGATGCTGACCGCGCTCGGCCGGGTCGCCGAGGCCCGCGGCGACCTCGACGCGGCCGGGCGGC
>NZ_BAAARV010000044.1:0-10834 GCF_039532525.1 Dactylosporangium salmoneum
CCGGCTCGCCGAGCGGGCCGCGTCCCTCGACACCGACCCCGCGTTCCTGGCCCGGGTCGGCTGGGTCGAGGGCCAGGCCTGGTTCTGGCAGGGCAACTTCCAGGCCGCCTACGAGCTGCTGACGGCCGCGGCCGAGCTGGCGCCCGGGACGGCCGGCCGGGTGCTGCGCCACGCCGTGCATCCCGCCTGGTACCTCGGGGAGCCCCACCTCGGCGAGTGCCTCGACCGGCTGGCCCGACACGACGCCGACCCGATCGCCCGCTTCCAGGTCGCCGCCGCCCGCGGCCGCCCGCCGGCACTGCCCTCGGTCGCCGACCGGCGGGCCGCGCTCGACCCGGCGACCGCCCCGCGCGACCTGGTGGAGCTGTGCGGCTTCGGCTTCGTCGCCGGCCAGGACGCCGAGGCGCACGAGCTGGCCGCCACGCTCGCCGGCCGGTGCCGGGCCGAGGGCCTCGCCGGCCTGCTGCCCACGCTGCTGTTCTTCCTGGCCGAGGCCGAGCTGTTCCACGGCCGCCACCGCGACGCGGCGGTCAGCGCGGCCGAGGGCCTGGCCCTGGCCCGCGACGGCGGCCAGCCGCTGTGGGTCAGCCAGCTCTCGGCGCTGCGGGCGACGCTCGCCGCCGTCGCGGGCGACGAGGAGCCGTGCCGCTCCGCCGTCGCCGACGCCCTGGAGGTGGCCTCGCCGGGCGTGGCGCCGGCCGGCCACGCGTGGGCCCAGTGGGCGCTCGCGCTGCTGGACCTGGGCCAGGGCCGACCCGAGGCGGCCGTGCCGCGCCTGCTCGCCCTGCAGGTCCAGCCCTTCGCGCACCACGTCGTCGCGCACCGCTGCATCCCCGACCTGGTGGAGGCGGCCGTGCGGGCCGGGACCGCCGACGCCCTCGACGGCGTGCCGGAGGCGGTGCAGCGCCTCGCCGCGTTCGCCGAGCGCACCGCCCAGCCGTGGGCCCGGGCCCTCGTGCACCGCTGCCGGGCGCTGCTCGGCGGCGACGAGCACGAGTTCGGCCTGTCGCTCGCGCTCGCCGCGCGGCCGTTCGAGCGGGCCCGGACCGAGCTGCTCTACGGCGAGTGGCTGCGCCGCGCCCGGCGCAAGGCCGACGCCCGGCGCGTGCTGCAGCAGGCCCTCGAGGGCTTCGACCGCCTCGGCGCCCGGCCCTGGGCGGCCCGCACCCGCGCCGAGCTGACCGCCACCGGGTTGCCGGCCGCGGAGCCCGCGGAGCGGGCCGAGCCGGCCGGGGCCCGGCTCACGCCGCAGGAGCTGCAGATCGCCCGGCTGGCCGCGCAGGGACTGTCCAACAAGGACATCGCCGCGCAGCTGTTCCTGAGCCCGAAGACGGTCGCCTACCACCTGTACAAGGCGTACCCGAAGCTCGGCGTGGCCGCCCGCGGCGACCTGATCGCGCTGGCCCTCTAAGCCTGTCTCAGAACCCGGCCACGGGCACCGAAGCTCGGCGTGGCAGCCCGCGGCGACCTGATCGCGCTGGCCCTCCAAGCCTCTCTCAGAACCCGGCCACGGGCACCGACTCGACGGCGCCCCAGGCCGAGGCGCCGGCGACGCAGGCCGCGACGGCGGCGAGGCCGTAGCCGGCCCAGTCCCGCGCACCGGGGCGGCGGCCGAACGCCCACGTGGCCACGACGACGCCGAGCACGGCCTGCAGGGCGCCCTCGGCCAGGCGCTGGCGGCCGTGGTCGCCCGCGGCGAGCAGGCTGACCACGATGTCGATGCCGGCCCCGGCCAGCAGCCCGCAGACCAGCCCTCCGGCGACCGCCGCCGGTCGCGGCCGGGCCGAGCGGACCAGGTGCGCCAGGACGCCCAGCGCCGCCCCGCCGGCGACCGACAGCACGGTCCAGTACGCGGCGGCGGCCAGCACCGGGCCGAGCCCGTCGGCCCGCCACCGCCCGGAGACCAGGTTCAGCCCGTAGTAGCCGCCGGTGGCCAGGCACAGCACCGCGATCCCGGCGGCCATCGCGCCCGCCCGCGTGCGGGCGAGCACCGCCGGGGCGAACGCCGCGCACCCCCACGCGAACCCGGTGCTGGCCACGAACTGCAGCACCGTCAGCCACGCCCCGCTCGCCAGGTCGGCCCCGAACGAGGCCACCCCGAGCGCGATCCCCGCCGCGCCGGCCACCACCGCCGTCGTCCCCCGCATGCACCCATTCTCGCCCGGGTGGTCAGCCGCCGTCGGGCCCGTTCGGTGTGGATAGTGTGAAGGAGAAGGTGGCGCCGCGGCCGGGCTCGCTGCTGGCCCAGACCCGACCGCCGTGGCGGTCGACGATGCGCTGCACGGTGGTCAGGCCGATGCCGGTGCCGGGGAACTCGGCGGCGTCGTGGAGCCGGCCGAACGGGCGGAACAGCTGGTCGGCCTTCTCGGCGGGGAAGCCGGCGCCGTTGTCGCGGATGAAGAACGTCGCGCCGTCGCCGCCGATGTCGATGGCCGGCTCGGCGGTCCTGGTGGTGAACTTCCAGGCGTTGCCGACGAGGTTGGCGTACACCGCCCGGACCAGGTTGCCGTCGCACTCCGCCGTCATCTGCGGGGTCACGGTGACCCGCACCTCGCGGCCGGGGTCGCGGGCGCGCAGCTCGTCGACGACGTCCTCGGCCAGCGCGGTCAGGTCGACGGTGCTGCGCCGGATCTGGCCGCGGTTGGCCCGGGCCAGCTGCAGCAGGGCGTCGATGAGGGCGTTCATGCGCATGCCGGCGGCGTGGATGCGGTCGAGCTGGCGGGCCGTGTCGGGGTCGGCGCCCTCGGCCAGCAGCTCGCTGTAGCTGAGGATGGTCTGCAGCGGTGAGCGAAGGTCGTGGGAGACCGAGCCGCTGAACGCCTCCAGCTCCCGGTTGCGCCACTCCAGCTCCTCCACCAGCTGGGCACGGGCCTCGGCGAAGCGGCGGGCGGCGCGCTCCTCGGCGGCCTCCATCTCGCGGCGCACCAGCTCGTCGCGGATGCGCCGGTTCTGCTCGTGCAGGTGCTGGCGGCGCACGTGGGCGCGGACGTGGGCGCGCAGGGTGCCGGTGCCGTCGCCGCGGCGCACGTAGTCGTCCGCGCCCGCGGCGAGGCACTCCAGCAGCACGTCGTCGTTGCCGATGATGATGACCGGCATGTCGCGCAGGCCCGGCACGGCCCGGATCCGGTCGCACAGGTCGCGCCCGTCGATCTCCGGCAGGTGCAGGTCGATCACGGTGCAGTCGGCCGGCTCGACGGCGAGCATCGCCAGCGCGTCGTCGGCGCAGCGGGCCACGGTCGGCTCGTAGCCGTCCTCGTGCATGAGCGGCGTCATCCGGTCCACGTAGCTGGCGTCGGCGTCGACGAGCAGCACCCGCGCCGGGCGGGCGGTCCCGGCGCCGGGCAGCGGCAGCGCGGTGGCGCCCTTGCGCAGCACGGCGTTGAGCTTGGCCAGCACCACGGCGAGGTTCTCCTGCTTGCGCACGAACGCGTCCGCGCCGGCGTCGAGGATCTGCAGCTCGGTGGCGTAGTCGTCGGCCGCGGTGAGCAGCAGACAGGGCACGTTGCGCAGGGCGGCGTCCAGGCGGACCCGGCGGATCACCGTGGCGCCGTCGATGCCAGGGAGCACGCCGTCGACGATCATCGCGTCGGGCGGGCGGGCGGCGGCGATGCGCAGCCCCTCCTCCCCGCTGGCCGCCGTGGTCACGTCGTAGCCGGCGTGCTCGAGGGTCTGGCGCAGCATCTCGCGGAAGGTGCGGCTGTCGTCGATGACCAGCACGTGCCGGCGCGGCGCGCTGGACAGGCCGCGGCGCATCAGCTCGCGGGCCCGGGCGACGACGACCGGCGCGTCGTAGGGCTTGCCGACGTAGTCGTCGGCCCCGGTGCGCAGGCCGCGCAGCCGGTCGTGGACCTCGGCCGCGCTGGACAGCAGCAGCACCACCGTCTCGCCGTGGCGGGCGTCGCCGCGCAGCCGGCGCAGCAGGTCGACGCCGTTGCCGTCGGGCAGGCGCACGTCGAACACGGCCACGTCGAAGCGCTCGGCGTCCAGCATCGCGATGGCCTCGGCGGCGCCGGCGCACAGCACGGTACGGAAGCCGTCCTCCTCGAACGCCTCGTGCAGGTCCATCCGGACGGTGAGACTGTCGTCGACGATCAGAACCGCGTTCGCCACGCCATCCCCCGCTCCTCGTGGCCGCGCGACCCGAGTGCGGCCAGGCGGGCCCCGATCTCCTCCGGCGGCAGGCTGGCGGCGACCGCGCCGAGGGCGACGGCCTCGCCGGGCATCCCGTAGACGACGCAGCTCGCGGCGTCCTGGGCGTAGGTCGCCGCGCCGGCCCGGCGCATCGCCAGCAGCCCGGCGGCGCCGTCGCGGCCCATCCCGGTGAGCAGGCAGCCGGCCGCCTGCCGGCCGAGCTCCGTGGCGACCGAGTGGAACAGCGCGTCGGCCGCGGGCCGGCAGGAGTGCACCGGCGCGGCCGAGCTGACGTGCAGGTGGCCGTTGCGCACCAGCAGGTGCAGGTCCGGCGGGGCCATGGTGACCCGGCCGCCCAGCGAGGACAGCGCCTCGCCGCCGCGGGCGTAGCCGACGGCGTGCCCGGTCTGCTCGGCCAGCCAGCCGGTGAACGCCTGCGCGAACGACTCGTTGACCGCGAGGTGCTGGACGTACAGCAGCGGGATCGGGAAACCGGCGGGCACCGCCTTCAGCAGCCGCACGATCGCGCCGGGGCCGCCGGTGGAGGCGCCGATGGCGATCGCGCGCACCCCCGCCGGGACCGCGGCGGGCACGGCCGGCGGCGGCGCGGGTGGGGTCGGCAGCCGGCGGGTCACGACCCGGATTCGCGAGACCACCTTGACCGCGGTGCGCAGCCGGTGCGGCCAGGTGTCGTCGGAGTCGTCGCCGCGCGGCTTCTCCAGCACGTCCACGGCCCCGGCGGCCAGCGCGTCGTAGGTGTTGAACAGCTCGCGCCGGTCCGCCGAGCACACCACCAGGATCGGCGTCGGGGCGAGCGCCATGATCTGCTCGGTGGCGGCCAGGCCGGACATCTTCGGCAGCTGCACGTCCATGGTGATGACGTCGGGGCGCAGGCGGCGGCACTGCTCCACCGCGCCGGCGCCGTCGGTGGCCTCGCCGACGACGTCGAACCCGAGCCCGGGCGCCAGCGCCTCGCGCAGGCACTGCCGTACCGTGGCGGAATCCTCGACGATGAGCACCCGGATCATGCCGGCGCGCCGGCCAGGTCGCGGATGTGGGCGAGCAGCTCCTCCTGGTCGAACTCGCTCTTGACGATGTAGGCCGAGGCCCCTGCGGCCAGGCCGCGCGCCCGGTCCTCGGCCGACGACCGGGAGGTCACGAGGATCGCGGGCACCTCCCGCTGGGCCGGGTCGTTGCGGGTCTCCTCGACGAACCCGAAGCCGTCCATGCCGGGCATGTCGACGTCGACGAGGAACAGCGCGTACCGGCGGTGGCGGACCCGCTCCAGGGCCTCCTCGGCGGAGGCGGCGAGGTCGACGCGGTACCCGGCGGACTCCAGGATGCTGCGCTCGAGCATGCGGGTGGTGAGGGAGTCGTCGACCACCAGGATGGGCGGCATCGCGGCCGGCCCCTCCCGCTCCGCCGCGGCGACCGGCGGGCCGGCGCCCGGACCGCCCGCGGCGGCGGCCAGGCCCACCGGGTCGAGCACGATCCGCGGGTTGCCGTCGGCGTCCATGGAGACCCCGCCGACGACCGCGGCGGCCGGTGCGAGCTCCGGCAGCGGCCGCACCACCAGCGTCGAGGTGCCCAGGAGGCGGTCGGCGCCGACCGCGATCGCCCCGTCGCCGGCCGTCAGGATCACCGCGACGCCGCTCCCGTCGGCCGGCGGTGCGGTCCCGGCGAGCACCCGGTTCAGCGGCAGGAACGGCAGCACCCGCCCGTCGTGGGCCAGCGCGCCGCCCGCGGCGGCGGCCTCGGCCTCGACGCCGCCCATCAGCACGCACGTGCGCACGGTGTCCAGCGGCAGGGCGGCGAGCACCCCGCCTGCCTGCAGTACCAGCCCGGACAGCGACACCAGGGCCAGCGGCACGATCAGCTCCACCTCGGTGCCGCGGCCGGGCTCGGTGCGCACCTGCACGTCGCCGCCGAGCCGCTCGGCGACGTCGCGCACGGCGTCGAGCCCGATGCCGCGGCCGGAGACGCCGGTGACCCGCTCGGAGGTGGAGATGCCGCCCTGCATGAGCAGGCGCATGAGCTCGCGGACGTCGGCCTCGGCCCCGGGCGTCACCAGCCCGCGCCGCTCGGCCTGGCGGCGCACCGCCTCGAGGTCGAAGCCGCGCCCGTCGTCGCGGCAGCGGAACGCGGCGAACCGGCCGCGGCGGCGCACGTCGACGCTGACCCGGCCCTGCGGGGGCTTGCCGGCGGCGACGCGCTCGGCCTCGGGCTCCACGCCGTGGCTGACCGCGTTGCGCACCACGTGCAGCAGGGCGTTGCCGGCCTGGGTGAGCACGTGCGGGTCGAGGCGCAGCTCGCCGCCGTGGCTGTCGAAGCGCACCGCCTTGCCCTCGGCGCCGGCCACGTCGTACACGGCCCGGTGCAGCGCGGTGAGGACGGTCGCCGCCGGGACGAGCCGCAGGCGCTCGGCCCGGCCGCGGATGTCGTCGAGCTCCCGCTCCACCTGCTCGACGGTCTCGGTGAGCCGCCGGCCGAGCGCGGTGAGGTCGGCGGCGAGCGCGCCGGCCAGGGTGGCCCCGCGCTCGGGGGTGCCGCCGGTGCGCAGCTGCTCGGCGAGGCTCTCGGCGGTGCGCCGGGCCCGCTCGACCGTGCCCGCCTGGCGGCGCAGCGGGGCGAACCGGGCGTGCGCCTCGTCCACCGCCTCGAGCAGCTCGTCGACGTCGGCCCCGGCGCCGCGCTCCGGCGCCGGCTGCTGCTGCTCCTCGACCGCAGGTCCGGCGGGTGCCGGGTCGAGCCCCGCGACCATGGCCGACATCTCGTCCGTGCGGCGCACCAGGTCGGCCATGACGTGCGGTGGCACCGGCTCGGCGCCGTCGCGGTACGGCACCAGGATCTCTTCCAGCGCGTGCGTGAGGTCGGCGAGCCGGGCCTGGCGCACCACCCGGGCGGCGCCCTTGAGGGTGTGCGCGTGCCGCAGCAGCCGCGCCACCGCCTCCGCGCCGGCGTCGCCGGTCAGCTCGAGCACGCCCTGGCAGAGCTGCTCGACGAGCTCCCGGGCCTCGATCCGGAAGTACCGCAGCGGGTCCCTGGGCTGCGTCATGTGCCGCTGTCCGCGCTGACCAGCCGCAGCAGCGACGAGGACAGGCCGGTGAGGTGGGCGGCGGTCTGGCGGGTCTGCACCGCGCTGGTCTCGCTCTCCCGGGTCACCCGGGCGGTGTCATTGACCGCCACGTTGACCTGCTCGACCGCCGTGGTCTGCTGCTTGGTGGACAGCTCGATCTCGCGGGCCGACTCGGTGGTGGTCGCGACGAGGTCGGCGATCTGCTGGAACGAGGCGGTCACCGCGTTGAACTGCCGGGTGCCGGCGTCGACCGCCTTGGCGCCGGTCTCGGTGGCCATCACGGTGGTGTTCACCGCGCCCCGCACGTCCTCGATCAGCGCCCGGATCTCCTTGGCGGAGCCCGCGGTACGGTCGGCCAGCTTGCGGATCTCGTCGGCCACGACCGCGAAGCGCCGCCCCCACTCCCCGGCCCCGGAGGCCTCGATGGTGGCGTTGATGGCCAGGATGTTGGTCTGCTCGGCCAGCTCCGAGACCAGGTCGACCACCCCGCCGATCTGCTGCGAGCGCTGACCGAGCTCCAGCATGTGCTGCACGATGAGGTCGACCTGGCGGCGGATCGCGGCGATCGAGGCGCGGGCCTCCTCGATGGTGGAGTCGCCGGAGCCGGCCGCCGACGCCGTCTCGGAGGCGATCTGCGCCACCCGCTGGGCGCCCTCGGCGATCTGCCGGGAGGTGATGAGCAGCTCCTCGATCGTGGTGGTGATCTCGCTCATCGCGGTGGCCTGCTCCTGGGCGCCGGTGGCCTGCTGACCGGCGGCCGCCTCCAGCTCGGCCGAGGAGCTGCGGATGTGCCCCACGGTGCCGGCCACCTGCCGGGTCAGGGCCCGGCTGAGCAGCAGCCCGATGACGACCATGAAGGCGATGCCGAGCACCGTGATGCCGATGACGACGCCGATGGCCACGCCGGCCACGGTCGAGGCGTCGCGCTGCTTGGTCCGCAGGTCGTGGTCGAGCAGCGTGGTGAGCGCGGTGATCTGCTTGTCGAGCGCGTCGCGCAGCGGGGCCACGGTGCTCTCGAAGGCGGCGCTGATCTTGTCCAGGTCGGCGCCGGGCCGCATCCGCTGGTCGACGACGGCCTGCAGCGCGGCCTGGTGCCGCTGCTCGTCGGCCACCACCTGGTCGAGCAGGTCGCGCTCCTCGGCGGTGGTGAGCTGGTCGCGGACCGCGCCGATCGCCTCGGTGAACCCCTGCCGGGCCGAGTTGATCTGCTGGGCGTACTGCTGGCCGCCGGTGAGCAGGTACGCCCGCCCGGCGCTGCTCTTGGCCTCCACGTCGACGCGCAGCTGCCCGACGGCGACGAGGCCCTTCACGCCGACGTCGATCACGGCGTCCTTGCCGTGCACCACCCTGCTCAGCGCCCACACCGTGAGCACGCCGGTGACGAGGGTGAGCAGCGCCGTGACCGAGAACCCGATGCCGAGCCGCCGCCCGAACGTCCACTGCTGTGCCATGGTCCCCCGTCCTGTTCCTACGTGTCCTCGCGGGCCTGCGCCGGTGCGGCGAACCGCCCGACCGCGGCCTGGACGGCCGCGCGCACGGCCGCCACGTCGACGATGGGGCGGGCGCCGTCGGGCAGCGGCACGATGCCGCGCAGGCAGCCGTGCGGCCCGTGCCCGGCCGCCTCCTCGACCAGCGCGTCGCGGGGCACCCGCAGGTGGCCGTCGAGGCGCTCGAAGGCCAGCGCGACCGGCGGGGTGCCGGCGGCCAGCACGAGCCAGCGCGGGGTGCTTCCGGCGTCGTGCGGGATCGCGGTGGTACTCCAGGTGCCCAGCACGGCGGCCAGCTCGTACACGGGCACGATGGCCCCGCGGAAGCCCGCGACGCCGAGCAGCGCCGGCAGCGGGCCGGGCAGGCGGGTCACCGGCCGCTCTGGGAACAGCCCGGCGGCCTGGGTGAGCCGCAGCGCGTAGCGCACCCCGCCGGCCCGGATGGCCAGCAGGTCGTCGTGGCCGGCCACCTCCTGGCGGGGCGGGTCGGCGAACGAGCGGTCGAAGTCCTCGCGCAGCCGGGCCAGCCGCTGGTGCATGTCGCCGATCCGGTGCTGGCCCCCGGTCTCCGTGGCGGCCGTCACGACACGGCCGCCAGCTCCGCCCGGCACAGCGCGATGAGGGCGCTGCGCCCGAAGCCGCCGCCGAAGAGCGCGATCCGCTCGCCGGACTCCTCCCGCAGCAGCTGCACCGCCCGGTCCAGCTCCAGCTCGGCACCGCGCCGGTCGCCGAGCCGCCGGGCCAGCAGGCCCAGGCGCATCCGTGGCATCGCGAACCGCGGGTCGAGCTGCGCGGCGATGCGGTGGTGCCGCTGGGCCGAGGCGTGGTTGTCGTCGCCCTCGAAGCAGTCGGCCAGCAGCTGGTGGGCGTCGGCGTACAGCGCGTCGCGCTCCAGCAGCCGCCGGCACAGCTGCGCGGCCCGCCCGGTCTGGCCGAGGTGGGCCAGCACGCAGCCGCGCACCAGCCACATGTCGGGCCGGTCGGCCTCGGCCCCGGTGATCGCCTCGAGCTCCTGCAGCGCCTCGGCGAACCGCTCCTCCGACACCAGCCGCAGCGCCCGCTCCCGGGGCCGGGGCCGCACCACCGGCGCGGGCGGCGGCTCGGCCACCCGCGGCGAGCCCTGGACCCGCTTGTAGTAGAACGCCGCGTGGGAGTGGTGCACGTCGAGCCCCGGCGGGCGGCTGCCGAGCGTGTCGGTGTGGCCGAGGAACAGGAACCCGCCCGGCGCCAGGGCCCGCGTGATCCGCTCGATCACCGCCCGCGCCGTGTCCGGCGTGAGGTACATGAGCAGGTTGCGGCAGAACACGACGTCGTACGTCCCGGGCGCGAACAGCACTGGGTCGTCCCTGGCCACGTTGTGCTCCACGAACCGCACCCGGCCGCGTATCCGCGCGTCGACCTCGACCCCCTCGGGCGCCTGCTTGAACCAGCGCAGCCGGGCCGGCTCGGGCGTCTCGCGCAGCGACCACAGGGAGTACCGCCCGGCCATCGCCTTGCGCAGCGCCACCCGGTTGACGTCGAGCCCGACGATGCCGACCTCGAGCGAGTCGGGCACCCGCTCGGCCGCGACCATCGCCAGCGTGTACGCCTCCTCGCCGGTGGAGCAGCCGACCGACAGGATGTCGAGCCGGCCGCGGGCCCGGACCCGCTCGGGCAGCGCGACCTCGGCGAGCGCGTGGAACTGCTCGATGTTGCGGAAGAAGTACGTCTCGTTGACGGTCAGCGCCTCGGCGAGGGTGGACAGCTCGGCCGTCCAGGCGGTGGCGAGGCGGTCAAGGTAGCCGCGGTCGGTGAGGCCGTGCTGGGTGGCCCGCTGCTGCAGGATCTCGGCGAGCAGCGCGTCCTTCTTGTCGTCGAACGCCATGCCGAGGCGCTCGGCGAGCAGCCGCCTCAGCCGCGCGACCTCGTTCGCTTCACGCGCCATCGGCGTCCCCGCCTCCGCCCGGCGCGGCGGGTTGGACGAAATGTCGGGCGCTGGCGCGCCACGACATTTCGGACATATCATCATTTTCTGGCTCACTGGCTGATTGTGTCGTTTGCCCGAATTCCTTGCCGGCGGCGCACTCCAGGGCGGCCTCCGGGCGCAGGAACAACAGGGGGCGGCCGTCCAGCACGCTGACCGCGGCGACCAGGCGGGACG
>NZ_BAAARV010000044.1:10905-11596 GCF_039532525.1 Dactylosporangium salmoneum
ACGGCCCGCACGCCGATCACGTCGCCCGTGGCGAACGCGATCGTGCCGCGCGGGCCCGCAGCCGTCACGAACCTGGTCGGCTCGGCGCCCGGGTCGCCCAGCAGCCGCGCGGTGTCCAGGACCGGGACGGCGCCGCCGCGGATCACGGCCACGCCCAGCAGCGCGCCCCCGCCGCCGGCCAGCGGCTGGACCGGCAGCGGCCGGACGGTCTCGACGACGGCGGCGAGCGGCAACGCGCACAGCAACCGGCCCACGCCGAAGACGAGCTGATCCTGCATCCGCGTCACCCCGCCCAGTTGATCAACCACGCTGGCCACAGGATATGACGGCATACGCGGCAAATGATCGGTTTGCCCGACCTCGGACGGGGAAATAGGGTCCGACGGCCCACCGGTCGGCTCGCCTCCGTCAGCCCGCCGCTCCGCCGCGGAAATGCCGGGAGTCCTCGGACACGCACGAGTTGGCACCGGCGCCCGCTCCCGACAGCGGCGTGTCGCGCCAGCCGCGATCGGTGTCCAGTCACCGCCGAGGTCGGGTGGTAACGGAATTCGTGCGCCCGCCGCGATGCAGAGCGGCGCTCCTTGCCGGGCGCCCTAGGGCGTGCAGCTGCTGGGCCACGTCGGCCTCGGCCGAGGTGCCTGGCCCACGGCGGACCGTGGCTCGAACCGGCCGCCCCGGCCGAGGTGCCTGG
>NZ_BAAARV010000045.1:0-503 GCF_039532525.1 Dactylosporangium salmoneum
GCCGTGGCGGGTGTCGCGGCACGCGCCGCCGCCGGAGCGGGGGCCGCCGTGGCGGGTGTCGCGGCCGGAGCGGGGGCCGCCGTGGCGGGTGTCGCGGCCGCGGGCTGTTCCCTTCGCGAGGTTGCGACCGAACCGGGCGCCGTGGAGGCATTCGAAGCGGCGGTGCGCGCGGGCGCCGCCGGGGAATCGCCGTCCAGTTCGGCAAGGGTGGCGAGGATTTGGTCGCCGAACTTCGTGAGCTTGGCCCCGCCGACGCCGTTGATCCTCGCCAGGTCGGCAAGCGTGCGGGGCTGCTCGGCCGCGATCTGGTGGAGGGTGGCGTCCCGGAAGATCACGTACGGCGGGACCGCGTCGGCCCGCGCGACGGACGTGCGCCACGCGCGGAGCCGCTCGAAGACCCGAGTGGGATCGTGTGCCACCCGCCCGGCGCCCTCCGAAGGATCCACGCCGAACAGGGAGTCCCCGGAGGCCGGCGCGCCGGACGCCGCCGGAGCGGGCGCTGG
>NZ_BAAARV010000045.1:514-15901 GCF_039532525.1 Dactylosporangium salmoneum
GCCCGGGGAGATGGCGAGCGGGGCGCCGGAGCGGGCGATGGCGAGCGCGGTGCCGGCGCGACCGCCGGAGCGGGCGGGGTGGGCGAGGCCGGCGCCGGGGCCGGCGGCGGCGCATCCGAGCCGGGGCCCAGCTCGGCCAGGGCGGCGAGGATCTCGTTGCCGAACTTGGCCAGCTTGTTCTCCCCGACGCCGTTGACCCGGGCCAGGTCGGACAGGGTGCGGGGGCGGTCGGCGGCGATCTGGCGCAGCGTCGCGTCGTGGAAGATGACGTAGGCCGGCATGCCCTGGGCCTTGGCCGTCGTGGCGCGCCACGCGCGCAGGTGCTCGAAGACCGGCAACGTCTCCGGCGAGAGGTCGGCGCCGGCCTGGGCGTCGCGGCGGGCGGTCTTGGCCGCCTTCGCCGCGGAGATGGGGCGGTCAGGCTCACGGCGGAGCATGACCTGCCGGCGGCGGGCCAGCACGTCGGCGCTGCTGTCGGTCAGCACGAGCGTGCCGTAGTCGCCCTCGACGTTCAGCAGTCTCTGGGCAAGCAGCTGGCGCACGACCGTGCGCCACTCGGTGTCCCGCAGGTCGGCGCCGATGCCGAAGACCGAGAGTTCGTCGTGGTGCCACTGCACGACCTTGTCGGTCTTCTTGCCGAGCAGGATGTCGATGCACTGGCCGGCGCCGAACTTCTGGTTGCGCTCGCGCTGCAGCCGCAGGATGGTCGAGAGCAGCTTCTGGGCGGCCACCGTGCCGTCCCAGGACTCGGGCGGGGCCAGGCACGTGTCGCAGTTGTCGCAGCCGCCGGTCTGCTCCTGGCCGAAATACGCCAGCAGCTGACCCCGCCGGCACTCGACCGTCTCGCACAGGGCGAGCATCGCGTCGAGGTGCTGGGAGAGGTTGCGGCGGTGGGCGGCGTCGCCCTCGGAGGTGTCGATCATCTTGCGCTGCTGCACGACGTCCTGCAGGCCGTAGGCGAGCCAGGCGGTGGAGGGCTCGCCGTCGCGGCCCGCGCGGCCGGTCTCCTGGTAGTAGCCCTCGATCGACTTGGGCAGGTCGAGGTGGGCGACGAAGCGCACGTCGGGCTTGTCGATGCCCATGCCGAACGCGATCGTGGCCACCATGACCAGGCCGTCCTCGCGCAGGAAGCGGTTCTGGTGCTCGGCGCGGGTCTGGGCGTCCAGTCCGGCGTGGTACGGCAGCGCCGGCACCCCGCTGTCCTTGAGGAACTCGGCGACCTTCTCCACGGAGTTGCGGGACAGGCAGTAGACGATCCCGGCGTCGCCGCGGTGCTCGCGGCGCAGGAAGTCCAGCAGCTGGCGCCGCGGGTCCTGCTTGGCCACGATGCGGTACTGGATGTTGGGCCGGTCGAAGCTCGACACGAAGTGCCTGGCGTCGGTGAGGCCGAGCCGGGTGGCGATCTCCTTGTGCGTCGCGGTGGTCGCGGTCGCCGTCAGCGCGATGCGCGGCACGTCGGGCCACCGCTCGTGCAGCATCGACAGGTTGAGGTAGTCGGGGCGGAAGTCGTGGCCCCACTGCGAGACGCAGTGCGCCTCGTCGATCGCGAAGAGCGCGATGCGGCCCCGCTCCAGCAGGCGCATGGTGGCGGCCGAGGCGAGCGCCTCCGGGGCCAGATACAGCAGGTCGAGCTCCCCGCCGGCGAACTGCGCCTCGACCGTGCGGCGCATGTCGTAGTCGAGCGTGGAGTTGATGAACCCCGCCTGCACCCCCAGCTCGCGCAGGGTGTCGACCTGGTTCTGCATGAGCGCGATGAGCGGCGAGATGACGACCGCGGTGCCCGGCCGCACGATCGCCGGGATCTGGTAGCACAGCGACTTGCCGCCGCCGGTGGGCATGAGGACCAGGGCGTCGCCGCCGCCGATCACGTGCTCGATGATCTCGCCCTGGCTGCCCCGAAACTCGTCGTAGCCGAACACCCGGCGTAACACATCGAGCGAACTCATCCCGCTATCCACGGCGGCTATCCTACGGACTCCCACCGACAGAACCGGGATGACCGATCCGGTCGGTGACGGATCGGCCATCCCATGGGCACGCAGGGTTACGCCTCCTGTGTGTGGATGATCGGGCGTACCTCGATCGCGTTCCACTTGGCGTCGGGGATCATGGCCGCCAGCTCCAGTGCCCGCTCCTTCGTCGCCGTCTCGACGAAGTAGAAGCCGGCCAGGAACTCCTTCGCCTCGACGTACGGCCCGTCGGTCACCGTCTGCGCGCCGGACCGCACCCGCACCACGGCGCTCTCCTCGACCGGCCCGAGCGCGTCGGTGCGGATCATCTCGCCGCTCTCGGTGATGGTCTTGATGAACGTCTCGTGCCCGGCCATCACCTCGTCGATGTCGGCCTGGGTCAGGGTCGCCCACACGTCGGGGTTCATGTTGATCAGCAGCAGGTACTTCATCCTCAGCTCCTCGTTCGGGTCGCGGTTCACCAGGTGGTCGGAGCCGCCCGGCTCATCTCTACACGACTCGGTACGTTGGGGCCGTGGACTTCCAGGAGCTGTTCGACCGGCACCGGCGGGAGCTGCACGTGCACTGCTACCGCATGCTCGCCTCGTTCGCCGACGCCGACGACGCGGTGCAGGAGACGTTCCTGCGCGCGTGGCGGCACCACGACGACTTCGAGCCCGGGACGAATGCGCGCGCGTGGCTGTACCGCATCGCCACCAACGCCTGCCTGGACGCCATCCGCCGCAGCAATCGCCGCCCGCCCGCCGCCGGCGCCGAGGTCTCCTGGCTGCAGCCCTATCCCGACCAGCTCCTCGACCAGGTCGCGCCGGCCGAGGACGAGCCCGACGCCGTGGTGGTGGCGCGGGAGACGATCGAGCTGGCCTACCTCACCACGATCCAGCTGCTGCCGGCCCGCCAGCGCGCGGTGCTGCTGCTGCGCGACGTGCTGGACTGGTCGGCCGCGGAGACCGCCGAGGCGCTGGAGCTGACCGTCCCGGCGGCCAACAGCGCCCTGCAGCGGGCCCGGGCGACGCTCAAGTCGGCCCCGGAGCGGGACCGCATGCCGAGCGCGCCCACCGGCGAGGAGCGGGAGCTGCTGGCCCGGCTCATCGCCGCGCACGACAGCGCCGACGTCGGCGCGACGGTCGCCCTGCTGCGCGAGGACGTGCGGGTCACCATGCCGCCGCTGCCGATGGAGTACCGCGGGCTGGCCGAGTTCCTCCCGCTGCTGCACCGGGCGTTCGACGGGATGGGGGAGTGGCGCCTCGTGCCGACCGCGGCCAACCGCACCCCGGCCGCCGCCAGCTACCTGCGCGCGCCCGGCGACAGCGAGTTCCGGGCGTTCAAGCTCGACGTGATCAGGATGGACGCCGGGCGGGTCGCCGAGTTCACCACCTTCGACGCCGCGCTGTTCCCGCAGTTCGATCTTCCAGTGGTACTGCGGGATTCACAGCTTCGTTGACGCGGGCAACGGCAGCGCCTTGGTGAGCTTGGTGACGGCGGCGGCGGCCTTGGCGAACTGCGTGCCGTCCGGGTGCACCGTCAGCACGGCGACGATGTACCGGTCGTCCTCGCCGACGGTGCCCGTGGTGTGCAGCACCTCGCCCACCATGTCGGGCTTGTTGGGCGAGGCCGCGGGGACGAAGGCGGGCTTGGCCGCCGACGCCAGGTCCGCGCCCGCGACACAGGGCGTGGCGGGGTCGTCGCCGAAGCCCGACCATCCCTGCTTGGCCGCGCGCGGCTGCTTGAACGTGCTGGGGATGCCGAACGACTGGTCGTAGTGGTCCGTCCCGCACTTCGTCGTCTGGTGCAGGTTGTCGATGACGAACTCGCGGACCGGCTCCGGGGCCTTGTCCAGGATGTACTGGTACACCCGGACCAGATCGGCGGCGCTGACGGCCGTGTAGCCCCAGTACCCCGGCTGGCTGACGGGCGGCGGCGCGGTGTCCTGCAGCCCGAGCCGCTGCACCATGCGGGTCACGATGTCGCCCTGGCCGTCGGCCTTCCAGAAGGCGGTCGCGGCCGCGTCGTCGCTGGAGCGCAGCATGATCTCCAGCTTCGGCTGGTCGGCGGGCGGCACGGAGTACGACGGCCCCTTGTCCCAGAAGTAGTCGAGCGCGATGAGCAGCTTCACCAGCGACGCCGACCGGAAGCGCCAGCTGCCCTTCTGCTGCAGCACGTACTGCCCGGCCTGCCGGTCGTAGATCACGATCCCGGCGGTGACCCCGGCCGGCACGGGCACCGCCGTGGCCGACGGCGTCGCCGCCGTGCCCAGGCCCGCGTCGGCCGGCGCCGAGGCGGAGCCGGAGCCGGCCGAGGCCGGTGGCCCCGATGCGAAGTTGCTGTCCGCGGCCGGGGTCCCGGCCGGGTCGCCGCAGGCCGCGAGGCCGAGCGCGACGACGGCGGACGTGGCCAGCAGCAGGAGCCGGGGGTAGATCGCACTGCGCATGCCTCATCGTGACCGCCCGGGGCGGCCGGAGACAAACACGTGCTCGGGGCGTCGCTCGCGCGGGGCCGACGCCCGCTGGGACGTCCGGCCGTCAACGTAGCCTGGAGCTGTGCGGGGGCGCGGCTGGTGGTTGTTCCTCGCCGCCGCGGTTCCGGTCGGGCTGCCGCTGCTCGGGCGGTGGTGGGCCGGGCTGGCCTTCGCAGGCCTCGCCGCGGCCGCGATCGGACCCCTCTTCCTCGCCCAGTGGTGGGCGCGGCGGCGTCAGCGCGCTTTGCTCGCGAGCGGCGCCGAGCGCTGGCTCTGCCACGTCCCGCTGCACCGCGCCGCGTTGATCTGGGAGCTCGGCGCCGGTTTCGCGCTGCTGTTCGGCGGCGGTGTGCCGGTGTATGCCGAGGCCGGCCCGGGCGGGCTCACGCTCCGGCTGCGCCGCCCGGCGCCCAGCCGCCACCCGCCGGTCGTCGTGCTGTGGCGGGACATCGCCGCCGTGCGCGCCGCGCCGGCCGGGCGCCTCACCGACTGGGGCCGGGTCGCGCTGCTGCCACTGACCGTCATCTCGCTCGACCTGCCCGACGACATCGGCGGCCCATTGATCCTCACCGCGCACGAGGCCGGCGGGCTGGTCGAGTCGGTGACGGCGCACAAGATATCGGAGACGACCGGACACCGTGGGTGAAACGACGCAGGGGTGACGGAGTCGGCACACTGCGTGGCTCAGTTGCGCCGGTTTCTGCCGGTTCCGTACGGTGGACTCCCATGGCGGAGTTGATCGAGGTTGGTATCTGGTACGAGGCCCGGCCGATCACGGTTGACCAGGGCGTCGACCGTTTCGAGGCACTGCGGCGGGGCGATGCGGCATGGGCTGTCGTCGATCGCGGCGTGGAGCGGTTCGAACGCGAGGTGCGCGCCGGCGTCGACGCCGGGCTGTGGGCGGAGCCGGTCGCCGGCGAGCCCACCCACGTCCTGCTCACCCTGCGCGGCGACGCGCCCACGGAGGCGCTGGACTTCATCCACAAGCTCGCCGACGAGTGTGAGCTGCTGTGCTTCCAGCGGCCGGGCCGCCACCAGCCGGCCGCGCTGTGGCAGCCGCGGCGGCTGCTGCGCGTGCCGGTGCCGCGCATGACGACCGAGGACGGCTCCCTGGCCCACCACCCGACCGGGGACGACATCCGCGACTTCATCGGCCGCCTGGACGAGGACAACACCGTGGCCGAGCTGTGGCGGGAGGACGGCTCCTCCATCAAGGTCGCCTTCGTGCCGGCCCAGCGCCGCTGGCGGGTCTCCACCACCGTGGGTGAGGAGACCAGCACGGAGCCGGAGCGGGAGGACCTGACCGGCGTCGCCGAGCGCTTCGAAGCCTTCGCCTCCGCCTTCTAGCCCTCCGCCTTCTAGCCCTTCGCCTTACTCGCGTCCTCGCCTTACTCGTGTCCTCGCTTTACTCGTGGACGAGTATTCTCCTATACTCGTCTGCGAGTACACGCATGCGAGTAGGCGGGGGAGGTGTACGGGGTGATGGCGAAGCGCCGCCGGGTCGGCAACCTGCTCGGGCTGCACGTGCTCGCGACGCTGTACGAGCGCCCCATGCACCCCTACGAGATCGCGGCGGAGATGCGGGGCCGCGGCAAGGAGCAGGACGTCAAGATCCAGTGGGGTTCGCTCTACACCGTGGTGCAGAACCTCGAGAAGCACGGCCTCGTCGAGGCGGCGCACACGGCCCGGGAAGGCCGGCGCCCCGAGCGGACCGTGTACCAGATCACCGACGCCGGCCGCGAGGAGACCGTCGACTGGCTGCGGGAGATCGTGGCCGCGCCGGAGCGGGAGTACCCGCGCCTGCGTTCCGGCCTCTCCGTGCTCGGCATCCTGCCGCCCGACGAGGCCGCCTACCTGCTGCGCAAGCGGCTGGACGTGCTCGTCCACCAGATCGCGGCCGAGGAGGCCAGTCTCGCCGCGTCCGCCGAGAAGGTCCCCCGGCTGTTCATCATCGAGGCCGAGTACGGGCTGGCGCTGCTGCGCGCCGAGGCGGACTGGCTGCGGGGACTCGTCGCCGAGATCGAGTCCGGGGAGCTCTCCGGAATGCAGATGTGGCGGCAGTACCACGAAGAGCACCAATAGAAGCGCCGGGCCGCGGTGCGGGAACACCACGGCCCGGCAACGACCTCGACCGATCCCGCGGGAACGGGTCCGGCCTCGGTGTCTGCAACGAACACCAGGATAGCGAACCCGCGGGCCCGGTCCGATCCGACCGGAGAACCCGTCATGACCGCTGCCGTGCTGGCACGCGACCTCGTCAAGTCGTATCCCAAGGGCGTGCGCGCCCTCGACCACCTCTCGCTGAGCGTCGAGCCCGGCGAGATCCTCGGCCTGCTCGGCCCCAACGGCGCCGGCAAGTCGACCACCGTCAAGATCCTCACCACGCTCGCCCGGGCCGACTCGGGCCGGGCCGAGGTCGTGGGCCACGACGTCGCCCGCGAGCCGGGCCGCGTGCGGGCCGCCATCGGCGTGGTGGCCCAGCGCTCGGGCCTCGACCCGGCCGCCACCGGCCGGGAGAACCTCACCCTGCAGGGCCACCTCTTCGGCCTGCGCGGCGCCGCCCTGCGCCGGCGGGTCGACGAACTGCTCGAGCGCTTCGACCTGGCCGAGGCGGCGGGGCGCCGTACCCGCGAATGGTCCGGCGGCATGCAGCGGCGCCTCGACGTGGCCATGGGGCTCGTCCACCGTCCCACCGTGCTCTTCCTCGACGAGCCGACCACCGGCCTGGACCCCGAGGGGCGGGCGGCGCTGTGGCGGGAGATCCGCGGCCTGGACGGCATGACCATCCTGCTCACCACCCACTACCTCGACGAGGCCGACCGCCTCGCCGACCGGCTCGTCATCGTCGACGGCGGGCGGGTCGTGGCCGAGGGGACGCCCGACCGGCTCAAGGGGGAGTTGCGCGGGGACGCCGTACACATCGAAGTCCTGGAATCTCTGGAAGGGCCGAAGGCCCGGACGGCGCTGTCCGGGCTCCCCGGCATGCGCGAGGTCACGCTGGACGGCAACCGCCTCTCCGCCCGGGCCGACGACGGGGCGGCCGCCGCGCCCGCCGCCCTCGCCGCGCTGGAGGCCGCCGGGATCAGGGTCGCCACGGTCACCGTCGCCCGCCCGAGCCTCGACGACGTGTACCTCAAGCACGCCGGCCGCCGGATGGAGGTGGCCGCATGAGCGGTCCGGAGCGAAGCGGAGGGGCCGCGATCAATGGACGCAGCCTCGGCTCTCGCCGGCACCGGAGCGAAGCGGAGGTGACGGCGTGAGCCTCGCGTATCTGACCGGACGGCGGCTGAAGGTCTTCATCCAGCAGCCCGCGTTCCTGGTCTTCACGATCATCCAGCCCGCGATCTGGCTCTTCCTCTTCGGCAACCTCTTCCGCAAGATCGTGGACCTTCCCGGCTTCGGCGGCGGCAGCTACCTCGCCTACCTCGTCCCCGGCGTCGTGGTGATGAGCGCCGTGTCGTCCAGCATGTGGTCGGGCATGGGCGTGCTGGAGGAGATCGACCGCGGCACGATGAACCGCTTCCTCACCACCCCGGCCCGCCGCGGCGCGATCCTCGACGCGGTGGTCATCGAGACGACGCTGAGCGTGACCGTGCAGTCGATCATCATCGTGCTGCTCGGCCTGGCCGCCGGCGCCCGGTACCCCCTCGGCGGCGTGCTCCTGCTCCTCGCCGCCTCGGCCCTGCTGGCGGTCGTGTTCAGCGCCCTGTCGAACACGGCCGGCATGTTGGTGCGGCAGCGCGAGTCCATCATCGGCATGAACACGCTGCTGTTGCTGCCCCTGACCTTCCTGTCCTCGGCGTTCGTGGCCCCCGGACTGATGCCGTCGTGGATGCGGACGATCGCGCGCGGCAACCCGGTGAACTGGGCCCTGGAGGTCTGCCGGTCGGCGCTGCTGGGCACGTACGACTGGCCCCGCACGCTGTCCTCCGGCGGCCTGCTGCTGGCCTTGGCGGCGGCGCTGGTGCTGTTGTCCGCCCGAACCTTCCGGTCCTACCAGCGCTCTGTCTAGGTTCCCGAGACGCCGATCTGCCGGCGGTGGTGCCGGCCTTCGGCGGCCTCGTCCAGGAGGGCGCAGGCCAGGGCGGCATAGGTCAGCGGACCTCCGAAGTTCCGGATTTCGTACCGCGTATCGCCCGGCTTCTCGACCAGCTCCATCGGGGGCGTGAGCAGCACCCAGTCGACCGGGCCCGCGTACCGCTCGAGCACGTCCAGCTCGTCGGCGCGGGCCCGGGAGAACGGCCGCCAATCGGCCGGGAACTCCGGCTCCTCGAAGACCGGGACGCCGTGCTCACCGGGCAGCGTCGTGGCGACGCCGACGAGCAGCAGGCGCGGTACCGCCGCCCGCTCCAACCCCTCGAGCAGCGCCCGCATCGCCGGCCCGTACGCGGCCGTGTCCAGCTCGGCGGCGTAGACCGCCACGATCGCCGCGTCGTGCCCGCGGGCGACCCGCTCGACGTCCGCGGCGCTGGTGGCGTCGCCGGGAACCGCCCCGGCGACGTCAGGATGTCTCGCCGGATCGCGGACCACCGGGGTCGCGTCGATCCCGCGTCGCTCGGCCTCGGCCAGCACCGCCCGGCCGGCCCGTCCACCCGCTCCGAACACCACAACATTCGTCATGCCGCGGACGGTAGAACGGGAGGCCCCGGTAACTGCAACGTAACCGAGGGCCGCGCTACGGTAAGCCGATGCTGGACCCCCTTCCGCAGGACCTCTTCGATCCGGCCTGTCCGTCGTCCGTGGTGCCGTTCCAGATCGGCGACAAGTGGGCGGGCATGGTGCTGGTGTGCCTGGCCGACGGTCCTCGCCGCTTCAGCGAGCTGCGCGTCCCGCTGCGCCGCGTCTCCGCCAAGGTCCTCACCGAGACCCTGCGCGCCCTGGAGCGCGACGGCATGATCACGCGGACGTCGTACCCCGGAATCCCACCCCACGTCGAGTACGCCATCACCGACCTCGGCCGCACCCTGTTCCCGGCCATGGAGGCCTGCCGCGCCTGGGCGGAGCAGCACCTTCCCGCCGTCGAGTCGGCCCGCGCGGCCTACGCGCTGCGCGAAGCATGATCCCGCGCACGTACCGCCGCTACGTCGCGATCGGCGACAGCACCACGGAGGGCATGGACGACCCGGACGGCCGCGGCGGCTACCGCGGCTGGGCGGACCGCTTCGCCGAGCACGTCGCCCGCGCTCAGGCCGACGGTGGGTCCGCCGCTCTCGAGTACGCCAACCTGGCCATCCGCGGCCGGACCACGGCCCGCATCCGGGCGGAGCAGCTGCAGCCGGCGCTCGACCTGCGCCCCGACCTCGCCACGGTGGTCGCCGGCATGAACGACATCATGCGCACGTCCTTCGACCTGGCCGCCGTGGCCCGCGACATCCACGCGATGCAGCACGCGCTGGTGGCCCAGGGCGCGACCGTCCTCACGTTCACCCTGCCCGACCCCGCCCCGGTCATGCCGATCGCCCGCCCGCTGCGGGGCCGGGTGCTCGCCCTGAACGACGAGATCCGCAAGGTCACCGCGGACAGCGGCGCGGTCCTGCTCGACCTGGGCGCGTACCCGGTCGCCTCCGACCCCCGCCTCTGGGGCGACGACCGCCTGCACGCCAACAGCGCGGGCCATGAACGCATCGGCGCCGCGCTCGCGTACACCCTGGGCCTCCCGGGCTTCGACGACTCCTGGGCCGCGGGGCTCCCACCGCCGGCCGTGCGCCGCCGCCACCAGGTCATCGCCGCCGAGCTCGCCTGGGTGCGCCGTCACATGCTGCCCTGGGCCGGCCGGCACCTGCTCGGCCGCTCGTCGGGCGACAACCGCGAGTGCAAGCGCGCCGTCCCGGCCCCGGTCGTCCTGCTCGACCCCTGACCTGGCGGCCCCGGTCGTCCTGCTCGACCCCTGACCTGGCGTCCGCGGTCACCCTGCGCGGGTGCCGTGCCGCGGTCCTTGGGTCAGACGGTGAGGATGATCTTGCCCCGCACGTGGCCGGACTCGCTCAGGTCGTGGGCGGCGGCGGCCTCGGCCAGCGGGAAGGTGCGCTCGACCGGCATCGTGAAGCGGCCCTCGGCGTACAGCGTGGCGGCCTCCAGCAGGGTCGGCCATGCCCGCCCCTCGGAGCCGTCCGTCACGCGGGCGCCGTGGCGGGGGGCGTCGAAGTCGGCGATGCTCACCACGTCGGCCGGGGTGGGGGTCAGCGTCACGAGCTCGGCGACGGCGCCGCGGCCCGCAGTGTCCAGGGCCGCGTCGATGCCGGCCGGGGCGATGGCGCGGACGCGGTCGGGCAGGCCGGGGCCGTAGGTCACCGGGATGGCGCCCAGCCCGCGGAGGAAGTCGTGGTTGCGCTCGCTGGCGGTGCCGATGACCGTGACACCGCGGGCGACCGCGAGCTGGACGGCGGCGATGCCGACGCCGCCGGCGGCGCCGTTGACCAGCAGGGTCCGGCCCTTCTCCACGGCGAGCAGGTCGAGCGCGCGGCCGGCCGTCTCGACCACGTTGGGCAGGCCGGCCGCCTCGGCGAACGGCATGCCCTCCGGCTTCGGCGCCCAGAAGCGCAGCACCGCCAGGTCGGCCGCCGCGCCGCCGACGGCCACCCCGAAGACCTCGTCGCCGACCGCGACGCCCTCGACCCCCTCGCCGACGGCGTCGACCACTCCGGCGACGTCGGAGTGCGGCACCACCGGCAGCCGGCTCGGGGTGGTGTCGCCGAAGGCCCCGCTGCGCACCTTCCAGTCGTACGGGTTGACGCCCACGGCCCGCACCGCGACGCGGATCTGGCCGGCCGAGGCCTGCGGCTCGGGCAGCTCGACCACCCGCAGGACGCTCGACGGCCCGTACTCGGAATACTGCAACGCCTTCAACGTCGTCTCCTCGTCAGGTGTTGAGCGGTCGGCGGGCGATCAGCAGGACGTGTGTGTCGGGCCAGGCGAGCGGTACACCGTCCAGTGTGGACAGCTCCGCGTACGGCCGGATGCGGTTGTCCACGATCCAGTCGTTGCGCCACGAGTGTGAGGCCGGGTCGACCTCGAAGCCGACGTCGGTCAGCAGGGACTTCCAGTCGGCGAACTCCAGGCCGCAGAACTGCTCGTGCGCCTCCGACAGCCAGTTGTCCGGATAGTCCTTGTGGGTGAGGAACTCCATGGCGTCGCCGAGCGCGATCTCGACGGCTCCGGGGTTGCCCGGCTCGGCCAGGTCCTTGTAGTCCAAGGGAAAGTGGAAGTCCGCGGCGAACCGGTCGAGGCGGGCCCGGGTGGGCAGCCCGGCGACCAGGGCGGCGATCTCGTCCCGCTCGAGCCCGTCCAGCGACGGCACCGCCGGGCCACCGGCAGTCGTCGCGCCGGGCGTGGGCGGGGCACCCTGCAGGGTGAGCCGAACGCGGCGGAGCCGGTCGTCGGGGCCGCAGACGTCGGAGTTGATCCAGACGCCGCCGGGGACGGTCTGGTCGTAGATGGCCCGCGCGAAGGCGCGCAGGGAGGCCATGCGGTCGCCGTACGACCAGATCTCGTGGGTCAGGGCGAAGGTCAGGGTCGTGTCGATCGAGCGGGGCGGGAAGACGGCCCCGCCCAGCACGTTGCGGCAGTAGAAGTAGACGTTGGGGTTGCTGAACCAGCCCTGGGCCTTGCGGTGCACGCACTCCTCGTAGAGGTGGCGGGCGACCTCGACGCCGATCAGGTCGCTCTCGCGCAGGGCCGGCTCGCGGTCGGCCAGGGCGAGCACCGCGCCGGCGCCGCAGCCGACGTCGACGATCCGGCCGGGGCGCACGTGGCTGCGGACCGTCTGCCACTTGCGCTCGGCGCTCGCCTCGAACGCCTCCGCGTAGGTGCGGTAGTCGCGGGTCGTGGTGAGCCCGCCCTCCTCGCCGACGACCGGGTCGTTGACCACCATCGCGACCTGCTCGTCGAGCCGATAGCGGTCGTACACGTCCACGGTCGCCGGGTGGGCCAGCTCCCGCCAGGCCGGATCGCCGGCGGCCAGGCGCAGGAGCACGTCCCACGGCCGAAAGGGAGGTGAGCCGGCGTCCCTGTGGCCAGCGGCGGTGTCGCCGTCGCCTGCGCTCGCGCCGGCCCGCCGGGCGTCGTGGCTGGCGGCGGTCTCGCCGTGGCCTCCGGGACTGCTCGCGCCGGCCGTCCGGGCGTCGTGGCTGGCGGCGGTCTCGCCGTGGCCTCCGGGACTGCTCGCGCTGGCCGTCCGGGCGTCGTGGCCGGCGGCGGTCTTGCCGTCGCCCCTGGCGTCGGCCGTCCGGGCGTCCGCTGGGCGAGACGCCGGGGCGCTCGGCGAGGCGAGTTCCGGGGCGCTCGGCGGGGCGAAGTCCGGGTCGGCCTCGACGAGGGCGATGGAGAAGCCCAGGGCCGAATAGAGCGTGGCGACCTCGGGCGTGGAGCAGGCGACCACCGTGTCGGCCGGGGTGAGGTGGTGGCCGAGGACCGACTCCACGCTCTTGAGCGTCACCTCGGCGAACCGGTCGGTGTGCGCCGCGTCGAAGACGGGGACGACCAGGGAGCGGAGGCCCTCCTCGACGCTGAACCGCTCGATGGCCGCCTCCCGGCGGTCGTAGGGGAGCGGGTTGCGCTTGGTGTTCTGGTGGTTGGCACTGGTCACCGCCCACACGATCGTGGTCGCGGTGTGCAGGTCCTCACCTGCGCCGTCCTCGACCAGACCGCGCAGGTAGACCGCCTGGAAGCGGGTCAGGAGGTGGTGCCGGCCGGGGAAGAGGACGAACCGGGCCATGTCAGGGCCGCGGGTCCGCGCGCTGGACGACCTCGAACTCCAGCAGGCTGGAGCCGGTCGCGACGGGCTTGGCGCGCTCGCCGGAGTGGGCCTCGCGGGCGGGGCCGTTGGCCCACGCCTGGAAGTGCTCCTCGGATTCCCACTTGGTGTAGACGAAGTATCGCGTCTCGCCGGCGGTCGGGCGGAGGAGCTCGAAGCCGAGGAAGCCGGGTGCGTCCTCGACCGCGCCGTGCCGGGCGCCGAAACGGCGCTCCAACTCAGGGCCGGCGCCCTCTGGGACCTCGATCGCGTTGATCTTCACGACTGCCATGACCCAACCCTAACGGCCGGGTATGACAAAACCCGGTCACCCGCGGGGACCGTAACGCGGTGGGGGCTGGCCGGGGGTGAGTGGAAGAATCGGCGCCATGACCGATGTCCTCGAAGACCTGCAGTGGCGCGGCCTCATCGCGCTCTCGACCGACCTCGACGAACTCCGCGCGGAGATGGCGAAGGGGCCGATCACCTATTACTGCGGCTTCGACCCCACGGCTCCCAGCCTGCACATCGGTAACCTCCTGCAGGTGCTCACCGTCCGGCGGCTGCAGCTGGCCGGGCACCGCCCGCTCGCCCTGGTCGGCGGCGCGACGGGGCTGATCGGCGACCCGCGGCCCTCGGCCGAGCGGCAGCTGAACTCGGCGGACACGGTCGCGGAGTGGGTCGAGCGGATCAAGCGGCACATCGAGCCGTACCTCGACTTCTCCGGCAGCAACGCGGCGCAGATCGTGAACAACTACGACTGGACCGCGCCGATGTCGGCGATCGACTTCCTGCGCGAGATCGGCAAGCACTTCCGGGTCAACAAGATGCTGACCAAGGACGCGGTGAGCGCGCGGCTGAACTCTGACGCCGGCATCAGCTACACGGAGTTCAGCTACCAGATCCTGCAGGGGATGGACTTCCTGGAGCTCTACCGGCGCTACGGCTGCAAGCTGCAGACCGGCGGCAGCGACCAGTGGGGCAACCTCACGGCCGGCACCGACCTGATTCATCGCGTGGAAGGTGTTTCGGTACATCTCCTGGCCACGCCACTACTGGTGAACTCCGCCGGGGAGAAGCTCGGCAAGTCCACCGGCGGCGGGAGCCTGTGGATGGACGCGGAGATGACCAGCCCATACGCGCTGTACCAGTACTTCGTGAACCTCGAGGACGCGCTGGTCGGCGGGCTGTTGCGCAAGCTCACCTTCCTCGAGCGCGAGGAGATCGAGGAGATCGAGAAGGAGAGCGCGGAGCGGCCTTCGGCGCGGATCGGGCAGCGGCGCCTCGCCGAGGAGATGACCAAGATCGTGCACGGGGCGGAGGAGACGGCGCAGGTGATCGCGGCGAGCCAGGCCCTGTTCGGGCGGGGTTCGCTCGGCGAGCTCACGGCGTCGACCCTTCGCGCGGCGCTGAGCGAGGCCGGTCTCGTCTCCGCCCCGGCCGGCTCCACGGTCGCCGACCTGTTCATCGCGGCGGGCCTCGCCTCCAGCCGCAACGAGGCGCGGCGGACGGTGGCCGAAGGCGGCGCGTACGTGAACAACGAGCGGGTCGGCGACGCCGAGGAGGTCGTGCCGGCCGAGCGTGCGCTGGCGGGCGGCCTGCTGGTGCTACGCAAGGGCAAGCGCACGTTCGCCGGGGTCGAGTTCGTCGCCGGGTGATTTGGCGGTCCCGCCGGGCGCGCTGTAGCTTGGACCCTCGCTACGGCGCCCGGCGCGGTCGTCATCACCAAAGAGAGTGATCGATTTGGTGGTGATCCCAAAGCCGGGTAACGTAGATGACCGGCAGGGAAACGGACGACATAGCGGAGCGCAAGACGCGCCGCGGCGGACGGCCTGTCGCAACCAAAGCGATCATCAAACCGGGTGACCGGCGAGTGATCGTGCCCGCAGAAACGTTCGGCGAACGCGATTTGGACGCCAGGCGCGAAGCGGGTAAGGTAGACGACCGGCAGGGAACACGGACGAGGCAAGCGGGTCGCGGAAGCGAGCCGCAGCGGACGTCCTGCCGATACCCTACGACACTCGACCGGGTAACCGGAAGAGTTGTCACGTGTCCGCAAACGGGACATAGTTCGCAAACGCGAACTTGACACCGCAAAACGGGCCTGCTAGACTAGATAAGAACGAAACGCCCCGGGCGGGCTGAGCCGGTAACGGTGAGGTTCGGCGGTGTGTGTTGGTTGTTTGAGAACTCAACAGGGTGCTTGTTAAGCCAGTGCCAAATGATTATTA
>NZ_BAAARV010000046.1:0-86894 GCF_039532525.1 Dactylosporangium salmoneum
GCCTCGCCGACGCCATCGAGGGGCGGGCCGGGACGGTCGCGCTCGGCGGCGACGGTGCGGAGGCCGCCCGCCTGCTCGGCGTCGCCGCCGGGCTTCGCGGGACCGCCGTGGCCGGGGACCCCGACGTCGCCCGGGCCGCCGCGGCCGCCCGCGAACTGGTGGGCCCGGACGCCTTCGCCGCCGCCTACTCGGCCGGACTGACAGGGCTGTCAGCCGATCGGTCGTGAACCGTCAGCGGTCCCCGCGACCGTATCGGCATGAAGAACACCACGGTCCTCATCTCCGGCGCGAGCATCGCCGGCCCCGCTCTCGCCCACTGGCTGGCCCGGTACGGCTGCACCGTCACCGTCGTCGAGCGCGCGCCCGGGCTGCGCACCGGCGGTCAGGCCGTCGACTTCAAGGGCGAGACCCACCGTACGGTGCTGACCCGCATGGGCATCCTCGACGACATCCGCGCGCTGCAGACCGGCGGGCAGGATCAGACCATCGTCGACGCGGCCGGGCGCCCGCTCGCCGTCATCCCCGGCGAGTTCACCGGCGGCGAGATCGAGATCCGGCGGGGCGAGCTGTCCCGGCTGCTGTACGAGCGGACCGCGGGCGACTGCGAGTACCTCTTCGGCGACACCGTCACGTCGCTGACCGACACTCCCGGCGGCGTGCACGTCACCTTCGCCGGCGCCGCCCCGCGCACCTACGACCTCGTCATCGGCGCCGACGGCATCCACTCCAACGTCCGGCGGCTCGCCTTCGGCCCGGAGCGCGACTTCGTGCGGCACCTCGGGCACTACTACGCCCTGGTCGAGCTCGGAGCCGACGGCGACCCGGTGATGTACAACGAGCCGGGCCGCATGGTCGCGCTCGGCGGTCCGAAGGCGCCCGCGTTCTTCGTCTTCGCGTCGCCGGAGCTGCAGTACGACCGCTACGACCCGCAGTCCCAGAAGGACGTGCTCCGCAAGGCGTACCGCGGGGCGAAGTGGCGCGTGCCGGAGCTGCTGGCCCGCCTGGACGACGCCACCGACGTGTACCTCGACTCGATCAGCCGCGCCGAGGTCCCCGCCTACGCCAAGGGCCGCGTCGCCCTCCTCGGCGACTCGGCATACGGCAACACCCTCGGCGGCTTCGGCACCGGCCTGGCGGTCGTCGGCGCGTACGTCCTCGCGGGCGAGCTGCACGCGGCGGGCGGCGACCACCGCACCGCGTTCGCCCGCTACGATTCGGTGTTCCGCGGCTACGCGAGCATCTCCCGCAAGGGCAAAGCGGGCCCATTCCTGGCCCCGGGCAACCGCGCGCGCATGGCGATGCGCAACTGGATGTTCCGCTCCCCATGGATGCTGCGCCAGCTGCTCAAGGCGACCGACAAGTTCGCCACGAGCATCGACCTGCCGCAGTACTCCTGACCGGCGTCGGCGGCGAAACGCATGAACTCCATGAGCGCTTTTGTGTCGCAATACGGCCGAAATAATTCCTTGTGGCGTTTCCCGCAGCCGCCTGCTACGACGCCGCGAACAAGATCATCGGCGGCGGCTCGGAGTATCCCGACCTCGTGCCGCCGTCCGGGAAGATCGCGGTGGAGGGGCACATCCTCACCTCCGGCAAGCCTGCCGCGTGCAAGGTCTTCCCGGGGTCTCCGATTGTGTAGGTGACCGGCTTTCACGCGGGCTGATCGGCCACGCCGCTCAGCCCGCGGCCGCGCTCACGCGCGCCAGGTGAGCAGGGGCGAAATCCGCGAAAGACCCGGCGCGCCCGCGACCCGGTCGGCCGAGTGGGTAGCGCGGTGCGAACACGCAGGCGCGGCACGAAGGGCTGGGGAGCGATGGGCATCATCACGGCGGACATGCGGAGGATCATCGACAGCGCGAGGCTCGCGTTCGTGGCGACGGTCTGCGAGGACGGCTTCCCGAACCTCTCCCCGAAAGGTTCCCTGCGCGTCCACGACGACGACCATCTGGTGTTCATGAACATGGCCTCGCCCACGACGGTGGCGAACCTGCGCCGCGATCCCCGGCTCGAGGTGAACGTGGTCGACTTCCTGCTCAGGCGTGGCTATCGCTTCCGGGGACACGCCGAGCTGCGCGGCGAGGGCGACCCCGTGTACGCATCGTCCCGCCAGTGGGTCCTGGACACCCACGGCCCAGGCTATCCGTGTCACGAGGCGGTGCTGATCCGGGTCGAACGGGCGCTGCCGGTGGACTCCCCCGCCTACACGTTCGGGCACTGGAGTGAGGAGGACCTGAAACGGGCGTGGGCCGACAAATACGGCCTGACACACGCGCAAGCGTGACGCTGCCGACAAGCAGGGTCGCCGCCACGGGGTTGAGGAGCAAGCAAGCGCTTGGTAGATTGATGCATGCGATTCGGCATCCTCTATCCCGCCGTCTTCTTCGCGCAGGCGGAGCGGTCGGTCACCCTTGAACCGGCCGGTGCCGCCTGATGCCGGTACACCGGGAACACCGCGGCCGGGTCATGCTGCTCACCATCGACCGGCCCGAGCGGCGCAACAGTCTCGACCACGCCACCCTCAACGCCTTGAGCAGCGGCCTGCGCGACGCCGCCGCCGACCGGGAGGTGCGCGCCGTCGTGCTGACCGCGACGGGCGAGCGGGCGTTCAGTGCCGGGCTGGACCTGAAGGCGGTGGCGGAGGCCGGGATGCCGGACCCCGCCGCGAGTCCGCTCCACCTCCTGCGCGACGGGTACCCGCTCCCGGTGCTCGCGGCGATCAACGGGCCGGCGCTCGGCGGCGGGTTCGAGCTGGCGTTGGCCTGCGACCTGCGGGTGGCCGCCGAGCACGCGTACTTCGCACTGCCCGAGGTCAGCCTGGGCATCGCCGCCACCGAGGGCGGGACCGACCTGCCGCAGCGGCTCCCCTTGGCGGTGGCGCTGGAGGTCGGGCTGACCGGCGACAGGCTCACCGCTTCCCGGGCGTACGAGCTGGGCCTGGTCAACCGGGTGGTGCCGGGGCCGGAGGTCCTGACGACGACGGTGGCGCTCGCCGAGCGGATCGCCGAGCACTCACCGGCGGCCGTGCGCACCACCAAGGATCTGATGTACCGGTCGATCGAGACCGACCGGGCCACGCTGCGGGCCCGGGCCCGGGAGGCGACGGACCGCCTGCTCGCCGGGCCGGACGTCGTCGAGGGCATGGCGGCCTTCGCCGGGAAGCGGGCACCGCGCTGGGCCGCGCCCGCCGCGTCCTGACGGGCCGGCCGAGCGATGTTCCGGGCGCTGCGACACCCGCCATTTCGCAAACTGTGGGCACTGGTCATCCTCGGCCAGCTCGGGTACTGGTTCTCGACGATCGCGTTCCAGTGGGAGGTCGCCCATCGCACCAGCAACGACCCCCTCGCCCTGGGCCTGCTCTACTTCTGCAGCCTCGCGCCGTTCCTGCTGTTCTCCCTGCCGGCCGGAATGTTCGCCGACAGCCGGGACAGGCGCAGACTGATCATCCTCGTCCAGGTCGCCGCGACGGCCCTGGCCGTCACGGCCACCCTGCTGGCCGCGCTGGCGGCCACATCCCTGCCGGCGTTGATGGGCCTGAGCTTCCTGGCCGGATGCGTCGCCACCGTCCTGTCCCCCACCAGCTATGCCCTCATCGCCAACGTCGTGCCGATGGAGGACATGGCCAGCGCGGTGCCGCTGCAGTCCGCGGGCGTCAACCTCGCCCGTATCACCGGCCCGGCACTGGTCGGCCCGGTGCTCATCGTCGGTGGGTCGGTCAGCGCCTTCGGTGCCTACGCGGCCCTGTCCGTCGCCGCCGTGACCCTGGCCGCGCGGCTCGCCCCGTCCGTGCGCCCTGCGGTGCCGGCGCCGGTCGAGTCGCTCTGGCAACGGGTCACGGCCGGTGTCAGCCACGCGCGGCAGCGGCGCCCGACGATGCCGGCACTCGCCGTCGTCGCGACGACGTCCCTGTTCGGCTCGTCCTACATGGCACAACTTCCGCTGATCGGGTCGCGGGTCTCCGACAACGGCGAGACCGCCTTCCTGACCCTGGTCACCCTGGGCGGCATCGGCTCGCTCGCCGGGGTGCTGTCCGTCGCCTGGCGTGGCCGGAGGCTCGGCGTGGCCTCGGCGGCGGCCCAGCTGGCGGCGCTCGGTGTCGTCGTGGGACTCATCGGCGTGACGCAATCGTTTCCGCTGCTCACCGTACTCATGATCCTCGGCGGCGGGCTCAGCTTCTCGATCATGACATCGGTCAACTCGATCGTGCAGCACGTCGTCGACGACGCTCAGCGCGGGCGGGTCATGAGCCTGTACTTCATCTGCTGGGGCGGCCTGCTCCCGCTCGGCGGCCTGGGCCTGGGCAGCCTGGTCCGCCTGGTCGACGTCGGCTGGGCCTTCGCCTGCAGCGGGTTCCTGGCCGTGCTTTCGGGGCTCGGCATCGCGCTGCGTGTCCGCCGATCCGCGAGCCACGAGGCCGAGGATTGACGAGCCCGGCGGGCCGGCGACGCGCGGACACGCTGATGTAACAAACGCTTGGTAGTGTTGCCGGACTTACCGTACCGTCGGTCCGCTCACGCCCATCGAACCGGGAGGAACACGTTGACGCGAGCGTTGAAAGACCGACGCGAGGCGATTCTCGACAGTGCCGCGGCGCTGTTCGCCAGCAAGGGCGTGGCGGCGACCACGGTACGCCAGATCGCCGACGAGGTCGGCATCCTCTCCGGCAGCCTGTACCACCACTTCGACTCGAAGGAGGCGATGGTCGACGAGATCGTCTCGTCCTACCTGACGAACCTCCAGGTCAGGTACGAGGCCGTGCTGGCCCGCGAGGCCGGTGCCCGCGAGCGGCTGCACGACCTGATCGTGGCGTCGCTCGAAGTGGTCGAGGAGCACCCGCACGCCACCGAGATCTACCAGAACGACCTCAACTACCTGCTGCAGTTCGCCCGGTTCGGCTACCTGAGGGAGTCCGGCCGCGCGGTCCAGGACGCGTGGCTGCGGGTGATCGAGGCGGGTATCGCCGAGGGCACGTTCCGCGACGACGTCAACCCGAAGATCCTCTACCGGTTCATGCGTGACTCCGTGTGGCTGACCGTGCGCTGGTTCAAGTCGAGCAAGGCACACTCGATCGCCGAACTGGCCGGGAACTGCACCTCGCTGTTCCTCGACGGCCTGACCGTTCGCGGCTGACCGCGGCGGGTGCCGCGCGCCGGTCACACCGGCGCGAGCATCGGGTCAGGTGGCGGGCACGAGCCGGAACTTCTGGATCTTCCCGCCCGGGGTCCGCGGGAACTCCTCGACGATCGACACCCGGCGCGGCACCTTGTAGTTGGCCATCGCCTCCCGGCAGAAGGCGATCAGCTCGTCCCCGGTGGCGTCGGCGCCGTGCCGGAGCAGCACGAACGCGTGCCCCACCTCACCCATCCGGGCATCCGGCGTACCGATGACGGCCACCTCCGCGACCGCCGGGTGCTCGGCGATGAGCCGTTCCACCTCGGCCGGGTAGACGTTGAAGCCGCCCACCACGAACATGTCCTTGATCCGGTCGGTCACCCACAGGTAGCCGTCCTCGTCGAGCCGGCCGACGTCACCGGTGTGCAGCCACCCGTCGGCGTCGACGGCCTTCGCGGTCGCCGCCGGGTCCTCGAAGTAGCCGGCCATCACGTTGTAGCCGCGCACCACGATCTCGCCGGACTCGCCGGGCGGCAGTAGCACGCCGAGCGGGTCCATGATGGCGACTTCGGTTCCCGGGATGGCCTTCCCGCAGCTCGTCGAGATCCGGTGCTCGTCGGCGTCCGGCGGGCAGACCGTCGCCGTGCCGCAGGTCTCGGTGAGCCCGTAGGCGGTGATGACCGACTCGAAGCCCAGCTCGCGCCGCATCCGTTCGAGCAGCGGCACCGGCACGATGGTCGACCCGGTCACGGCCAGCCGCACCGAGCTCAGGTCGAAGCGGCGAAACTGCGGCCGGTCGAGGATCGAGGTGTACACGGTCGGCGCGCCCGGAAAGACGGTGATCCGTTCCCGCTCGATGATCCGCATCGTGCGGTCGGCGTCGAACACCGCCATCGGGACCATCGTCGCCCGCCGGATCAGGCAGGCGAGCAGGCCGGCCCGGTAGCCGAAGCTGTGGAAGAACGGGTTGACGAGGAGGTACCGGTCCAACGGCCGCAGGCCCACGGCCTCGCTCCAGGCCAGGTTCACCCGCATGTTGGCCGCGTGGGTGACCGTCGCGCCCTTGGGATAGCCCGTGGTGCCCGAGGTGAACATGATGTCGGCGATGTCGTCGGGGCGCAGCCGCTCGATGCGCCGGTCGATCTCGTGCGCGGGTACCGCCTCGGCGCCGGCCAGGAACCGCTCGAACGGCAGGGCGAAAGGATCGTCGGTGGTATCGATCGTGACGACGGTCCGCACGTGCGGGAGCGCCGGGACCGGCATCCGGTCGGCCGGCGGCCGCGGGTCGCTGCCGCGCACCGCCGCGAGGTACCCGTTGTCGAGGAACCCGTCCTCGACGACCAGCAGACTCGCCCGGACCCGGCCGATCGCGTATCGGGCTTCCTCCCCCTTGAACCGGGTGTTGATCGGCGCGAGAACCCCACCGGCCGCCAGGATGCCGAGGGCGGCGATGATCCAGCGGCCGGAGTTGGGCGCCCACACGGCCGCCCGGTCACCCGGTCGCAGACCTCGCGCGACGGCCGCCCGTGCGAACGTGGTGACCTCGGCGTCGAGCTGCGCGAAGGTCAGCCTCAGGTCCCCGTCGACGACGGCCTCGACCGACGGGGAGTCGGCCGCCGCCATCCGTAGACACGCAGGGATCGTCGTCAGTTCGGCTTGTTCCACGTTCGCCACGCACGCCTCCGCATCGTCCCCACCCGGCTTGCACTTGCGATCACAACGGACCGATCAGGCGTACGTTCGGCACGCACCCATGGTCAGCGGTCCGCAGACAGGATCAATGCGCTGGTCGGCACGCCGACGCCAGCGGTCACCAGCACGTTGGCCACGTCTGCCGGCTGCGTGGTGGAGGTGCCGCGGATCAGCCGCACCCCCTCGGCGATGCCGTTGGTGCCGTGCAGGTACCCCTCGCCGATCTGCCCGCCGTGCGTGTTCGTCGGCAACGCCCCGTCGACCTCGAGGTTGCCGTCCGCGATGAAGTCCTTCGCCTCACCACGGCCGCAGAACCCGTACTCCTCCAACTGATGGAGCACGTACGGCGAGAAGTGGTCGTAGAGGATCGCGGCGTCGATGTCGCGCGGCCCGAGGTGCGACTGGGCCCACAACTGGCGGGCGCACAGCTCCACCTCCGGGATGCGGGTCAGGTCGTCGCGGTAGTAGCTCACCATCGGGTACTGATCGGGACCGATACCCTGGGCCGCCGCGGTCAGCACCGCCGGTGGATGCCGGAGGGTACGGGCACGCTCGGTGCTCACGATGACCATCGCCTGCCCGCCGTCGGTCTCCTGGCAGCAGTCGAGCAACCGCAGCGGTTCGGCGATCCACCGCGACGCCTGGTGGTCGGCGAGCGTGATCGGCTTGCCGTAGAACCACGCGCGCGGGTTGGCGGCGGCGTGCTTGCGCACGGTCACCGCGACCCGGCCGAAATCCTCGGTGGTGGCGCCGTAGGCGTGCATGTAGCGCCGGGCGAACATGGCGGTGTGCTGCGCCGGGGTGAGCAGTCCGTACGGATTGACCCAGGCACGGTACTCGTTCTCCGCCGTGGCCGCGGTCTTCCCCGGCGGCGGGCCCTGGCCGAACCGCACGCCGGAGCGTTCGTTGAAGGCCCGGTAGGCCACGACCACGTCGGCGATCCCGCTGGCCACCGCCATCGCCGCCTGCTGCACCGGCGCGCACGCCCCGCCGCCGCCGTGCGGGATCCGGCTGAAGAACTTGAGCTCGGGAATGCCGAGCGATCGGGCCACCATGGTCTCCGGGTTGGCGTCCATGGTGAAGGTGGTCATGCCGTCGACGTCCTGCGGGCTCAGGCCGGCGTCGTCGAGGGCGGCGAGCACCGCCTCGACGGCGAGCCGGAGCTCGCTGCGGCCGGAGTTCTTCGAGAACTCCGTCGCGCCGATGCCGGCGATCGCCGCCTTCCCGGACAGAAAGTCGGACGTCATGACATTCCCTCCTGCTGCTGCGGGAGCCGCACCGTCACCGTCGAGGTCGCGTGCGTGCCGGTCCCGGTCGTCCCCGCCACCGCGACGGTGACCAGGTCACCGTCGACCGCGGTGACCTCGCCGGTCAGGGTGAGCGTTCCACCGGGGAAGTTCGGCACGCCCAGCCGGGTGGACAGGGCGGTGAGCCGCGCCCCCGGGCCGGTCCAGTCGGTGACGTAGCGGCTGATGAGACCGTTGGAGTTGTTGATGCTCATGTAGACGTCCGGGGTACCGCGCGCGATGGCCAGGTCCGGGTCGTGATGGACGTCCTCGAAGTCACGGGTGGCCAGCGCACCGGCGACGATGAGCGTGCGGGTGACGGGCAGCCGCAGCTCGGGCAGCTTGTCGCCGACCCTGACCTGGCCGGCCCGGCGGGTGGGGTGGCTCATGCGGTCCCTCCAGCGATCTGCGCGCCGACCTGCTCCAGGTGCCAGCCGGCCGAGCCGAGGGTGTTGGCCAGCTGGCTGCTCCACAACATGTAGCGGTGGATCGGGTAGGTGATGTCGGAGCCGATGCCGCCGTGCAGGTGCTGCACCACGCGGGCCACCCGGTCGCCGGTGTCGGCGGACCACCACTTCGCCACGTGCGCCGCGGACGCCGCCGGACGGCCGGTCTCCAGCCGCCACAGCGCGTTCCAGAAGGTGACCTCCATCGCCGCCGTGTCGATGTGGCAGTTGGCGGCCTGGTGGGCCGCCGCCTGGAAGGTCGCCAGCGGCACCCCGAACTGCTCCCGCTGGGACAGGTACGTCGCGGTCTGGCGAACCGATTCCTGACTCACGCCGAGCTGGATCGCGGCGAGCCCGACCCAGGCGCGCTGCAGGAGCCAGTCCAGCACGTCCTCCCCGCCGTCCTGCGCCGGACCCGCGCCGAGCGGTTGCGCCGGCGCCGAGTCGAGGGTCAGGTCCGTCGACCGGCCCCGGTCGGTGCGCTCGAAGCTCTGCCGCCGTACCCCGGTCCCGTCGCACGGCACGAGGAACAGCGCCGTCGCGCCCGAATCCAGCCGCGCGGGCACCACCACGGCGTCGGCGACGTGCCCGTACGGCACCGACAGCACCTCGCCGCTGACCGACCAGGCGTCGCCCGAACCGGTTGCCGCGACCGGCGGCAGCCAGGGCCGCGCCGCACCCGGCTGCTCCAACGCGACGGTGATGACGGCCGAGCCGTCGGCGATCCGCGGCAGCCAGTCGGCGCGCTGCTTGCCGGTCCCGTATCGGGCCATTGCCAGCGCACCGAGGAAGGCCGTCTCCCACAGCGGCACCAGGCACACCCGGCGGCCCTGCTCGATGAGCGCGAGTGTGGTCTCCGCGAAGCCCAGCCCGGCGCCGCCGAACTCCTCCGGCACGCCGAGCCCGAGTACCCCGGCATCGGCGAGCTCGCGCCACAGCCGACGGTCGAAGCGCTCCTCGCCGGCCTCGATCTCGGCGAGCCGCTGCGGGTCCGCGTGCCGGCCGAACGTTTCCGCCGCGACCTCGCGGACCGCGATCTGACCCTCGGTGAGTTCGAAGTCCATCACATCTCCTCGCGCCGGGCGCGCGCACGCGGCAGCGTCAGCTCGTCGTCGTACGTCAGCCAGTCGATCTCGACCGGCATGCCGATGCGCACCTCGGCCGGGTCCCCGGCGAAGTCCGCGACCAGGCGCGTGCCCTCCTCGAGGTCGATCAGTACGACGGTGAGCGGGTAGTCGAATCCCGGCGCCTTCGGGTGGTGGCTGACCACGAAGCTGTGCACGCTGCCACGGCCGCTCGCCGTCACCTCGTGCCAGTCGAAGGACCGGCAGTGCGGGCAGGCCGGCGACGGTGGGTGGCGCAACCGGCCGCATGCGTCGCAGGCCTGGATGACCAGCCGGCGCTCCCGCGCGGCGGCGAACCAGAACTCGTTGTCGCGGGTGACGAACGGCTTGGGCCGCTGCGCCGGGTCGGCGGCCGAAGCGTCGGCGGGGGAAGGATCGGCGGGGGAAGGTTTGGCCGCCGCGGGGCTGAACCGCAGAATGCGGAACCGCTGCTCCGCGACGACTTCCCCGTGCTGGTCGACGTAGGTGCGGGCGGTGGTGATGAAGTAGCCGGGACCCAGCCCGGTCTGCTTGCGGGGCGAGATCTCGACGATGACCGTCCGCATCGAGAGCTGGTCGCCCTCGCGCAGCTCGCGATGGTAGGTCTGCTCGTCGTTCGTGGCGACGACGCCGGTGAAGCCCGCCTCGTCGAGGAGCGCGAGCAGGCGCGCCATGGCGGTGTCCGCGGCCGGGCCGGAGCGGGCCGCCAGGTGCGCCTTGTAGCCCACCATCAGCCAGGTCGACAGCATCGCCGGCGGGGCCACGATGCCGTCCCGGCCGTTCGCGGCGGCGGCCTCGGCGTCGAGGTACACCGGGTTCTCGTCGCCCATCGCCTCGACGAAGTGGCGGATCATCGCGCGGTTGACCGGCTCCTGGGCGTGGCGCACCGGTGTCGCCTCCTGCCCGACGAACGCCCGCAGCGCCGCGAGCAACGTGTCCTCGCCGGTCACCGTTGTCGTGGTGGTCATCGACGTCACCGGCCCTTCCGGGGCATGCCGAGACCGCGCGTGGCGATCACGTCGCGCAGCACCTCGTTGGTGCCGCCGCCGAAGGTGTTGATGTAGGAGCCGCGGGTGAGCGCCTCCAGCCGCCCGTCCAGCGGCGCGCCCGCGGACCCCGGCCGGCGGGTCGCCAGCGGACCGACCGCGCCGAGCAGGGTCCGGCACACCCGGTCGTGCGTCTCGGTGCCGAAGACCTTCGCCACGGCCGCCGACGCCGGGTCCGGGCTCTGCGCCTCGCCCAGCACCGCGAGCTTCCAGTTGAGCAGCCGCATCGCCTCGATCTCCACGTAGGTGCGGGCGAGGTCGTGGCGGACCCAGGGCTGGTCCACGGGCCGCCCCGCGCCCTGGTCCTGGCGGCACCAGTCGGCCACGTCCTCCCACAGCTGTTCGGTGCGCCCGCCGAACGCGGCGAGGCCGACCCGTTCGTGGCCCAGCTGTGAGTTGATCAGCTTCCACCCGCCGTGCAGCTCGCCCACCAGGTTCTCCCGCGGCGCCCGCACGTCGCTGTAGTAGGTGACGTTGGTGTGGGTGAGCCCGGAGGTCGCGATCGGGGTGCTGCTGAACCCGGGGTCCGATGTGGACACGATGACGATGGAGATGCCGTGGTGCCTGGGCTCGGCCGGATCGGTCCGGCAGGCCAGCCAGATGTAGTCCGCCTGGGAGGCGCCGCTGGTGAACACCTTGTTGCCGTTGATCACCCAGTCGTCACCGTCGAGCACCGCGCGCGTCTTGAGCGAGGCGAGGTCGGTGCCCGAGTCCGGCTCGGTGTAGCCGATCGCGAACAGGACGTCTCCGGTGAGCATCCCGGGCAGGTACGTGCGCTTCTGCTCCTCGGTGCCGAACCGCTGGATCGTCGGCCCGATGTTGTTGATGGTGACGAACGGGAACGGCGCCCCGGCCCGCTGTACCTCGTCGAAGAGGATGTACTGGTCGACGGCGGGACGGCCCTGCCCGCCGTACTCGGTGGGCCAGCCGAGGCCGAGCCATCCGTCGCGGCCCATCTGCCGGACCACCTCGCGGTAGGCGGGGCGGTCCTCGTTCATGCCGCCGATCGCCTCCCGCACCTCGGGGGTCAGCAGCCGCGCGAAGTACGCCCGCAGCTCCCGGCGCAGTTGGTGCTGTTCGTCCGTGTATTCCAGGAACACCGCTCAGTCCTTCCGGGAGTCGCGCGCGGACGGGATCAGCGCCCCGCGCCCATGTTCGACGAACTCGGCGGCCAGCCGCTCGCGCTCGTGGCGGTCGAGCAACCGGTACTCGCGTTCGTTGCCGGTGCGGCAGTACACCGTGTCCTCGGTGACCCAGGCCGCCCGGCGCAGCACGGTCTTGGCCACCTTGTTGTTGCCGGTGGTGGGTACTTCGGTCAGGACGCGCACGAACCTGGGCCGCCACTTGGTGCCCATGTCGGCCTGCTCGTCCAGGAAGCCGGCGAACGCGGCGGGGTCGAAGCCGGCGTCCGGCACCAGTTGCAGGCCACACATCACCTGGTCGCCGGTGCGCGGGTCGGGCACCGCGTAGACGAGCGCGATCGCCACCGGGGCCCAGCGCTCCAGGATCCGCTCGACGGGTGCGGCCGCGAAGTTCTCGCTGTCCACCCGCAGCCAGTCCGACGAGCGCCCGGCGAAGTAGAAGTAGCCGTCCGCGTCGCGGTAGGCCAGATCGCCGGTCCAGAAGTCGCCGCCCCGGACCCGCTGGGCCTGCGCCTGCGGGTTCTTGTAGTAGCCCTCGAACGCCGCCGCCTTGCCGATCGCGACGATCTCACCGATCGCCTCGTCGGCGTTGAGCAGGCGGCCGTGCTCGTCCCACACCGCGGGCGGGCACTGCGATCCCTGCTCGTCGAGCACGCGGACGTCGGTGCCGCCGACCGGCAGCCCGAGCGAGTCGTCCGGCGCGTCCGGCGTCCGGTTGAGCCGGAACACGCCTTCGCTGGAGCCGTAGCCCTCCGAGACCCGGCACGTGAACCGTTCGCTGAACCGCCGCACGTCCGCCAGCGACGCCTCGGTGCCGACCGCGAGGCTCAGGGTGCTGCCGCGGTCGCGTGGGTCCTCGGGCACCGAGAGCACGTAGCTCAGCGCCCGGCCGACGTAGTTGAAGTACGTGAGACCGTACCGGTGCAGGTCCCGCACGAAGCCGGAGGCGGAGAACTTGCGGGTCATGACGACCGTGCTGCCCACGTACATCGACGGGGCGAGGTTGAGCATGATGGCGTTGCCGTGGAACAGCGGCATGCACAGGTAGCTCACCGAGGCGAGCGTCAGCTCGGCCCGCTCGGCGAGCGCGACCGCGAGGGCGCCCAGCCGCCCTTGCGAGCAGATCACCGCCTTCGGCGCGCCGGTGGAGCCCGAGCTGTAGAGCAGCAGCTGGATGTCTCGCGGATCCGGATCGCCGTCCGGCAGCGCGGCGTCGCGGTAGGGCCGGAGCCAGTCCTGATAGCCCGCACTGTCCACATTGAACACCTGGTCCGGCCGCACCCCGTGGTCGATGCCGTCGAGCAGGCCGGCCAGCCGGTCCTCGGTGAGGATCAGGTCGCACTCGGTGTGCCGGATGTCGCCGGCGAGCTCGGCGCCGCGGCGGGTCGGGTTGATGCCGATGAGGACGGAGCCGCTCAGCGCGGCCGCGCCGATCCAGAAGACGAAGTCCGGCACGTTCTCGAGCAACACTCCAATGTGGACCTGCCCGCCGTTGCGGGGCAGGCGGGCGAGCGCGGCGGCCCGCACCGCTGACTCGTGTACCACTTCGGCCCAGGTCCACTCCTGGTCCCCGAAGCGCAGACCCACCCGGTCGTCATTCGCTCTGGACCGCACCACTTCGGCAAACGTGCGCACCGGCAGCTCCGCTCGAACGATGGAGGAATTGACCGCCCCGCGATCGGGTAGCCAAACAAGCGCTTGGTTGGAATCTATAGTCGTGATTCACGCGTGGTCAAGGCACAGCGATGCGTGATGTGCCACTCCTGCCGAGACGCCTGCGCACCGGCCGGACCTCGATCCACTCGATGGAGAGCTCCCGCCGGGCGATCAGCCAGCGCCCGTCGTCATGGCGATAGTGGTCGGCGTAGCGCAGGTACCACACCAGGTCCGTGATCGCGCCGTCCGGGTGCTCGGTGACGTGATGCGCGACGCCGCTCACCCAGCCCCGCGCCGTGCCCGGCTCGGCCGGCTCGAGGACCAGACCGAGGATCCCGTGCATGGTCGCCGCGATGCCGTGCAGCGGCGCCAGCGCCTCGGCGATCTGCTGCCGGCCGGCGTACGCCCGCACCGGATCGAGCCGCGCCGGCGGGTCGGGCAGCACGAGCACCGCGTCCGCGGTGAAGAGTTCCACCGCTGCGGACAGCTCACGCCGGTCGACCAGATACGCGTAGCGGTGCGCCAGATCGCCGAGCTGCTCGCGGCCGGAACCCGCGATCACGACCCGGCCAGCCCGAGCCGATCCGCGCAGGCGGACATCTCGTCCATCACCGCGGCGAGGTCCGGGCTGTCGGTGACGGTGAGCAGCACCCGGTCGGCGCCGAGCGCCGCCAGCCGCTCGGCCCGCTCCGGCGTGATCTTCGCCGCCGAATAGCCGAGCGTGAGCTCCAGCCGGTCCGGATCACGGCCGCACGCGCTCGCCTCGTCCCGCATGATCCCCACGAGCCGGCGAAGGTCGTCGCCGACCACACCGAGCGGCTGCAGCCCGTCGCCGCGCCGACCGGCCCGGCGCGCGGCCGCCACGCTGTGTCCGCCGATGTGGATCGGGACACCGCCGGGCTGCAGGGGCTTGGGGTAGCTCATCGCGCGGTCGAGCCGGAAGAACTCGCCGTGGTGGGTGGCCCCGTCGGGGGCGGTGTCCGCCCACAGCGCCCGCATCACGTCGATGGACTCGTCGGCGCGCCGGCCGCGGCTGGCGAAGTCGGTCCCGCAGGCCTCGATCTCCTCGCGCATCCAGCCCATGCCGACGGCCAGGCGGAGCCGTCCGCCGCAGAGCACGTCGAGCGTCGCCACCCGCTTCGCCAGCACCACCGGGTGGTGGTTGGGGAGCACCAGCACCCCGGTGGCCAGGCCGATCCGGCTCGTACGGCCGGCCAGGAACGCCAGCAGCTCGAGCGGATCGGGGATGGGACAGTCGTCCGGCAGCTCCATCCGGCCGGATGCGTCGTAGGGGTAGGCGTTGTCGTAGCGGCTCACCACCACGGCGTGCTCCACCACGACGATCGACTCGAAGCCGCACGCCTCGGCGTGCGCGGCGAACGCCGCGATCCAGGCGGGGTCCGCCGTCGTGCCGGTGACCGCGGGGGCCAGCATCGCGTACTTCATGAGCAGTTTCCATTCGAGGTCAGCTGGGCGAGCATGGCGTAGAGCGGATCGGCCGTGGAGGGCTGCTGGCCCACCACGGCGGAGTCGTCGGGTGGCGCGTCCGTGAAGTGCCGCAGGTCGCGCTCGCCGGTGACCAGCAGGGCCGCCGCCACCGCCCATCGGCCGTCGCGGCGCTCGAACCGGTCCACGTACCGGTAGGCGGCGCGGATTCGGGTGGCCACCGCACCTTCCGGCACGAGCGGGGACGGCGGCACGAAGGTCTGGGTCGCGAACCCGTACGTCTCCGCCACCGCGGTGTCCGGGCCGCCGAACTCGACCAGGATGTTGCCGACGTAGTGCGCGGTGTGCCGCATGCCGACCCGCCGCGCCTTGACGAACTCGACGAACCCCTCCGGCCCGCCTTCGTACGGCCCGTGCCGGATCGCCGCGTCGGCGTGGTAGAAGCGCGCGAGCAGCGGCCAGTCGCACCGGTCCACCGCGCGGCAGTACCGTTTGACGGCATCCTCGATCTCGGCCCGGTCCAGCAGTTGCGCCTGCGTGAGCATGTCAGCCTCCAGCCGTGGCGGGCTGCGCCGCGGCGGTGACCGGCACCAGGTGGCACGCCGCGGTGCCCCCGCCCGGCACCGGGCGCGGCGACGGCATCTCCACCGAGCAGATGTCGATCGCCTTGGCGCAGCGGCCGTGGAACGGGCAGCCGGTCGGCGGCCTGCTCGGGTCCGGCGGCTCGCCGGCCAGCCGGAAGCGCCCGGTGCCCTGTTGCGTCAACGATGTCGAGGGCACCGACTTCAGCAGCGCCTCGGTGTAGGGGTGGGCGGGGGCGCCGAACACCCGCGCCGTGCTGCCCTCCTCCACGATGGACCCCAGGTACATGACCGCGACCCGGTGGGCGAGGTGCCCGACGACGCCGAGGTCGTGCGAGATGAACAGGTAGGACACCCCGGACTCGGCCTGCAGGTCCTTCATCAGGTTGAGGATCTGGTTGCGGGTGCTCACGTCCAGCGCGCTCACCGCCTCGTCGGCGATGATCACTTCCGGATCCGTGGCGAGCGCGCGGGCGATCGCGACGCGCTGGCGCTGGCCGCCGCTGAACTCCTGGGGATAGCGGCCCAGGTACTGAGCGGACAGGCCGGCCATCTCCAGCACCTGCACGACCCGGTCCCGCCGTCCGGCCCGGTCCAGCTTGGTGTGGACGTACAGTGGCTCGGCCACGATCTCGTCGATGGTCATGGACGGGTCCAGCGACGAGTACGGGTCCTGGAACACCATCTGCACGTGGCGCCGATGCTCACGCAGCTGGCTGCCGGTCAGCGTGGTGACGTCCCGGCCGAGCCAGCGGATGGTCCCGGAGGTGGCACGCAACAGACGCAGTGCGGCGCGGGCGGTGGTGGACTTGCCGGAGCCCGACTCGCCGACGAGCGCCAGCGTCTCGCCCCGGTCGAGCTGGAAGCTCACCCCATTGACCGCGTGAATGATGGGCTTGCGCCGACGCAGCCTCGATCCGCCGAAGCGGACGCTGAGCTGTTCGACCTCGAGCACCGACTGCCTCATACCCAGCCTCGCAGTGAGAGTTCGTCAGCCCGCACGCACCGTTGCGCGTGGGTGCCTTGGGCGTACGTCAGGGGGATGTCCGCGGCGGTGCATTGCTCGGCCGCGTAGGAGCAGCGCGGCGCGAACCGGCATCCGGTGGCCTCGTCGCCGGCCACCCGGGCGGTGCCCGGGATGACGTTCAGGCGCCCCTGATCGGTCGTGAGATGCGGCATCGCCGACAGCAGCCCCTCGGTGTAGGGGTGGCGCGGCTCGCCCAGCACCTGCGAGCGGGTGCCCGTCTCGACCACCTCGGCCGAGTACATGACGTTGATCCGGTGCGCCAGCTCCCCCACCATCGCCAGGTCGTGACTGACCACGATCATCGCCATGCCCAGTTCGTCCTGCAGGCTGCGGAACAGATCGATGATCTGCGCCTGAATCGTGACGTCCAGCGCGGTGGTCGGCTCGTCGGCGAGCAGCAGCGCGGGCGAGCAGGCGATGGCCATGGCGATCATGGCACGCTGGGCCATGCCGCCGGAGAACTCGTGCGGATAGGCGTCCACCCGCAGGTCCGCCCGGGGGATGCCGACCTGGCGCAGCAGCTCGATCGCGCGTTGCCGGGCCTGGCGCCGGCCGATCCGCTCGTGCCGGCGGATCACGGCCATGATCTGGTCGCCGACGGTGAACGCGGGGTTCAGGCTCGCCGACGGTTCCTGGAAGACCACGCCGATGTCCCGGCCGCGCACCTCCTGCATCTGGGACTCCGGCAGCGCCAGCAGATCGCGCCCGGCCAGCCGGATCGACCCGGCCGCGATGCGCGCCTGACGCGGCAGCAGCCGCGGGATCGACATGCAGGTGACGGTCTTGCCGGAGCCGGACTCACCCACCAGGCCGAGGGTCTCGCCGGGTGCGACGGAGAAGCTGACCCCGTCCACGACGCGCCGCCACCCGGCGTCGGTGCGGAACTCCACGCACAGGTTCTCGACCTCGAGCGTCGACTGCGTCGTGGTCTTCGTGGTCGTCGTGGTCATCACCGGCTCGCTCATCCTCGCCGCTCCGCTCGTCCGAACGAGTCGCGCAACCCGTCGCCCAGCACGTTGAACGCCAGCACGGTCAGCGCGATGGCGAGGCCCGGCCAGACCATCAGCCACGGCTGGCGGCTGAGCTCCCGCGCGGCCGAGCCGAGCATCGATCCCCAGCTGGCATCGGGGGGCTGCGCGCCGAGGCCGAGGAAGCTCAGGCTGGCCTCGGCGAGCATCGCGAAGCCCATCATCAGCGACACCTGGACGATCACGGGCGGCAGGATGTTGGGCAGCATGTGCGTGCGCAGGATCCGCCCGGTCGGGGTGCCGATGCTGCGCGACGCCTCGAAATAGGTGTCGTTGCGGATGGCGAGGGCGGCACCGCGGGCCACCCGGATGGTCCGCGGGATGTAGATGATCCCGACCGCGATCATCGCGTTCACGATGCCCGGTCCGAGCGCGCCCACCACGCCGACGGCGAGGATGATCGGCGGGAAGCCCATCAGCCCGTCGGTGACGAGCATGACCACCCGGTCGGTGATGCCACCCAGGTAGCCGGCGGCGAGCCCGATCGGCAGGCCGATCACGACCGCGAACGCCACCGCGATCCCGGCCGCCAGCAGCGACAGCCGGGCGGCGTACATCAGCCGGGACAGCACGTCGCGGCCGAGCTGGTCGGTGCCGAGCGGATACGAGCCGGACGGGCCTTCCATCACGCGGTTCAGGTTCTGCGCGTTCGGGTCGTGCGGGGCGAGCACCCCGGCGAAGACCGCGACGACGACCATCGCGGCGATGAACGCCAGGGCCAGCATCGCCAGGCGCTGCCGGCGGAAGCGGCGCAGCACCCCTCGCGACGCGGGCGCCGTGGTCGCCGGGGCGTTGGGGGACGTCGTCACGCCCATTGTGACCTCACCTTGGGGTTGAGCCATGCGTAGGACAGGTCGACGAGCGTGTTGACCACGACCGCCACCATGACCGTCATCAGGATCACGCCCTGGATCAGCGGCATGTCCTGCGCGAGGACCGCGTTGACCATGAGCGAGCCGAGACCCGGCAGGCTGAAGATCTGCTCGATCAGCACCGCCCCGCCGAGAATGCGGGTGAACTGCAGGCCGAGCACGGTGACGACCGGGATCGCGGCGTTCTTCGCCACGTACTTGCCGAGCACCATGCCCCGCCGCAGGCCCTGCGACCGCGCGGTGGTCACGTAGGGCAGTTCCTTCACCTCCACGATGGCGCTGCGGACCTGGCGGGCGGTCTCCGCGCCGAACGCCGCGCCGAGCGCGATGCCGGGCAGGATCAGGTGCTGCGCCCAGCCGGCCGGGTCCTCGGTGAACGGCACGTACTCGCCCACCGGCAGCCAGCGCAGCGTCAGCGCGAACAGCAGCACCAGCAACAGCGCGAGCCAGTAGTTCGGGGTCGCGATGCCGGCGGAGGACAGCACCATGCTCGCCTTGTCGACGAACTTGTTCTTCCTCGTCGCCGCGATCGTGCCGAGGATGACGCCGCCGACCGTGCCGAACAGCAGCGCGACCAGGGCGAGCGTGACGGTGACCGGTAGCCGCTCCGCGATCAGGTCGGTCACCGGGCGCATGAACATCAGCGAGTCGCCGAGGTCACCGGTGACCGCGCCACCGAGCCAGTGCAGGTACTGCACGACGACCGGATCGTTCACGCCGAGTTGCTCGCGGATCAGCGCGATCTGCGCGTCGGTCGCGTTCGGCCCGGCGATGCGCGCCGCCGGATCGCCCGGCACGGCGAGGATCAGCCCGAAGGTGGCCATGGAGACCACGATCATGACCGGGACGAGCGTGACGATCCGCTTCAGCGCAAACCACCACATTCCAAGCTCCAATCTCGACAGACGCCCGCCTACTCGGCGCGTACCGCCGCTCGGCCCTCACGGATGGCGGTGCTGATCCGGCGCGGCGCCAGCGCATCGCCCACGACCACGACCGGCAGCCCCGCCCCGCGCAGCTGCTGCGCCAGGTGGTCCAGCGGGCGACGGCCGGATTCGACGACGAGCGTCGCCGAGTCGCGTTCGGTGGTGGCGCCCGAGTAGAGGTTGCGGATGGTGAGGCCGTCGCCGGAGCGCTCCACCGTGCTGGTGAGCAGGATCTCCGCCCGCAGCCGCCGCAGCAGCGGGGGCAGGCTCGCCGCCTCCACCGCGGTGCCGATCGCGGCCGCGCCGGACACGACGGTCAGCCGATGGCCGGCGGCGATGAGCACCTCGGCGGTGGCGAACAGCGGCCACCCGTTGCCGCCGGACTCGTCGAACAGCACCACGTCGGGCCGCAGCGCCGGCCGCGCGGCGGGGTCGGCCAGGATGTCCCAGCTGCACACCGCCCCCGTGCCGAACCGGCTAGCGGGCTGCGTCGCACCGGTGGCGAGCACCACCAGGTCCGGGCGCAGACTCGCCACGCCGTCCGCGTCGGCCGGCCTGCCGAGGCGCAGGTCGATGCCGCTCGCGGCCACCCGCAGCGTCATGTGCTCGGTGAGACGGGCCAGCTCGGCGCGGATCGGCGCCGCCGCGGCGAGGTTGAGCTGCCCGCCGAGCCGGTCCGTGCGCTCCAGCAGGACGACCTGATCGCCCCGGTCCGCGGCCGCCACCGCGGCCTCCATGCCGGCGATGCCGCCCCCGACCACCACCACCCGTCGGGGGCTCCCGACCGTCACGGGTCGCGCCGGCCGGCTCTCGGTGCCCGCGTCCGGGTTGACCATGCAGGACAGGGCGCGCCGGGCGCCGATCGCGTCGCGGCAGTCGTTGCCGTACACGCACGGCCTGATCTGCGCCGTCGTGCCGGCCTGCGCCTTCGCGACCCAGCGGGGGTCGGCGATCGCGGATCGGACGATGCCGACCAGGTCGGCCTGGCCGGCGGCGAGGATCTCCTCCGCCTCCCGTGGCTCGGCGATCCGGCCGGTGACCAGGACCGGCACCGGCCGCACCCGCTCGCGCAGGGGCGCCGCGAGCGGGGCGTTGAGCGCCCGCGGGAAGGACATGTCGGGCACGATCCGGTCGTGTGAGCTCAGTGCCCCGGAGACCACCGAGAAGTAGTCGACGCCGCCGGCCCCCGCCAGGGCCTCCGCGACCTGCCCGGCCCCGTCGGTGTCCAGGCCCCCGGGCTGGAACTCGTCGCCGACGACGCGGATGCCGACGACGAAGTCGCTGCCCACCTCGGCCCGGATCGCCGCGACCACGTCACGCACGATGCGGGTGCGGTTGGTGACGTCGCCGCCGTACTCGTCGTCGCGCCGGTTCGTCGCCGGGGACAGGAACGCCTGCAGCAGGTAGCCGTGCGCGGCGTGGATCTCCACGCCGTCGAAGCCGCCTTCCCGGCAGATCCGCGCCGACCGGGCGAACCCCGCCACCACCTCGGCGATCTCGCCGTGCGTCATCTCGTGGGTCAGCTCGGAGGTGCCGGGGCGGCTCGCCACCGACGGATACCACGCCGGCAGGCCGGACTCGAAGCCGTCCACCTGCCGTCCGTTGTGGATCAGCTGGCAGAGGATCCCGGCGCCGTGTTCATGGACCAGATCGGTGGTACGGCGGTACTCGCCGCCGTTGTCCGGGTCGTACCCCCAGATCTTCCCCACCCGCGACAGGCTGCTCGGGTGGACGATGACCGGCTCGTGGATGATGAGGCCGACCCCGCCCTTCGCGCGCTCCGCCAGGTAGGCCGACAGCCGCTCCGACTCCACCCGGTTGGCGTAGTGGGTGCTGTGGGGCGCCAGCACGACCCGGTTGCGCAGGGTCAGCGAACCGAGCTGGAACGGGGAGAACAGTGTGGGGAACTGTGTTTCGGTCACCGCTGTCCCTTTCTCGGGGCCGGCTTGGTGGGGCTGAGCACCACCAGGGGGATCTCGCGGCCGAAGGTCGAGGCGCGCTCCTGGTAGCGGGCCACGTTCGGCTTTCGCTCGACGACGTACGGATAGAGCGCCGCGCGCTCCTCGCCGGTGGCCACCCGGGCGCGGGCCGCGATGCCGCGCCGGCGCACCCGCAGCCAGCACCGGTCGGTGGCCTTGAGGTTGGCGACCCAGGCCGGATTCACCGGGCCGCCGCCCTTCGACGCCACCACGACGTAGTCGTCGCCGCGGCGGATGTACGGCAGCGCGACCGAGCGCAGCTCCCCCGTCTTCGCGCCGATGGTGGTGAGCAGGAGGGTCGGCTGGTAACGCTGGCCGCCGGCGAGCGCGTACTGCAGCGACACCACCGAGAACCCCGTGCGGCGCACCAGCCAGCGGTCGAACGCCATCCCGAACCGCCCGCGGAACACGATCAGCCACGGCCGGCCGTAGGAGGTGAAGGCGAGGCTCTCCTTCGCCGCTCGATCTTGCGTGCTCACCCGGCCGCCCTCCACAGCGGCGCGAGCTCGGTGGCGACGTCGGCCACCGACTCCAGGTCCCGGACGGTGCGCAACAGCGTGCGCCGCTGGCCGGAGTCGAGGATGTCGCCGCAGAAGCTGTCGAGCTTGTTCGCCACGAAGTCCCAGTCGGCGCGCGTCTGGTCGCTCCACGGATCGCCCATGGCGTAGTCGGACTCGACCACGTGCTCCTTGCCCCGGGCGAGCACGGTCAGGCTGCCCCGGGTGCGCCGCACCTTCTCCCCGGTGCCGCTGGTGATGGTCTGCTGCCACTCCTCGGCGAGCTGCGGATCGGGCGCGGTGCTCACCTTCGCGGCGAGCGCGCGCACCGCCGGGTCCTGTGACAGGGACGGCTCGAACCACTTCGGCCCGGGCGGGATGCCCAGCAGCGCGACGGCGGCCAGCTGCGGCGCGTTGAACTGGCCGTGGAACGGCGCCACGTGGTCGGCCGGGATGTCGCGCAGCGGGTCGCGGAACTGGGAGATGCTGTACGCCGCCGGGGAGAGCCGGATCTCGATCCGTTCGATGTCGTCGGCGCCGATGTTCTCCCGCCGCTGCAGGTCCAGCAGCGCGTCCAGCGCGGCGTTGGTGTAGCGGCACGCCGGATACGGTTTGAGCGACGTCTCGGTGATCCACCACTTCGTGCCCAGCTCGGCCAGGATCGCCGCCCGGGAACCGCTGAAGTAGCCCTGCGCCTCGAAGAACCCGGGCTCGGTGTCCAATGTGGTCAGATCGCCCTCGTACCCCTCCTCGGCCATCATCGCCGCGGTCACACCCGCGGCCGCGATCTGGCCGTTCGGGGCGTACTTCAGCGAGTTGAACCGGCGGCGCTGCGACATGAACCCGTTCTTCGCGGTCGGCGCCAGCCACGTCGCCAGGCCGAACGCGTTGCCGTACCGGTGCGCGTCGAAGCCGCTCACCACGCCGTAGCCGGCGACCGCGCCGAGGGCGGCGTAGCCGTGCGAGGAGAGCTTGGAGAACCGGAAGGTGTTTCCGTCGTACTCCATCAGGGAGGTGCCGAGGTTGAGCCGGGCGCTCACCTCGAAGCTGAGCGCGGTGGCGCGTACCAGCTCCGCGCCCGACGCGTGCCGGCTCTCGGCCTGTGCGAGCGCCGCCGCGATACCCATCGCCGCGAAGTGCGCGCCGTTGAAGAAGGTCTCGTCGGCGTCGAGCACGTTCATCAGGTCGGCGTTGGCGTAGGCCGCCGACGTCACGGTGGTGCGCTCCGGTGAGCCGAACACGCTGGCCGAGTCGCCGCCGGCCATGCGGGCGGCGAGCCGGGCGGCCATCCGGCCGCGCTCGGTCGCCACCGCTCCCAGCCCGGCCACGACCGTGTCCAGGAGAACCAGTTTCGCGTAGTCGTTGACGTCGTCCGGCAGCGCACGGCGCGCGTGGTCGGCGACGAATCCGGCCAGCGCTTCGACGGTGGTGGGGGTCAAACCAGGCTCCTTCAGGTGGGTGCGGGTCAGCGGGCGGGCAGCATGCCCCGCACCGCACGGTCGACCGCGTCGTCCCCGTGGATGTGCCGGGCGAGCCGCTCCAGGTCCGCGGCCCGCCGAAGGTGACTGCCGCCCTCGACGGGCAGCACGACGCCGGTCACCCAGGACGACTCGGGCCCGGCGAGGTACCGCGCGGCGGCGGCCACGTCCTCGACGGTCCCGACCCGCGCCAAGGGCTTCTCGCGCAGTACCAGTTGCCGCTGTTCCTCGTCCTCGGCGAGGATCCCCGGCTTCTCGGCGCCGGTGGGCACGAGGCCCGGGCGGATGGCGTTGACCCGGATGCCGAGGTGGGCCAGTTCGTCGGCCGACACCCGGACCAGCGCCTCCAGCGCCGACTTCGCCACCGAGTACGACGCCATGAACGGGAAGGGGAAGCCGCCGGCGGTGGACGAGGTGCAGATGACGGATCCGCCGCCGTGCGGGGCCATCGCGGCGGCGCCGAACCGGATCAGGTGCAGGGCGGTGATCACGTTGCGCTCGAAGTCGGCCCGGACGGTCGCCGCGTCGAGCATCATGACCGACCCCATGGTGCCGCCGCCGACCGTGGCGACGCAGATGCGCAGCGGGGTCGAGTCCGCGACGGCGACGGCGCGCTCGACGTCGGCTTCGGCCGCGGCGTCGCCGACCACGAAGCGCACCTGTGCCCCGGGGATGCCGGCGGTGATGTCGTCGACGGCCGAGCGCAGCTTCCCCTCCGTGCGCCCCAGCAACGTCACCGCCGCGCCGTCGCGGGCCAGTGCCCGGGCGATCGCCGTCCCGAAGCCGCCCGCGCCCCCGGTGATGAGTGCGCCCTGGCCCGCCAGTGGCCCTGTCATTCGCCTACCTCACTGTGCTGGAGGCCGTACCCGCGAACACGCGGATCCGCGGGTACGGCCTGGCGCTGTCTGGTCAGCTCGCGCTGATGTTGCGGAACTCGGTGTAGTGGCCGCCCACGTAGAACTGCAGTCCCTTGACGTTCTTGCTCGAGACCACGGCCCACTTCTCGTAGAACAGGCTGATGTACAGCCCCTCGTCGATGACCTGCTTCATCACCGCGTCGAAGGAGGCGCTGAGGGCCTTGTCGTCCTGGGGCTGGTCCAGCGCCGCGACGAGCTTGTCCATGCCCGGCTCGGCGACCTTGCCCGCGTTCATGTACCCGCCGGTGCCGAAGAGCTGCTTCGCCGCGACGATGGGCGAGAGCACGCCGTACGGCATCACCGCGCAGTTGACGGACTTGTCGACCAGCAGCGCGGTCGTCACCGACTCCACGAGCTTGATCTCGAGGTTGACGCCGATCTTCGCGAGCTGGTCCTTGACCACCTCGAGGTACTGCGCGTAGGCACCGCCGCTGCCACCGACCACGGCACACGTGAAGTTCAGGCCGTTGGCGTAGCCGGCCTCGGCGAGCAGCTGCTTCGCCTTGTCCACGTTGTAGTCGTACGGCGTCTTGCCGATCGTCTTGTCGAAGCCTTCGCTCGTCTCCGCGAACGGCTGCTGGTTGTCGTCCGCCTGGCCGGCGAGCACCGCCTTGATCAGCGACTGCCGGTCGATGGCGTGGGCGATCGCGAGGCGAACCCGGCTGTCGTCGAACGGCTTGACGGTGCGGTTGAGGTTCATCACCCAGGAGTTGATGCCGGCCTGCGGCTTGACGTCGAGGTTCGCGCGGATCGCACCGTCGACGAACGTGGTGTGGCCGAACGTGGCGTCCACCGCGCCGGCCTTCAGCATGTCCAGACGCCGTAGCTGGTCCAGCTGGAACGGCATCTCGATCTTCTTGAAGCCGATCGCCTTCGGGTCCCAGTACTTGTCGTAGGCGACGAAGGTCGCACTGCCGCCGGTGGCCCACTTCTCGAGCTTGTACATCCCGGCGCCGGCGTCCTTCGAGTTGAGGTCGACCGTGGTGAAGGCGGCAGGACTCACCATCGCGCCCGCGGCGTCGGAGAGCAGGGCCGGCAGGGACGCCGACGCGGTCTTCAGCTTGAACCGCACGTTGCTCGGGTCCACGACCTCGACCGTGTCGACGACGCCCAGCGGGCCGGCCCAGGGTCCGGCCCCGTTGTCGATGGTCTTGGCGCGCTGGATGTTCGCCTTGACCGCCTCGGCGTTGAACTCCGTGCCGTCGTGGAAGGTGACGCCGGAGCGCAGCTTCATCTCGAACGTGGTCGGGTCGGTGAACTTCCACTCCAGCGCGAGACCCGGGATGAGCTTGCCGTCCGGGCTCTGGTGGATGAGCCGGTCGTAGACGGCGAACAGCAGGAGGTTGGATGCGGGCCGGCCGTCGCGATGCGGGTCCCAAGACCGGATGGGCGCGCCGAATCCGGCGAAGCGCAGCGTCTTGTCACCCTGATTTGTATTGCCGGTGTCGGACTTACCACCACATGCGGCGACCGCGATCATTAGCGTTGTCAAGGCAGCGGCGAAGACAAGTTTAGGCAATCGCCTCATGCGATTACTCCTGTCACGGATTTGGGGTGTCGACCAAGCGGTTGATAGGGAAGCTAGCATCGGACAATGAGCCGGTCAACGGTCGTGACAAAGCGACAACCTTGGAGTTCGACCCCGAGAACCGGGCACAATTGAGATCCGCACAGCACAATCCGGCACCGTCGGATCAAGTCCACCGCGGCGCGCCGGAACACGATTCCGTACGCTTCGGCAGACGTGCGACGGCACCGTCATCCAGATGCAATATTCGTTTTTTCTGGCGCCCGAATTGCGCGGGGCGGTCCACGCGGCGGCTACGAACCGCCGGGGTTGCCGGGCGTGAGCCGATCGATCGCCGCCTCGTCGAAGCCGTGCTCACGCAAGACCTCGGCGGTGTGCTCACCGGGCTCGGGCGCGGCCGAGGCGATCGCCGCCGGTGTCAGCGAGAATCTCGGCGCGGGCGCCGACTGCCAGGCGCCGTCGTGGCGGACGTACGCGCGTTCGGCATGGTAACGGCTATCTCCCATCGCCTCGGCCATGGTCAGCACCGGCGTCACGCAGGCCGCGACACCGTCGAACCGCCGCACCCAGTCATCGAGGTCGCGGCCGGCGACGATGCCCGCAATACGGGCCTTGAGCTCCGGCCAGCGCGACTGGTCGTCCTGGTCCCGGACGTCGACGTCGTCGAGCTCCAGCACCCGCAGGAGCGCGGCGTAGAACTGCGGCTCGTAGGCCCCCACCGCCAGGTAGCGGCCGTCGCGCGTGGCGTAGACGCCGTAGTACGGCGCTCCGGTGTCGAACGCGTTGGTCCCCCGCCGCGGACTCCATCTCCCCTGCGCCATCATGCTCTGCACCACGATGCCCAACTGCGCGGCACCGTCCAGGATGGACGCATCGATGACCTGCCCGCGCCCCGATCGGGCGCGTTCCACGAGCGCGGCGGCGATGGCGAAGGCGAGTGTGAGACCGCCGCCGGCGAAGTCGCCCAGGTACATCGCCGGTGGGACCGGACCCGACTCGGTCGTGCCGATGGTGTCCAGCAGGCCGGACACGGCGAGGAAGTTGATGTCGTGTCCGGGTTCGCCGCGGTTGGGTGCTGTCTGGCCCCAGCCCGACATTCGCGCGTAGACGAGGCCCGGGTTGTCCGCGATGCAGTCGGCGGGATCCAGTCCGAGCCGCTCGGCCACCCCGGGGCGGAAGCCCTCCATGAGCACGTCGGCCCCGCCGACCAGGCGGCGCAGCGCCGCTCGGCCGGCGGCGGACTTGAGGTCGAGCGACACCGATCGCCGGCCGCGGTTGAGCAGGTTGCGGCGGGCATGCTGACGTTGCGCCTCGGACAGGTCGGACCGATCGACCCGGATCACGTCCGCGCCGTGGTCGGAGAGCAGCATGCCGGCGAACGGCACCGGCCCGAGCGCGGCGATCTCGATGACCCGCACCCCGGCCAGCGCACCCGACCGTCCTGGCGCGCTCACGTGGGCCGGTTCCCGGCGGGCTCGGCGACCGGCCCCCGGGAACTCTGGGCGGACCAGGTCGTCGCCGTCAGTCCCTCGGCGCGCAACTTGTGCTTGAGCACCCGGCCCACCGGGTTGCGCGGCAGCTGATCGCGGAACTCGATGTAGCGGGGCATCGCGTACCGCGGCACGCGCCCGTGGCACCACTCGAACAGTTCGTGCTCGCCCAGCGCACTGCCGGCGCGGCGGACCGCGGTCACCTTCACCTCGTCCTCGTTGAGGGCCGAGGGAACGGCGTGCACCGCGACCTCCACGATGTCCGGGTGGGCGCCGAGCACGGACTCCATGTCGTAGCTGGAGATGTTCTCGCCGCCGCGCCGGAGGTAGTCCTTGCCCCGGTCGACGAAGTAGAGGTATCCGTCCTCGTCCATCCGGCCCAGGTCGCCGGTGTTGAACCACAGGTCACGGAAGACGGCGAGCGTCTGCTCGGGCTGACGCCAGTAGCCGTCGAACATTGCGCCCGGGCGCTTGGGCCGGCAGACGATCGACCCCGGCGTGCCGGGTGGGACCCGCTGTCCATCGCCGTCGACGATGCGCACCTCGAACGAGTCGTTCTCCTTGCCGGCGCTGCCCGCCCGGTACTGGTCCGGCGGCGTAGAGGTGATCAGCGAGGCCTCGGTCATCCCGTACGCGCCGGCGCCCACCCGCTGCACGCCGAACCGCTCCCGCCACAGCGCGGCGAGATCGGCCGACACCGGCGAGCCGCTCACCACGCGCAGCTGCCCCTTGACCCGGCGCGCCGCCTCGGTCTCATCCGCCTGGGCGACCATCGGCAGCATCGACCCCATGAGCGCGGCGATGCCGGCTCCGGATCGTTCGATGTCGTCCCAGAACCGGCGCACCGAGAACCGGCTGGCCAGGCTCATCGACGCGCCGATCAGCACGCTCCCGGTCAGGTGCGCCACCGCGGCGAGGTGGAACATCGGCAGCGCGGTCCAGAGCAGTTCCGAGGGCCGGCGCTCGACGTTCTCGACCATGTCCAGCGCCATGTTGCACACGTAGCTGTGACTGACCACGCACGCCTTCGAGGGCCCGGTCGTCCCGGACGTGTAGATGAGATGGCTCGGATCCCGTGGGTCGATCGGGGGGCCCTGGTAGTCGCCGTCGCCGGCGGCGAGGGCGGCGTCGATGTCGACGACGGGACCGGCGAAGCCGGGCACCGCGACGTCCGCGCCCTCGACGATGAGCTCCACCACGTCCAGGCCGGCGGCACCGGCCATCAGCTCCGGCACGAACTCCGCCTGCGCCACGAGCAGCCGTGGCGCGCTGTCGGTCACCTGGTGACGCAGGAACTCCCCGACGTTGGAGGTGTTGTACGGCACCACGATCGCGCCACACTTCGCCGAACCCCACCAGGCCAGCAGTGCGGTCAGCCCGTTGCGGGCCATCACACCGACCCGGTCGCCGGGCTTCACCCGCGCGGCGAGGTAGCTCGCCATCCGGTTCGACAAGCGGTCCAGCTCGGCGAGCGGGTACGGCTGGTGGTCGAACCAGACCGTGGTGGGGCTGCCTTGTGCCAGACCGGATTCGACCGCACGCAGGACCGATGTGACCTCGCGGGGCCGGGCCGATGTGGGCGCCATCGCACCGCCTCCTCATTGAGAGCCCTTGCTACTCCGGGAGGTCCCCGGATAACCTAACAAGCGCTTGGTAGAAGCTAGCAACGACCGGTAGTCGAGTCAATACAGTCGCAGGTCGATCGCGGCATCCCGCTCGTCCACCGCCGCCCCCGCTGGCTCCCGATGCCGTCCGCACCCCCTGGTCCGAGAAGGAGAACAGCTTTGCCGACCGACACGGACAGGACGTCGTTCCTCAACAGGCTGCGCGCGGTGGTCGACCAGCCCGGTGTCGCGCGCCGGGCCAAGGACCCGATCACCGCGTCCTCGATCCGGATCTGGTGTGAGGCGGTCGGGGACGACAACCCGCTCTATCAGGACCCGGCCTGGGCCGGCCGGTCGCGCTTCGGTGGCATCATCGCCCCGCCCGCGTCGCTCAACATGTGGACCTTGCCGGGCAATCGCCGGGCGCACCATCGCGAGCCGCTGGACGTCATCACCGAATTGCTCGCCGAGGGCGGGTTCACGTCGGTCGCCGCGGTCGAGAACAACCACGAGTACCTGCGGCCACTGCGCCCAGGCGATCACCTCGTCCAGACCATGCGCATCGGCGCGGTCTCCGAGGAGAAGCGCACGGCGCTCGGCCAGGGCCATTTCGTCGACCTCGTCAACGAGTACGCCACCGAGCAGGGCGAGGTCGTCGGCCGGGCGATGATGCGGATCCTCCGCTGGGACCCCGGCTCCGGGCCGGCGAAGACGGCCGTCGATGCGGTGGTGGACCGGCGCGGACCGCTGTGCCGTCCGGGCGGCGGCGACCATCAGCCTCCGGCGGCGGGAACGACGGCGCGGGTGCGCTCGGTCCTGCAGCCCGGCTATGCCGTCAACCCCGCGCATGAGCGGCCGTATGTGATCGCCGATGCGGAGCTCGACGACGGCAGCCGGTTGGTCGCCGACGTCCTCAACGTCGAGCCGGGCGCGGTGCTGACGGGGATGCGGGTGGAGGTCATCCACGTGCGCGACCAGGCCGGGGGGACGCTCGCGGCATGGCAGCCGATCCGGCCGCCGAGGCGGGAGCACACGATCAGACTCGGCGACGTGGAGCGCGGCGACCTCCTGGCACCGTGGCCGATTCCGATCACCCAGGCCTCCATCGCGGCGCTCGCGACCGCCACCTACGACTTCAACGACGTCCACCTCGACCGGGATGCCGCCGTGCTGCGCGGCGCCCGTGACGTCTACATGAACATCCTGGGTTCGACCGGCCTGGTGAACTGCTTCCTTACCGACTGGGCCGGGCCCGAGGCGCTGCTGACCGCGGTCAAGGTCCGCCTGCACCGGCAGAACCACCCCGGCGACACGCTCACGCTCACCGGGACCGTGACGGAGAAGCGGCAGCTGGACGACCGGGACCTGCTCGAGGTCTCGGTTCGCGGTTACAACTCGTTCGGCGACCACCTCGTGGCGCGGTGCACCCTGGAGCTGCCGCGATGAGCGACGACGTCATGTACGCCTCGGTCGTGCCGTGCTCGCGGCGCGATGCGCCGTTGCGTCACGAGCCGGTGCCCCGGCCGGTCCCCGGGCCGGACGAGGTGCTGGTCAGGGTGGCCGCGGCCAGCCTCGACCGGGTCGACACCTACATCCGCCACGGCACGCACGGCATGGCGGCCACCGAACCACAGATCCTCGGGCGGGACATGGCCGGCGTGGTGTCGGCGGTCGGCGCCGGCGTGCGCGAGTTCCGCGTCGGCGACGAGGTGATCGCGCTCGGCCGGCAGACGCACGCGCAGTACGCGCTCGCACCGGGTCTGCACACCATGCCGAAGCCACCGCAGTGGTCGTTCGCCGAGGCCGCGGCGCTGCCCACCGCTGGGCGCACCGCATACGACGCGGTCGTGAACATCGCGCGAGTGCGCCCGGGTGAGCGCGTGCTGGTGGTGGCGGCCGGTGGCGCGGTGGGTAGCTTCGCGCTGCAGTTCGGGGCCCACCTGCGCGCGGAGGTCTACGCCACCGCAGGCACCGAGGACAAGTGCGCCACGGCCCGCGCCCACGGCGCCCACGCGGCCGTCAACCACTATTCGCCGGACATGGTCGAACAGGTGCTCGCGGCCTCCGGCGGCGCCAAGATGGACGTCATCGTCGACCCCGTCGGCGGCGCCCTGTACGAGAGCCTGCTACGCCTGCTCGCGCGCAACGGCCGCATCGTGACCTGCGGCGTGACGGCGGGAGCCCGCGCCAGTCTCCATCTGGGCCGCCTGATGACGCAGGGCTGGCACATCCACGGCATCGGGCGGCCGGACCGGCACGAGGTCGCGGCGCACCTGCGCGGCTGCCTGGACCTGATGCTGGCGGCCGGCGCGAAGCCCATTGTGGACCGGGTGTTCCCGCTGAGCGAGGCGCCGGACGCCCACCGCTACCTGGAGGAGTCCTCGTTCTTCGGCCGGGTGGTCCTCACCCCTGAGCCGGCCCGGCCGCCGCGATGAACAAGCCGGTCGCCGTGACGGTCGGCCGGCCGTCGACCGTGATCCGTGCCGCCGCGGTGACCTTCCGTCCGTCCGTGGACTCGACCCAGGCGGACAGGTGCAGCGGCCGGGCCAGCGGCGTCAGGGCGAGGTAACGGACCGAGAGCGTTCCGGTCAGCGCCGAGATGCCGAGCGCCCGCAGCAGGGTGCCCATGACCGCGTCCACGAGGAACGCGGTGTAGCCGCCGTGCACCGCGCCGCCGGGTCCTTCGAACAGCGGCGACGGCGTCAACACGCCGGCCGCCGTGCCGTCCGGCTCGATGGTCACCACCAGCGGGCCGGCGACGGGGTTGAACATGCCGAACACCGGGTCGCCCGAGCCCAGTACCCGTCCGGAGAACGGCCCGGTGGGTAGCGGATAGCGCACGCATCGGTCGCCGGCGACGATCCCTGCCGTGATCTGGCGCAGCCGGCCGGCGACCTCCCCCAGCTCGTCGTCCGTCGCCGCGGTCGTGGTCGCCACGGCCCGCATCAGCTCACGGACCGCCTCGGCGACGGCGACGCGGCCGGGGTGTCCGGCAGGGTCGAACAACGCTCGCTCGAGCTGCGTCCAGTCCTGGCCCAAGCCGGTATCCCCCGCCGCTGGCGACCCAGTCATTCCATCCGCCCCAATTCTACCAAGCGTTTGCTTGGAAGATATCGACGGCGCACCGACCGGTCAAGGCCGGTCCCTCGATCCGGCCGCACTCGAACGCAAAGCCATCTAGCTTTTTGCTATCTAGCTAAAACTTTTGTTTGATCGTATGAAAGTTAGTTAGAAATACTATTTACTTTTGTTCTGGGCTACGATTCTGCCGACCGATTGTTCAAGGTCATCGTTCTCCAGCCCCCACACCCCCGGGACGCTTCGAAGCAGCGACGCGACCGGTGAGCCGGCAACACCCTGACCCCGTCCGACGTTGGGTCCGCCGCTCGCCACGCGCGCCTCGCTCGTCGAGGCCGGCCTCCGCGTCCCACCTCGGAACTGGAAGGAAGTGCATGTCCAGCCAACCTCCGACCGCACAAGGTCTACGGTCAGGCCCATCCGCCCGCACGGCCGGGGACCCCGGCCGGCGTCTGGTCCGCTGCCTGCTCGCCGTCGCCCTGCCGGCCGCATCCATGTCCGTCGGGTCGCTTGTCCTCGCCGCCTCGGCGTGGGCCGCGCCGACCAGCGCAGCGGCCACGCTCACCCCGGCTGTCGCGACCGGCACCAACAGCTGGTACCGAGGGCCCGTCACGCTGAACCTGTCGGCGACCGACGGAGTCGGCGGCGTACAGCGCCTGGAATACCGCCTCGGCAACGCGGCACCCTTCCAGACCGCGGTGTCCGCCGGCGCCCCCTACCCCGGCGCGCTGGCCGGGTCGGTGAAGATCACGCAGGAAGGCTCCACGACGGTCGGGTACCGCGCCGTCAGCGGCGACAACTCGGTCGAGACCACCCGCACCATCACCGTCCGGATCGACACCGTCGCCCCGGTCGTCAGCTGGCCCGGCATCGTCGCTGGCAAGGTAGGCCACACCGCCACGCTGATCCCGACCCGGACCGATCCCGCTCCCGGCTCCGGCGGCGTCTTCATCCACAAGATGTGGATCGACCAGACCGAGACGACCCCGCTGCCGGTGCGCACCTCGACCCTGTCGACGGGTGCGCACACGATCAGCGTGGTGGCCAGTGACGCGGCCGGCAACGCGGCGCGGTTCGACCAGACGTTCGTGGTGACCACGTCGTTCGGCGAGCTCGGCACCCTCATCGACGGCTTCGCGAGCGACGGCGCGATCGGTGCCGGCCTCGCGGCCGACCTGCGCGCCAAGCTGGCGGAGGCGGCGAGCCTCGCCGAGGCGGGCAACGCCAACCAGGCGAAGCGGGCCCTCAACCAGTTCGTCGCCGCCGCCCAGGGCGGGTCGAAGTCCGGCCAGGTCCGGGACACGCTCGTCGGCGATGCCCGCTACCTGCAGCAGCAGATCGCCGGTGAGCTGCCGGGCGATCCGGAGACCGGCATGATCGTCACGCCCGTCGCCGGGCCTGACCCGATCGCGCCCGTCGTGCCGCTCGCGGCGTCGACCAACTTCCCGGGGGCCAAGTTCCGGGTCCTGTACTTCTCGGCCACCAAGGGCTTCCGGCACGACCACATCCCGGACTCCGCGCTGCTCGTGCAGCAGTGGGGTCAGCAGCACGGGTTCGACGTCGACGTCTGGGACCCGCGGCTCGCCCCGGCCTCGCTGACGAGCACGCCGTTCACCTCGGGCGCCGACCTCGCGAAGTACAAGACCATCATCTTCTCCTCGCCGGTCGACGGGACCAACGCGAACAGCCCGGCGAGCGCGGACGCGCTCAACGCCGCCGAGCTGGCCGCGTTCCAGGAGTACATCCGGGCCGGCGGCGGCTACGTCGCGCTGCACGGCGCGTCGGACGCGATCCACAACGTTGCGTGGTACCGCGACCTGGTCGGCGCGTGGTTCACCAACCACCCGGGCGGCCAGAACGGCGAAGGCACCTGCGGCAGCTGCATCAACGTGCGGGTCAACACCGAGGACAGCACGAACCCGGCCACCGCGCACCTGCCGAAGACCTGGCTGACCATCGACGAGCTGTACAACTTCGACCACAACCCGCGGGCCGAGGTGCACACGCTGCTGAGCCTCGACGAGGAGTCCTACCGGCGCAGCCTCAACAGCGGCAACGCGGCGACCAACCCGCTGCCGCTCATGGGCGGCGACCACCCGATCGCGTGGTGCCAGGAGTACGACGGCGGCCGTGAGTTCTCGCTCATCCTCGGCCACGACCGGGCGCAGTACAGCCGCGACCCGTTCACCCAGATCCTGCTGGCCGGCATCAACTGGACGGCCGGGCAGAGCGACGCCAACTGCTCGACCTTCCGGCAGACCCGCACGCTCATCACCTCCGGCGCCGCGGCCGGCACCCTGACGCCGGAGTCCGCCGCGGCTGCCGCCGCGCTGCTCGACGACGCCCAGGCGGCCTACCTGCGGCAGGACTACAACGCCGCGGGCACATCGCTCAACAAGATCACGGCGATCGCCGGCTCGCCCGCCGCGGGCACCGGCGAGGCTCGTGGCGAGCTCGACCGCCAGGTCCGCCAGCTGCGGAGCTGGATGTCGTCCCTGAAGAACTCCTGACCCGTACCGCCGCCGGCCCACCCCCGTGGGCCGGCGGCGGACGCGCACGACGAGCCGGGTGCCCCTGCGAGCGATGCGGGCGTCAGGCCCGGTGGTCGTCGACGCCGCTGACACTTCCCGGCGCCCGCCGCTGCGCGAAATTGTCCACGTCACCGTACTCGAGGTCGCCGTTTTCGAGCGGGATCTCGGCCGTCAGGGCCATTCCCTGCCCGGGCGGGCTGACGACGGCCAGGCGGCCGCCCAGCGCCTCGACCCGGTCCTGCAGGCCGACGAGCCCGGTGCCCCGGCCGGCGTCGGCGCCCCCGATCCCGTCGTCGCGGATCGACAACCGGATCCTCGTGGTGTCCGCCGTCGCGGCGACGAGGACGACCGACGCGTGCGAGTGCTTGGCAGCGTTGGCCAGCGCCTCCGACACGACGAAGTACGAGGCCACCTCCACCCGCTCCGGCAGGCGCTGCGGGATGTCGAGATTGAGCTCCACCGGCAGGGTGCTGCGGCGGGCGAGCGCCTTGAGCGCCGGTGCCAGGCCGCCCTGCGACGACAACGCCGGGTGGATGCCCCGGCCCAGCTCGCGCAGGCTCTTGTGCATGTCGTTCAGGCCCTGCACGCCCTGGTGCAGCAGGCTCCTGACCCCCGGCAGCTCGGTCGGCACGGAGTCCGCGGCCATCCGCAGCTCCAGCGCCAGCGACACCAGCCGCTGCTGAGCGCCGTCGTGCAGGTCCCGCTCGAACTTGCGGCGCGCCTCGTCGGCGGTGGTGACCAGGCGGGCTCGGGACGCGATGAGCTGAGCCCGGTTGTCGGCGTTGGCGATGGCGGTGGCGAGGAGATCGGTGAAGTCGACCAGGCGCTCCTCGGCGTCGGCCGGTATCGGCCCCGGCCGGGACGACATGATCACGGTGATGCCCCACAGCTGGCCCTCGACGACAACGGGCACCCCGACGGTGGCGCGGATGCCCAGGGCGCGCATGTTCACCGCGATCGGGCCGGTCGCCGTCTCGTAATCGTCCACCCGGGCGTTGCGCCTCGTGCGCGCGATGGTGCTGGCGAGGTTGTTGCCCTCGATCCCGATGCTCGCCGCCGGCGGCAGCGGGCGTCCCGACTCGTCACAGCCGGACACCCGGCTGACGGTGCCGTCGGGCTCGTATCGGATCAGCGCCGCGCCGAAGTCGTCGAAGAGCCGGCACAGCTCCAGCGTCACCGCGGCGAACACCTCCGCCGGGGCGGCACCGGCGGCGACGAGCGTCGCCACGCGGCGCAGGGCGGCCTGCTGCACCAGCAGCGCCGTGGACTCCCGCTCACTCGCCCGCAGCGAGGTCATGATCCCCTCGCGGTCCCTCGCGGCCCGCAGGACGGCCTCCAGCGACGGCACGATCCGGGCCCGGGCCCGCTCCAGCGTCGCCGGCGGGGTGCCGGCCGGCAGCCGCAGCACGCCCAGCGCGGTGCCCTGATCGCGCAGGAGCAGCACGGCGTCGTACCCATCGTGCGGCGCGTCGCCGAACTCGATCGACGCGTACGGCAGCTCGAGCAGTTTCGCCAGGCGGCGCGACGCCACCGTCAGCGCGCCCGGCACGTCGTCGCTGCTCAGCGTGCGGCGTGCCAGCTCGGCGGCGAAGTCGGCCTCGTCCCGGCGCTGGGCTGCCTCGATCGCGCGCGATCGGGCCAGGTTGGCGATGCCGCTGGCGATGAACGCGGCGACCATGAAGATGACCACCTGCTCGAAGTCACGACGCAGCGTGAGATGGAGCCCGGACGGCGCGATCAGGAAATAGTTGAAGGCGACGGTGCTGGCCGCCGCCGTCGCGACGCCCGCCGCCACGCCCCAGACACTCGCCATGACGAGGACGCCGAGCAGATAGATCTCGCCGAGCTGGCCGGCGTAAGAGACACCACGCAGCCCGTACAGCACCAACGTCTCGGCCGCGATGAGCAGCGCCGCGGCACCGACCGCCAGCGGAGCCGGTGGCGGGACGGCCGGCAACAGCCGCGCCAACAATGCCCGTGTCCCTCGGGCGAGCGTCACCGGCGCCGAAGAATACGTATCGCGGCGGCCCGAATCATCCCACCGCTGGCCTGATACTCGAAACACCGCATCGATCCCTTGCCAAGCCCCGTCCAGCTTACGCCGCGCAGATCAGGGCCCAGGCCAGGCGAGATCCGGCGCCGGCGCACCTTGTCCATACAGCGTTCCGGGCGCACCGGGCGCCATGGCGGCATATGCAGGCTGCTATAGCGCCGCCCTGCCCGTGCCTCCTCTCCGACAGCGACGCGGATGCCCGCCCGGGTTGCCGTGCGTCCGTCACAGCCGCTGTACTAAATAGTCAGCACGGTGCGATCATGAACGGACAACGGACGCCTCACGAACAGCCGACGCCGCCGCACACAAACGCAGTGATGGTCCACAACGGTGTGGATGTCTCGCTACTCGGCTTGGCCGATGCTCAGACGAACCACGCCGGAAGGATGACCATGTCGACCCGGGAGAAACTCGACTCGATCTTCACCACGGTGATGCACCGCAACCCTGGTGAGCACGAGTTCCATCAGGCGGTACGCGAGGTGCTCGACAGCGTCGCGCCCGCCCTGGACAAACACCCCGAGTACGCGCAGGCCAAGATCATCGAGCGGATCTGCGAACCGGAGCGGCAGATCATCTTCCGGGTGCCCTGGGAGGACGACAGCGGCGAGGTGCACATCAACCGCGGGTTCCGGGTGGAGTTCAACTCCGCGCTGGGCCCGTACAAGGGCGGCCTGCGGTTCCACCCGTCGGTCTATCTCGGGATCGTGAAGTTCCTCGGGTTCGAACAGCTGTTCAAGAACGCCCTGACCGGCATGCCGATCGGCGGCGGCAAGGGCGGGTCGGACTTCGATCCGAAGGGCCGCTCCGACCGCGAGGTGATGCGGTTCTGCCAGTCGTTCATGACGGAGCTGTACCGCCACATCGGCGAGTACACCGACGTGCCGGCCGGCGACATCGGCGTGGGCGGCCGCGAGATCGGCTACCTGTTCGGGCAGTACAAGCGCATCACGAACCGGTACGAGTCCGGGGTGCTCACCGGCAAGGGGCTCGTCTACGGCGGCGCTCAGGTGCGCCGGGAGGCGACCGGCTACGGTGCGGTGTTCTTCGCCGACGAGATGCTGCGCGCCGCGGGTGACAGCATCGACGGCAAGCGGGTCGTGGTGTCCGGCTCCGGCAACGTGGCGATCTACGCGATCGAGAAGATCCACGAGCTCGGCGGCGTCGTGGTCGCGTGCTCCGACTCGTCCGGATACGTGCTCGACGACAAGGGCATCGACGTGTCGGTCCTCAAGGAGGTCAAGGAGGTACAGCGGGAACGGATCGGGCAGTACGTCCGCCACCGCCCGCACGCGACGTTCACGCCTGGAAACGGGTTGTGGCGCGAGGTGCCGTGCGCGATCGCCATCCCGAGCGCCACCCAGAACGAGATCGACGCCGAGGATGCGGCCGCTCTGGTGGCCGGGGGATGCATCGCCGTGGTGGAGGGCGCCAACATGCCGACGACGCCGGAGGCGGTACGCCTCTTCGCCGAGGCCGGCGTGCGCTTCGCTCCCGGAAAGGCCGCCAACGCGGGCGGGGTCGCCGCCAGCGCGCTGGAGATGCAGCAGAACGCCAGCCGCGACTCGTGGACGTTCGAGTACTCGGAGCAGCGGCTCCATGGCATCATGCGCGACATCCACGCCCGCTGCTACGCCACCGCGGAGGAGTACGGCATGCCGGGCAACTACGTCGCCGGCGCCAACATCGACGGATTCCGGATGGTCGCCGAAGCGATGCTCGCCCAGGGCCTGATCTGAGCGCAGCTGCTGGTTACGTGGTGCTCGGTAGCCTCTCGGCCGGCCAGTTGAGGACCTTGGCGCCGAGCACCGCGGCCTGCAGGGTGAACCGGTGGGCCGGGTCGGCCGCGTCGTAGCCGGTCAAGGTCTTGATCCGGTCGAGGCGGTAGGTCACCGTGCGCACGGACACGTGTAGCCGCTTGGCTGATTCGGTGGCCACCGCGCCGGTGGCGAAGTAGGCGTCCAGCGTGTCCAGCAGCGGTGCGGCGCCGCCCCGGGCCTGCGTCAGCGGGGTGAGCACCGCGGAGACGAGATCGACCATGGCGGGCTGGTCGCGCAGCAGCACCCGGTAGACCAGCAGGTCGTGGGCGGAGATGACGGCCTTGTCGGTGTGCAGTCGACCCGCCATGGTCAGCGCCTCGCGGGCCTCCTCGTAGGAGCGGGCGATGCCGTACAGGCCGGGGTGGGGGCGGCCGACCGCCACCCGCCAGGGTCGTCCGTGCCGGAGCCGGTTGAGTTCGCCGTGCATCAGCCGGCCGAGGTCGTTGTCCTGCCCGGCCGGTGCGGTGCCGCCGGCCGCGGCGGCCTCGGCCGGGGCGAGCACGACGAGCAGGCCCTCTTTCGTGGCGACGAGGACGTCACGGTCGCCGAGCCGGTCGAAGATGACCGCCTCGAGGGCGCTGATCGCCGTGTCGGTGTCCGGCAGCCGCCGGCTCGGCGCGGCCAGCGCCACCTGGTGCACCCGGGCGAGGTCGAGCCCGAACGGCTCCGCCCGCTCGACGAGGCTGCCGAGGTCGGAGTCCCCGCGCAGCAGGTCGTCGATGAGCTCCCGGCGCAGCGCCTCTTCCCGGCGGACCAGGTCGCGGCGGGCGACGGCGTAGCCCTCGGCGAGGGTGGCGACCGCGTCGTCGATGACGTGCAGCACCGCCTCCGCCGCGGCGCGCACGACCTCGCTGTCGCGGGAACGCACCACCATGGGCAGGTCCTGCCACAGCCGCCGCGCCGACGACAGGTACAGCTGCACCACGCGCCCGGCCGAGATGCCCTGTTCGGCGGCCTGCCGGCCGAGCCGGCCCACCGCTTCGAGCTCGGCGCGCCTGGGGCGGCGTCCGCTGACCGCCGCGTCGGCCAGCATCGGCAGGTAGTCACCGAGCAGACCGACCGGGACACCGCCGGCATCGGCAGCGGCGGCGGTGGCGACGTCGGCGAGCCACGCCTGCTGCGCCTGCGGCGGCTCGGGAGCGGCGCCACGCCGGCGCCGGCTGTTGTCGGCCACGCCCGGTCACCTCATTCCTGCATCTCAGCCACGCGCCCGTCGGCGCTCCTTGTCGACCGTGGCCGGCCGATCGAGCCCTTATTTGCCGGTCACCGGCAGTTTAATCCGGCGCCGTCTGCTCGCCGTGACACTGTGTGCGGCCGAGGTATCCGGCAACCATGGCGATGCGAGCGGGACCCGCGCCGCCCCGACACGGTCGACATCCGCCCGGCAACCACCAACGCGGTAGAAGAGGTCTTCGGAGTTTCATGGACATCGAACGCACATCGCTGCCGGGCATCGGAACCTGCCGGACCTTCACCAGCGCCGCCGGGACCCGGGTGGGCGTCATCGCGCACGACGCCGACGGCCGGCGGGTGCTCATCCACAGCACTGACGGCGATCCCGACGCCGGCTGCTGCCTCGCCCTGACCCCGGCCGAGGCGGTCGCGCTGGCGGGTCTGCTGGGCATCTTCGACGTCACCGACGCCGGCCATCGCGACGATCGGCTGCCGGCCCCTGACGCGCGCCGCTGAGCGGCCGTAGAGCCCGCCGGGCCGGCGGTCCGCACCACACTCCCTGCCGGTGCGGGCCGCCGGCCCGGCGTTCACCATCAACCGTTGTGGTGCCGCTGGCACGGCATGCAGAACCGGGCGTGCGGCAGGATCTCGAGCCGCTCGGCCGGGATCGGCGCGTCGCACTTCTCGCATCGGCCGTAGCTGCCCTCGGCGATCCGGCGCAACGCGCCGGTGGTCCGCTCGAGGTTCTGCCGGGTGGCGGCCACCAGCGCCGCCCGGTTGTGCGCCTCACCGGGATCGCCGGTGTCCGCCGACATCTCCGTGAGTTCTCTGAGCCGGGCTGTCTGGGCCGTGAGGTCGTCGTTCAGCGACGCCCGCACGCCGGCAAGCCAATTCTGGTCCGACACATCGATGTCAACGCTCATGGTCCCGTCCTGTGCTCGTAGTGGATCGGAAAACAACAAGGGGCCGAAGCCCGAATGACTTCGCCCCTGGGCTTTGGCGCCGCTTGCGCTACCCGCCGTGCCGGTGTTCGGCCGGTGCCGGCGGTCGGGCGTTGCTGCATACGGGGCACTGGTTGGCTGCCGGATGCCGTGCCAGGTGATCGATCGGAATGTCGCGCACGCATCTCGCGCAGACGCCGTAGCCGCCGTGTTCCAGGGCATGCAGCGCACGTTCGATGTCGTCGAGCCGGCGCGACGTGGCCGCCTCCAATGTCGACCGGTCGAGGGTGCGGGGGCTCTGCTGCGATTGCGGCTGGTCGAGCAGGCGAAGCTGCGTGCGGTACCGGCCGCGATGCTCTTGCAGGAGGACGCGCAGGACATCGAGCTCTCGCTGCCTGCTCAGGGTGTACACGGTCGAATCTCCTCGTTCCTGGTTGCCGCATCCGCAGGATGCGGCGGCACAACCAAATCGGTCAGCGCCCGCTGCGCGATGGCGCCGCCGTGGTCGCGGTGCACAGCCGTGGCAGGCTGGCGGGAGCGAGCCGGCAGCGCAGGCAGGCGCGGGCGGTCGGGCGGTGGCGCAGCTGCGCGTCCGGGACGGGCAGCTTGCAGCGTTCGCACCGGCCGTAGCTGCCGTCGGCCATGCGTTGCAGGGCTCGGGCCGTCTCGGCGATCGCGTGCCGCGCCGCCGCGATCGCGGCCTCGTCCTCGGCGCCCTTGCGGGGGCGGCACGTCAGCGTGGTCAACCGCGCGATGTGCTGCGCGTACTGCGATTCCAGCTGCTCGTGCAGCGCTGTGGCGATGCTGGTGCTGGGGTACGTCACGGCGGCGGTCGCTCCTTTCCGTGGTGCGCTGCCGGTGGGAGCCGGTCAGCGCATGGCACCGCGGCGCAGCGCGGCGAGTGCGGCCAGGCCCGCGCCACGCACGGCGGCCAGATGTGGTGCGGCGGGATGGCGTACCGGAACGCCGGCCGCACCGGCGATGCGGGCAGCCAGCCGCGGGCGTGTCGCGCCGCCACCGACGAGGAGCAGGCCGCCGCGCACCGCCGCCGCGATGGCCTGGCCGTGGCGGGGGTGCCGGCGCACGCGGCCGATGAGGTCGGTGACGGCGGCGATGACCGCCGCGTCCGCGTCCGGCCCACCGGCGTGATCGTGCAGTCCGACGTCGCGCCGCTCGGCCGCGACGACCAGGCCGCCCGAGAGCACGGCGACCTCGGTCACGTGTGCGCCCACGTCGGCGATCAGCAACGGGCCGGGCGCCGCGCCGGAGCCGATCGCGGCGGCGCGCACGCTGTCGATGAACAAGAGCCGGGCCGGCTCGAACACGGTCGTCATCACATCACGCAAGGCCAGCTCCGCCCGTGCGTCGCTGCCCACCGGGCGGCATGCCACGACCACGACGCCGGCGGGCAGCGGGCGCCGGTGGCCGTACAGGAGACCGGACAGCACCATGCGCGTCGCCTCCGGGTCGGCGATCCGGCCCCGGACAACCGCGCCGGCCCATTGCGTCGCGCCGGGCGCCGGGTTGGCGGCGTGCACGGTACCTCGGCCGGACGCCCAGACCCGGGTGTGAGCGCTGCCGAGGTCGACCCCCACGGCCGCGGGCTCGTGTGGCATGGCCTCGTCGGCGATCTCGCTCGATTCGGTGAGCACTGGCTTCTCCTCTCGGGTACCCGAAAGCGGTCCGTGACGGTGACAGGAAATATTGGGCTGCCGGTCCGAGCAGAAGGACGAGCAGCGGGTCGGGCCTGCGCGGGCCCGGTTGCCGATTGCGGCGATGGCCGCCGGTCAGCGAACCGTGGTCGACTGGCCGTTCCGGCCGGGCGGCGACGGCTGCCGGCGTACGCGCGCGTGCCCGACCCGGTCCCCGGCGGCACTCAGCCACGCCGGCCCGGGATCGGGCGAACCGCTCGGCACGGGGCGGACTGCGACCGGGGCGGCAGCTCGCTTGCCAGGCAACACGCCAGTCGTCATCGTCACCACCCCAGGACGTCGCGCCGTAAAGGAATTTCCAGCTTCGACGACCGGCCACCGGCATACACCGGCACCGGTCGGCAACATCACGGCTGCCCCATTGCCGACGATCGGCAATGTCCGGTCGCCGAGCCTGCACCGCCGATCGCGCGGGGACGACCTTCGGGGAGGCGGCGCGAGCCGCCGCGGGTCCACGGAGACCCCATTCCATGGAATGTTTGACTCGGGCCCCAGCGATGGCTAACGTATTCCACAGAATGCTTTTTTTCACGGAGCGGAGCGGTACCCCCTCATGTCACTGTTCAAGTCCAAGACGTTGTGGATCGTCCTCGGCGCGGTGGTGGTGGCCAACCTCGCGGTGTTCACCCTGGCCGACAAGGCCGGGGTGACCGATGCGGCGACGATGGCTGCCTCCGCCGACGCCAACCTGGTCGTGGTCGCGCTGCTCATCGGGGTCATCTGGCTGCTGACCCGCAAGCGGGCCGGGGTCGACCTGGGGGCACGGGCGCCGCAGCGCCGCATCGCCGGGCGGGAGGTGGCCGGGGTGCTCGGCTACGCCGCCGCCGGGCAGCTGGTGGGGGCGGGGCTGGGCCGGCTGCTGGGCGAGCACCCGATCAGCTTCCACCTGGCGGGCACCCTCTACGGCCACCAGCACGTGACGCCATACGAGGCGTACGTCTGGGCGGGGTACAACTTCGTGGTCTACGCCCTGCTGCCCTGGCTGTACTTCCGCCAGCGCTACACCGCTGAGCAGCTGAGCCTGCGCTCGTCCAACCGCCGCAACGACCTGCTGGTCATCCTGGTCGTCATGGTCCTGGAGTCGCTCAACGAGCTGGGCGGCCTGAGCGACGCCGTGCTGCACCTGAGCCCGTCCCAGCTGGTCAAGGGCGTGCCCACGGCGTTCGGCCTGTACTTCCTGGGCTCCGCGCTGCCCACGATGGTCCTGGTGTACTCGATCCTGCTGCCCCGCTACCGCGCGCTGACCCGCTCGGTCCCCGCGACCGTCGTGCTGGGCGGCCTGACCTACGCGCTGCTGCACTTCTTCGAGGCGTGGACGGTGTTGTCCTCCCCCGCCGGCGCGGCCGTGTCGATCGGGCTGCTGCTGTTGCAGTACACCGGGCCTGGCATGGTGAAGAGCGTGCTGACGCTGCGCACCGGCAACGCGTGGGTTCACGTGTGGGCCTACCACGCCGTCGCGCCGCACACGCTCGTCGACACCCCGCACGTCGTGCAGATCTTCAACATCAAGTAGGAGGCGGTGCATGGTCCGGCCACAACGACCACAACAGCAGGGCGCGATGTTGCGCGAGCTCGCGATCGTCCACCAGCTGATGACGACCCGGCTCAACCGGGCGCTGCGCCCTCTCGGCCTGACCATGACCCACACCAGCCTGCTGCTGCACCTCACCGGCCACCCGGACGGCTGCACCATCGGCGAGATCGCCGACGCCATGGAGGTCAACCAGCCCGCGGTGTCCAAGACGGTGAAGACCCTGGCCGACCGGGGAGCGGTGAGCGTCCACCTCGACCCGGCCGACGCCCGCCGCCGCACCGTCCGGCTCACCCCCGACGGCGGCGCGCTCATCGGCCAGGCCATGCAGGCCATGCACCCCGAGGCCACCCTCGGCCTCGCCGACCTCGACGACGAGCGACTGGCCACCCTCATCGACCTGCTGCGGACCGTCCGCATCCGCCTCGACGGTGCCCGCACGCAAGCCTGAGGTCCACCGACGCGCCTCCTGATGGGTGCCTCTTCTGCCGGATTCTCCCGGTCGCCCCGCGGCCACCGTTCGACCGGCGCCGACTGTTGACGGCGTCGCCTACGATGATCAGCCGTGGCCAACTACTCGCCGTACGCCGTGCCGCAAGCGCCGCCGCCGAAGAAGACCTGGCGCGTCGTCCTGATCGTCGTGGGCGCCGTGCTCGTGCTGTGCTGCGGCGGCCTCGGCGTCGGCGGGTACTTCCTCTTCAAGGGCGTCAAGGAGGCGACCGGCCCGGCGCTGGACGCGGCGAACCAGTTCGTCGTCAACCTCGAGCACGGGGACACCGACGCCGCGTACGAGCAGCTGTGCGCCGGCACCCGCACCGCCTACACGAAGGACGCGTTCGCCGACGGCGTGGCCAAGCAGCCGAAGATCACGGCGCACAAGACGACCGGCGTGAACGTCGCCAGCATCAACGGGCGCACCACGGCCACGGCGACGATGACGCTGACCCTGGACAGCGGGTTCTCAGAGCAGCACGCGTTCCCGATGCTCAAGGAGTCCGGGGACTGGAAGATCTGCGGCCGCCCGTACTGAGCGGCCGCAGACCGGCAGGCTCACGGCAGACAGGTCGAACAGCGGCACGCCTGGGCCACGAGTTGGTCGAGAAGAATCCTGTTGGGATTCTCCGGCTTGAGCGGCTCGTCGCCCTCCGCCAGCACGCCCAGTCGTTGCAGCATCCGTCCCGCCCGGTAGGCGGTGACGCACAGGCGCCAGGCGGCGAGCACCTCGAAGTAGTGCACGTCCTGGAGGCGAGAGCCGGAGAGCTCGAGCACCACCCCTTCAGCGTGTAGGCCGGGCGGTCCGGCGGAACCCGCCCGGAGATCTGTTCCATCACCACGAAGGGCGCGCCGAGAACACCGACGTCGGGCTCGAACCAGCGGACCTGGGGAACGGCCAGCGTCGTGCCACGGCCGAGCGCGTCGAGTACCCGGAACTCGTGGCCGAGGTCGTACTCCCCGAAGACGCCTGGGCCGTCGGGCGCCACCCGTGCCGCGAAGCCGCCCGATCGGGCAGCACCCTGATGCCGCCACTCGGCAGTGAAGAGAATCGTCTCGGTGGAGAAGCCACTCCCGCGCGGTACGGCGACGTTCGTGATGCCGACGGGGCCGGCGCACTCGAGGCGCGCCGCGAGCCACGGCTCGAGCTTCGACCTGATCGTCGCGAGGTCGAGTCGGCCTACGATGGCCATCAGGCTCGTACTGACCGGCGATGACTCCGGCGGCGCCGAAGTGGACGGCCTGCTGTCCCGATCCGCATCGGCGGTCGACGGCCGCGCTCGGCACCTCCTCCGGCCAGCCGGCGGCGAGCAGTGCCACCCGGCCGATGTTGCCCGACTGGTCTCCCACCTGGCTGACGCACCCCCAGATGACGTCGTCGACGTCGGCCGGGGCGATGCCGCCACGCTCGACGAGAGCGGACAGGACGACCGCGGACAGATCGGCCGGATGAGTTCCGGCCAGTGACCCTCCCCGCTTGCCGAGCGGCGACCTCACCGCCCCAACGATCACTGCGTCGCGCATTGTGAGCCTCGTTTCCTCTCGTTCAGGGCGTCACCATCCTCAGCGGGACTCCGCACGGGGCACAAAGTCCGTTGAGCGCTAGGGCCCATAGGTGACACGCGTCAGAACCGGCGGCGCGCCGGTTCTGACGCCGCGTCGCGAGAGGTACCGGTGGTGATCAGACGGTGACCGCCTGGCGGTGCAGGCGGATCTGCCACACGTCGGGGCCTTCCTGCAGCCACTCGGTGTCGATCTGCCCCGGGTAGCGGGCATCGATCTCGGCCAGCAGCGGCCGTGGCGCGTGCGGGGCGACGAGCACCAGGGCCGCATCGGCCGGCAGGACGTCGACCGCGGCCAGGACCCGGGCGTGGCGCTGGTCGTGTGGCAGCGCGCGTACGTCGATGCGCGCGTCGATGCTGAGCACCGGCGCGGCCGCGTCGGCCCCTCCCCTGTCGCCGCCGCAGCCGCAGCCGCCACCACCGCAGCCGGCGGGGGCGTCCGCGGCGCCCAGCAGGGCGTGCATGCCGCCGAGCAGGCCGGCCAGGTCGACCTGCGGGGCGTCGAGCAGCAGCGGCAGGATGAGGTTGTTCTCCTTGGCCAGGTGCACCTCGAACACCGCGGCCAGCGCGCGGGCGGCCGACGCGGCGTCGACCGCCGTCCCGGCGGTGTCCAGCTCCGCCACGAGCGCGGAGATCGCCTCGTGCTCGGTGAGCATCCCCTCGACCAGCAGCCGCCCGCCGGGCCGATCGGCGGCGGCCGGGTACAGGGCCGCCTCCTCCGCGGTGGCGTGGGGCAGCAGCTCGGCGCGCAGCCACTGCAGCAGTGTCTGCCGTTCGCGCCGCCATACCAGGCTGGTCCCCAGGCCGGCGGCGGCGCGCAGGGCCGTGACGTGACGGGTGAGGTCGGCGGCGAGTTGCGTGTGGTGAGCCACGACCGCGGTGGCGGCGGCGCGGTCGGCGTCCGATTGTGACATGGCACCCTCTTCCGGGTTTTCTTGCCGTTTGACGTTATAACGTTAGACCTTGTGAAAACCTCGCGACCAGGCCCCTCCGGGGAGACGATCGACACGCCCCAGCACCGCGCCCTCGGCTCGGCGAGCCGGGTGGAGATCCTGCGGCTGGTCCGCGCCGCCGACACCGGCCTGACCAGCGCCGACGTGGTGGAGCGGACAGGTCTGCATCCCTCGACGGTCCGTGTCCACCTCGAGCGGCTGGTCGAGACGGGGCTGCTGGTCAAGGCGCGGGCCAGCGACGGCGCGCCCGGGCGGCCGGCCTGGCGCTACAAGGGCGCCGCGCCGGAGCCGGCCCCGGCCCCGTACCGGGCGCTCGCCTCCGCGTTGCTGGACCACCTCGCGGACACCGGGGGCGGTACCGCGGCGGCCGTGACGGCGGGCCAGGCGTGGGGCCGTCGCCTGGCCGCGGCGGCGTCACCCGGTGAGCCGGCGGCAACGGCCGTCGACGTGCTGACGCAACTGGGGTTCGATCCGCACCGGGTGCCTCACCCGGGCGACGCGGCGCCGCCCGGCGATGCCGCCGTCGAGGTCCACCTGCGGACCTGCCCGTTCCTGGACCTGGTCGGCCAGCATCCGGACGTCATGTGCGGCCTGCACGCCGGGATGATCCGCGGGGTGTTGCACGCGGCCGGCGCCCCGGACGGGCAGGCCGTGCTGGAGCCGTTCGCCGCGCCGGACGCCTGCGTCGTGCGGCTGCTGGTCCCGGACCGACGGGTGCCGGACGGACGGCCGTGACGCGCCCCGGCCCGGTCCGCGCCGGCTGGCGGCTGCCGCCGCTGGCCGCCGGCGGTCTCGCGCTGCTCGCCGGGCTGTATGCCGCGCTGCTGCTGCTCGGCTTCGGCCTGCCGGTCCCCCGTCCGGCGCTGGCCGACGTGCACGGCCCGGTGATGGTCCTCGGCTTCGTCGGCACCCTCATCGCCCTGGAGCGGGCCGTCGCGCTCGGCGCCCACTGGGCCCTGGCCGCGCCCGGCTGCGCGGGTGCGGGCGGCCTCACCCTGATCCTGGCGGGCCCGGGCCTGCCCGGCAAGCTGCTGCTGGCCGCCGGCGGGGTGGTGCTGCTGGCCGTCTACCGGGCGTTGTGGCGCCGCCAGCCCGGCCCGGCGCTGCTGGCCCAGGCCGCCGGCGCGTTCGCCTGGTACGCCGCCGCCCTGCTCTGGCTGGCCGGCCTGCCGATCCCCGACCTGGTGCCGTGGCTCGCCGTCTTTCTCATCGCGACCATCGCCGGGGAACGCCTCGAACTGGCCCACGTCGCCCTCGCCGGCCCCCGCCCGCAGCGCTGGTTCCTCGCCGCGCTCGCCGCCCTGATCGCCGGCGCCACGGCGGTGACCCTGTGGCCCGCCGTCGGGGCGTACCTGTTCGGCCTGGGGGTGCTCGCCGTCGTGGCCTGGCTGGCCGTGTTCGACGTGGCCCGGCGCACCATCCACGCTCGCGGCCTGCCCCGCTACGTCGCCGCCGGGCTGCTCACCGGCTACGCCTGGCTGGCCCTCGCGGGACTGCTGTGGGCCGGCGCCGGTCCGACGGTGGCCGGTGCCCGCTACGACGCCACCGCGCACGCGGTGTTTCTCGGCTTCACCATGTCGATGGTCTTCGTGCACGCGCCGGTGATCCTGCCCGCGGTGCTGCGCCGGCCGTTGCCGTACCGGCCGGTGCTGTACGTCCCCCTCGTGCTGTTGCACGGGTCCTTGCTGGTTCGCGTCGCCATCGGTGACGGCGCCGGCCTGGAGGCGGTGTGGCGGTGGGCCGGCGCCGGCAACGTCGCCGCGGTGCTCGGCTTCGTCGCCTTCGCCGCCGCCCTCACCGCGCGCTCGGGCCGGCATGCGGTGCGGAACCACCGGCTGGCCGTGGCCGACGCGAGCGTGTCACGGTGAGCGCCGTACCGGCCCAGAACCCGCCGACCGGGCGGGCGCGCTGGCACCGCCGCAGCAGCCTGCTGCCGCTGGGGTACCTCGCCGGCATCCTTGCGGTCGGGCTTGTCCACCCGCTGCTGGCGCAATGGCGGTGGCTGGCGATCCACCTGCTGCTGCTCGGCGCGGTCAGCAACGCCATCGTCATCTGGAGCGCTCACTTCACGGCCGCCGTGCTGCGGGTCCCGGCACCGGCCGGCCGGCGCGGTGACGCCATCCGCCTGGCCGTGCTCAACGCCGGAATCCTGGCGGTGCTGACCGGCGCCACCGTCAGCCCGGCATGGGTCGGCGTCGGTGGTGCCGCCGCGGTGTTCGCCGCGATCTGCGCCCACCTGCACTGGCTCTTCGCCCGGGTCCGGGCGGCGTTGCCGGCCCGGTTCGCGGTCACCGCGCACTACTACGTCGCCGCCGCCGTCGCCCTCCTGGCCGGCATCCCGGTCGGCGCCTGGATGCTGGTCACCGACGACGCCGCCCGGCCCCGGCTGGTCCTCTTCCACGCCCACGTCAACCTGCTCGGCTGGGTCACCCTCACCGTGCTGGGCACGGTGCTGACCCTGTGGCCGACCGTCCTGCGCACCCGGATGGCCGACGGCGCGGTCGCCGCCGCCCGCACCGCCCTGCCCGTCGCCGTCGCCGGGCTGGTCGTGCTCGCGGCCGGGGTCCTGGCCTGGTGGCCGGTCCTCGCCGTCGGGGGCCTCGCGCTCACCGCCGTCGCCGCGGCGCTCGTGATCCGCCCGGCGGTGCAGGTGGCCCGGCACAAGCCCCCTGCGACGTTCGCCGCGTGGTCACTCGCCGCCGCCGGGGGCTGGCTGCTCGGCGCGCTCGCCGTCGACGCCTTCGCGCTGGGCGGCGCCGCCGGCCCGGCCGATGCGGCCGACCGGTTCGGCGGCGTGCTCGTGCCGCTGCTGGCCGGCTTCGCGGGCCAGACCCTGCTCGGCGCCCTGACCCACCTGCTGCCCGTGGCACTCGGCGGCGGCCCCATCCGCGTGCGCGCCGCCATCGCCGCGCTCGAACGGCGCGGCCCGCAGCGGGTGAGCATGGCCAACCTCGCCCTGCTCGTGTTCCTGCTGCCGGTTCCGGCCTACGTACGCATCACCACCTCACTGCTCGTCCTCGCCGCCCTGGTGCAGTTCCTGCTCCCCGCCGGCCGGCTCGTCCTCGCCAGGAGACCACCCGTGGCCACCGCAGCAGACCCCGCGTCAGACAACCCACCGAACGCCTCGGTCGCCGCCGCACCACCGACACGGCCGCTCGGCGGCGTCGCGACCGGCACCGCCCTGGTCCTGCTCGCCGTCCTCATCGGCGTCGCCGCCCAGCACACGACCGACCCCACGGCGTCGCCGCGAGCCACCGCGGCCGACGTGCCGGCCACCGGGCACACCACCACCGTCCAGATCACCGCCGACGACATGCGTTTCCACCCCGACCGCATCACCGTCCCGGCCGGGGACCGCCTCGTCGTCGAACTGACCAACCACGACAGCCACCGCCACAACCTCGTCCTGGCCACCGGGCCGAAGACCGGCACCATCGGCCGCGACACGACCGTCCGCCTGGACGCCGGGGTCATCGGCGGCACCGTCGAAGGCTGGTGCTCCCTTCCCGGCCACCGGCAGGCCGGCATGACCCTCACCATCACCACCACCGGCGGCCAGGCCGCCGGCCACGACCACAACGCCCCCAGCCCGACCGCGACGCGCATCGACCCGATGGCCGACCCCGGTCCCGCGTTCACCGCCCGCGACGCCGGCGCCCCCACCACCGGCACCGAACCGGTCCACCGGCTCGAACTGCACGTGCAGGAGGTGATCCGGGAAGTCGCGCCCGGCATACGGCAGCAACTGTGGACGTTCAACGGCACCGCCCCCGGCCCCACCCTGCGCGGCAGGATCGGCGACACCTTCGAGATCACCTTGGTCAACGACGGCAGCATCGACCACGGCATCGACTTCCACGCCGGCGCGCTCGCCCCCGACACCCCGATGCGCCCCGTCGAGCCCGGCCAGCGGCTCGCCTACCGGTTCACCGCCACGAAGGCCGGCATCTGGATGTACCACTGCTCGACCATGCCGATGCTGCTGCACATCGGCAACGGCATGTACGGCGCCGTCATCATCGACCCTCCCGGTCTGGCCCCCGTCGACCGCGAATACGTCCTCGTGCAGTCGGAGCTCTACCTCGGCCCCGACGGCCAACCCGGCGACATGACCAAGATGCAGGCCGAGCGGCCCGACGCCGTCGTGTTCAACGGTTACGCCGGGCAGTACGCCCATCGGCCGCTGATCGCCACCGCGGGGAAGCGGGTCCGGATCTGGGTGCTCGACGCCGGTCCCAACCGTCCCGCCGCCTTCCACGTCGTCGGCGCCCAGTTCGACACCGTCTACCGCGAGGGCCATTACGAGCTTCGGCCCGGCGACCCCGGCGGCGCCCAGGTCCTCGACCTGCCGCCGGCCGGTGGCGGATTCGTGGAAACCGTCCTGCCGGAGGCCGGCCACTACCCGTTCGTGTCCCACGTCATGGTCGACGCCGAGCGCGGCGCCCGTGGCGTCCTCGACGTCCAGGGAGGCACAGCATGACCCCGGAAACGCTCGCCGGAACACGGCCCGCACCGGCCAGGCGGGCGGTGTCGCCGCGCCGGCGCGCGGTGCGCCGGTTCATCCCGCCCCAGCACGGGGCCTGGGCCATGCTCCTGCTCCCCTGGCTCGCCGGAGTCCTCGTCACCGGGCTCCGCTGGCCGCACCTGCCCCTGCTGGTCGCGTGGATCAGCGGTTACCTGCTCAGCTACTACCTGCTGCTGGCGGTCAAGACCCGCCGGCCCGGCCGGGTCCGCGCCCAGCTGACGGTCTACGCGATACCGGCCGTCCTGCTCGGCGGGCTCGTCGTCGCGGCGGTGCCGAGCCTCCTGTGGTACGCACCCTTGTACGCGCTGCTGTTGGCGGTCAACGTCGGCTACGCGGCCCGCCGCGACGAACGGGCGCTGCTCAACGACCTCGCCTCCGTCGTGCAGAGCTGCCTGATGGTGTTCGTCTGCGCCACCATCGCCCACGTCCCGCCCGCCGGCGTCACGGCCACCTTCGTCGCGCTGCTGGCCTACTTCACCGGCACCGTGCTGTACGTCAAAACCATGATCCGGGAGCGCGACAGCGTCGGCTACCGGCGCGCATCCGTCGTGTACCACCTGCTCGCCGCCGCGGGGCTGCTGTTGTACAGGCCCATCGTCGGCGCCGTGTTCCTGTTGCTGCTGGCCCGGGCCTGGGCACTACCGCAACGTCGGCTCAAGCCGGTGCACGTCGGCGTCATCGAGATCGGCGCCTCCCTGCTCGTACTCCTCGCCACAGCGGTCAGCTGACGCGTCGTTGCGGCGCTGAACCTTCGACCGGCGCGGTCAGCGTTAGGGTGGCGCGATGGCATTCAGCGACGGACAGGGATGGATGCAGCTGGGCGAACTGGGCCTGGCGCTGCTGCTGTCCGCGGTCATCGGGGTGGAGCGGGAGATCCGGCAGAAGAGCGCCGGGCTGCGCACCCATACGCTCGTGGGGTTCGCCGCCGCGCTGATCATGCAGGTGTCCAAGTACGGGTTCGCCGACGTCCTGGTCGACCACGTCGTGCTCGACCCGTCCCGCATCGCCGCGCAGATCGTCTCCGGCATCGGGTTCATCGGCGGCGGCCTCATCTTCGTGCGCCGCGACGCCGTGCGCGGGCTCACTACCGCCGCGGTGATCTGGCTCACCGCCGCGGTCGGCATGGCCGCCGGAGCCGGGCTCTGGGTGCTCGCCGTCGCCGCGACCGCCGGACACCTGCTGGTCGTACTGGCCTTCACGCCCCTCGCGGCTCGGCTGCCGCGGTCGAAGTACGCGCCGTGGCGGCTACGGCTGACCTACCTCGACGGCCGCGGCGTGCTGCGGGACGCCCTCGGCGCCTGCACCGCCCGCGGCTTCAACGTCGCCGAACTCCTCGTCGAACAACCCCGCCGGGTCGAGGAACCGCCCGTCGTGACCGTCCTGCTCGTCCTCACCGGCAGCCGCGACATCGCCCCGCTCAACGCCGCCCTGGCCGAGGTCGACGGCGTGCTTGCGGTCGCCGCCGACGACCCGTCCGTCGGCCACGCCTGAGCCCTGACGCTCGGCCGGATTCGGTCACCACCCGTGCAGCACCAGGGACTCGCCGCGGTCGATCGCGGCCAGCGCCACGCCCACGTAGTCGACGAGGTCCGCAGGACGGATCCGTGCGTCGGCCCACCGCATCTCGCTGCACTTGTCCGGCTCACCGATGCGTGGCTCGCCGGTCCAGCCGTCCACGAAGAAGAACAGGTGCAGGTACTCGAAGTCGGCGGCGTGCTCCGGCGCGGCGTGCAGCACCAGCGCGAGCCGGCAGCGGTGCGGGTCCGCCTCGATTCCGGCTTCCTCCCGGAGCTCCCGCACCAGCCCGGCGACGGCGTCCTCGCCGCCGTCGAGGTGGCCGGCGGGCAGGCCGAGCTGCCCGTCGCGGTAACCGGTGCCGGCGCGGCGCATCAGCAGTACGCGCTCCCGATCGCGAAGGATGCCGTGGACGGCGACGGCGGCTCGGAACGGGTCGAACGGCACCGTGTGACCCTATCGGGGCGGTCCCGGTCCCGCCGGACGGCCGGACCGGGACCAGGGTGTCAAGGCAGGAAGTAGTTCGGGTTGGGCAGCTTGAACGTCCGGTCGGCGTGGCCGCCCTCGAGGTCGCTGTACTGGTCGCCGAGGTTCGCGACGATCTCATAGCCCAGCGACTCGATGTGCGCCCGAGTGGCCGACTTGTAGTGCACGGTCGTGCAGGATCCGTTCGGGTCGCCGGCACAGGCGGCCTTGAGATAGTCGGGGTAGTCGGCGACCGCGGGCTTGGTGAACAGCCCGTCCTCGCCGTCGCTGAGCGTGGTCGGCTTCTGGCTGCCGGCCCGGGCGCGACCCTGTGAGCCGCGCCCGGGCCTCGACTCACGGCAGCAGTGACTGGGCGGGCTGGGCCTGGAGGCTGGCCAGGCCCGTCGGGGACAGGTTCGTGACCCGGTATGCGGTGGCGGTGCCGGTCGCGGACACGGTCCAGATGACCGGGTTGGCGTTGACCTCCTGGGTCAGCTGCAGCGACGCCGCCGCCGGCTGCCAGTTCGTCGCCAGGTGGTACGGGGTGTAGTGCAGGGTTGTGCCGTCGTAGGTGATGGACTCCCACAGGTACAGGGCGCCCGTCGAAGGGTTCCACAGCAGCAGGGCGGTGCCGGAGGGCAGAAGCTTCGACGCGATGCGCCACGAGTTCCAGTCCGCGCCGCCGTCCGGAGTGGCCAGCGGCGTGGGGTTGGCCATGAAGTACCCGCCGGGAAAGCCGGGGTTGGGGTAGTAGTCCAAGGTGTAGCCGTAGGCGGGGTCGCCGACGATGGCGAACAGGTCGGGGTATCCGCTGTTGGTGCCCGCGCTGTCGTAGGCGTTGGCCACCGCGATCGGGTCGTCGCCGTTGTTGTCGGTCATGGTTCCGGAAGGCATGACGGTGACGCCGGTGCTGTCGAGGGGGCCGCCGTCGTCGAGGCTGGTGGCGATGATGGCCATCCCCGCGCTGTAGCCGGTCGGGTAGTACACGAGCACGTCGTTGAAGCTCGTGCCGCCGAACCGCCCGGAGATGACCTGCGCGCCGTCGAAGTTCGGGGTCCAACCCGGCAGCGGTGCGATGTTCGTCGCCGGCGTACGCAGGCCGCCGCGGGTGGCCCGGCCGGCCGCGAGCCACAGGCCCGGCGCCAGGCCGGTGGCGGGCCCGACGGTCAGCAGATCCGGCCGGCCGTCGCCGGTCAGGTCCTGGTCGGCGAACGGCGGCGGATATGCCGCGTTGAAGAAGACGTTCGTGGTGTCGGTGAACGTCCCGTCCGGCTCGATCGCCCATACCGCCAGCGTGTTGGTAACACGCGTCGGCACGATCGACACCCGCACCGTCCGCTTGCCCGCGGCGACCCGCGTGGGCGCGCCGGAGTTGAGCTGGTACACGAACGCCGTCGGTATCGGGCTGCCGGCCGGCTCGGCGAACGTGAACGCACCGCGGACGCCGACGATGTAGGCGGCGCTGTCCTCGGTGACCGCTGGTGCGGCCGGCGGTACCGTCGCCGCCCCCGCAGCGGTGGGCGCGATCAGGATCTGCGCCGGCGCCAGCGCCGCGGCGACCGCGGCTGCCCGGAGCAGATGGCGTGTTCTCATGAGTACCTCCCCGTCGGGCGCGCCGGTGTCGGCGCACATGACAGACACGCCGCCCGCCGCGGAGGGTTGCATCGTCAGGGGCAGATTTTCGGTACCCCCAGATCCGGCTCGATGATCTAGGCTGCTGCGGATCACACGACCGGGGTGGTACACCTGATGGCCGCCGCGCCGGACTTCGCCGAGTTCTACTCCGCGGCGTACCCGCGCCTGCTCACGCAGTTGCATGCGTTCGTCGGCGACCGTGCCGAGGCGCAGGACCTCGTGCAGGAGGCATTCACGCGCGCCTACGCACGGTGGGCGACGGTGTCTTCGTTCAACGACCCGTTCGGCTGGGTACGCCGCGTCGCCTGGAATCTCGCGATCACCCGGTGGCGCCGGGCCAAGCGCCTGCTCCACCGGCGCCGAGAGCTGATCGGCGACGATGTGCAGGGCCCGGACGGACTGTCGCTGGACGTCGTGCGCGCGCTCGGGCGGCTCTCGCCGGTCCTCCGGCAGGCCGCCGTGCTGCACTACCTCGCCGACTTCTCGGTACGCGAGATCGCGGAGTTCGTCGACGCGCCCGAGGGCACCGTCAAGGCGAGGCTGCACCGGGCCCGCGCCATCCTGGGCCAGCTGCTCGGCCTCGATGAGGAGCGGGTGAGCCATGACTGAGCGCGACCCGCTGCAGGCCCGCTTCGACGCCTTCCGGGACCGGTCGGCGAGCACCGCCGACCCGCCCCCGGTCGAGGAGATCCCGCGCCGGCTGCACCAGCGCCGCCGGCGCCGCACCGCCGCCGCCGCGCTCACCGCCGCCGCGCTGATCGCGCTGATCGCGCTGCCGTCGTGGCGCCACGCCGCACCGAACCCTGCGCCCGCCTCGTCACCCACGCCCATCCCGACCGCATCCGCGTCGGGGTCGCCGGCGCCGGCTCCGCCACCCCCTACCGGTGTCCCGCTGTCCGGCAGTTCCTCCGCGCCGTCGCAGAGCGGTGACGGCCCGCAGCTGTTGCGCGCCCGCCCCCTCGTCACCGCCGGCGTAGGGCGTCCGCGAGGGGGCGCTCAATAGCGGAACTCCGACACGAGCTGCTGCAGGTGGGCCGCCGTGCGGGCCAGCTCCTGGCTGGCCGCCTGGCTCTCGGTGATGCTGGCCGCGGCCGTCTGGGAGGCCTCGGCGACGCCGTTGATGTTGTCGGCGATCTCGTTGGTGCCGGTCGCGGCCTCGGTGACGTTCCGGCTCATCTCGCCCGTGGTGGCGGTCTGCTCCTCCACGGCGGTCGCGATCGTCGACTGGTACTGGTTGACCCGCTCGATGACCTCCGCGATCCCGCTGATGGACACCCTGGCGGCCTGCGCGTCCGTCTGGATCGCGGCGACCCGGGCCGAGATGTCCTCGGTCGCCTTCGCCGTCTCCTGGGCCAGGTCCTTGACCTCGCTGGCCACCACCGCGAAGCCCTTGCCCGCGTCGCCGGCCCGGGCCGCCTCGATGGTGGCGTTCAGGGCCAGCAGGTTGGTCTGCTCCGCGATCGAGGTGATCAGGTTCAGCACGTTGCCGATCTCCGTCGAGGAGGAGCCCAGCTTCCCCACGGTCTCGTTGGCGTTGCGGGCGTCGCGCACGGCCTGCCCGGCGACCGCGGCGGCCTCGGCGGCGCTGTGCGCGATCTCCTTGATGGAGGCGGCCATCTGCTCGGCGCCGGTCACCACGCTCTGTACGCTGCTGGACACGTGCGTCGCCGACGCCGCCACCACGCCTGCCTGGACGCTGGTCTCCTCCGCCGTCGCGGCGATCTGCTCGCTGGTGGCCGACAGCTCCTCCGACGACGTGGCGACGCTGCCCGCCGTCTCGGCGACCGCCGCGATCGTCTGCCGCGTGCGGGTGGTCGCGGCGTCGAGGGCCTTCGCCATCTGCCCCACCTCATCGCGCGAGTCGATCCCGGCCAGGTGGGTCAGGTCGCCGACGGCCACCGCCGACAGCACCTCATGCACCCGCCGCAGCGGCCTGGTGATCATGCGGGTGACCCACCAGGCCAGCAGCAGCGCGAGCACGATGCCGCCGTACAGCACGACGTACAGCACCGTCCGGCTCTGCTGGTAGGTGGAGCGGGCGGCGGCGACGGTGGCAGTGGCCTGGATCCCCTCCGCCTTGGTCGCGGTGTCGAGCTCGGCCTGGGCCTTCGCGGACAGCGGCCCCGTCACCTGCGCGCTGGTCTTGACGAAGGCGGCGAAGTCGTTCGCCCGCGCCGCCGGCAGCAGCTGGTTGTTCAGCGCCTCGCGGTACTGCTGCCACAGGTCGATGAACCGCCGCACGGCCGCCGGGTCGGCCGCGCTCGGCAGGTACGCCTGGATGTTCGTGTCCACCGCGGCGTCGGCGGTGCGTACCCGCTGCTCGGCCGCGTCGACCGCCGCCCGGTCGGAGGCGAGCACCGCGTCGCGGACGGCGATGCGCACCGCGTTGGCCTGCACCCGGGCCTCGGCCAGGCGCACCGACGGGACGAGGTTCTGCTCGTTGATGTCCCGCCCGCGCTGGTACACGCGTGACATCGCGATGTTGGCGACGATGCCGGCGACCGCCGCGGTGATGGCGACGGCCGCGACGGCCGTGTAGATCTTCGTGCCGACCCTGCGGTCGGCGAACCACCGGACCGGCCCAGCGGAACTTGCCATGGACGTACCCTTCGGAAGCGTGCCCGGGACGTCACGCTCGCCGCGGGGGCCGCCATGACGCCTGTACACGAAGCGGTCCCCGCCGGTCGGCGCCTGCGACGAACCGCGACATCGGAGAACCCGCATCGACCGTCGCCGGAGGGTTACTGATCACGACGATACGGCGGCGGGTGACCCGGCGAGGTCGATTCACGCAAGGCCGTTCCGGACCCGGCGTGGACAGCCGCGACCGTTTTCCGTACGCCGGCGATATGTGCCGGCTCCTAGCATTGAGTGCATGCGTGTGCTGGTCGTCGAGGACGAGCCCTACATGGCGGAGGCCATTCGCGACGGGCTGCGCCTGGAAGCGATCGCGGCCGACATCGCCGGCGACGGCGACACGGCGCTGGAGTTGCTGAGCGTCAACGCCTACGACATCGCCATCCTCGACCGCGACATTCCCGGGCCCTCCGGTGACGAGATCGCCGAAAGCATCGTCGCCTCCGGCAGCGGCATGCCGATCCTGATGCTCACCGCCGCCGACCGGCTCGACGACAAGGCCTCCGGGTTCGGTGCCGGTGCCGACGACTACCTCACCAAGCCGTTCGAGCTGCAGGAGCTCGTGCTTCGTCTCAGAGCGCTCGACCGCAGGCGTGCATACAGCAGACCGCCCGTGCGGGAGATCGCAGGCTTGCGGCTGGACCCGTTCCGCCGCGAGGTCTACCGGGACGGCCGATACGTCCCGCTGACCAGGAAGCAGTTCGCCGTGCTCGAGGTCCTCGTCGCCGCCGAAGGCGGTGTGGTCAGCGCCGAGGAGCTTCTGGAACGGGCATGGGACGAGAACGCCGACCCGTTCACCAACGCCGTGCGCATCACGGTCTCGGCACTGCGGAAGCGGCTGGGCGAACCTTGGATCATCGCCACCGTGGCCGGCGTCGGGTACCGCATTGACACAGCACCCGGCACCCGGCACCAGACGTGAGGGAGGAGACCGTGGATAGAGTCCCCGGCTTGAGCGTTCGCCTCAGACTCACCCTCAGCTACGCCGGCTTCCTCATGCTCGCCGGTGCCTTGCTGCTCGCGGTCGTGTGGGTGTTCCTCCTGCGATACGTGCCCGACGTACCGGCGGCGGAGCGCGGGCCCGCGCTCCGCCTCATGGGTCCCACCCGCGAGGACCTCCTGCGAGCCTTCGCTCCGCGGGCAGCCGAAATGCTGGTGTTCCTGCTGGTGTTCGGTCTGCTGGGAGGGTGGATTCTCGCCGGCCGGATGCTCGCGCCCCTGGCCCGGATCACGGACGCCACACGCATGGCCGCGGACGGGTCGCTCTCCCACCGGATCCAGCTGGAAGGCCCTCAAGACGAGTTCCGCGAACTCGCCGACGCCTTCGACAGGATGCTCGCGCGGCTGGAGGCGCACGTCGCCGAGCAACAGCGGTTCGCGGCCAACGCCTCCCACGAACTGCGCACGCCGCTGGCGATCACGAAGACCCTGCTCGACGTGGCCCGCAACGACCTGGACCGCGACACCGGCAAGCTGGTCGACCGCCTCCACGCCGTCAACGCCCGAGCGATCCACCTCACCGAAGCGTTGCTCCTGCTCAGCCGCACCGACCAGCGGTCCTTCGCCCGAGAACACGTCGACTTGTCGCTCATCGCGGAGGAGGCGACCGAAACGGTCCTCCCGCTCGCGGAACAGCGCGGCGTCACCATTGAGACCTCCGGGGACATCGCCCCCGCCATCGGCTCACACGCGCTGCTGCTGCAGATGACCACGAACCTCCTGCACAACGCCATCGTGCACAACCTCCCGGACGGCGGCACGGTGCAGGTCAACACCGCCGTCCGCCCCGGGTCCGTCGTGCTCACCGTCGAGAACACCGGCGACCGACTCACGCCACAGCTGGTCTCGACACTCACCGAACCGTTCCAGCGCGGCACCGAACGCATCCACAGTGACCACGCGGGTGTCGGCCTCGGGCTGGCGATCGTCAACAGCATCGCCCAGGCACACGACGGAACCCTCACGCTCACTCCCCGGGCCGCCGGCGGGCTTTGTGTCGCGGTACATCTGCCGGCCACCCCACCGCACACGGCCACGTAACCGCCGAGGCCCGCCGCCAGCACCGAGTCACGCGATGGGAAAGTCGAAGTACGTGTCCGGATACGGTTCGTCGTGCAGCGTGTAGTGCCACCACTCGCAGTCGTACCGGCCGAAACCGCTGTCCTCCATGATGGAGCAAAGGTACTGACGGTTCCTCGCTTCGACCGGCGCGATTTCTCCCGCTCCGTGATGCGAGACCACATCCATCAGGTCGTGGGCGCCGCCCATGGGAGCGAGTTCGCCGGTAGCCAGGTGATACAGGGTCAGGTCGACGGTGCTGCCCCGGCTGTGGCCCGACCTGGCGGCCACGTATCCCTGCTCGAACATCGCGGGTCGGTCGATGTTCGGGTAGTGCCGCAGCTTCGTCCGGCCGTCCTCCGGCTGTTCCGACCAGCGCAGGAAGCAATCCACGGCGCGTTGCGGGCGGTACCCGTCCCAGAGGAGCAGGCCGAAGCCAAGGGACACGGCCCGGTCCCGCGCTCGCGCCAGGGCCGCGCACAATGCCCTCGTGCCGGCGATTCGATTTGCCACGTATCCGTCCACGGGCTTGCCGGTGAAGTTGTCCCAGGTGGCGTACTTCGCATCCCAGCGGATTCCGGGCACCAGCTCGTCGACGAAGGCGAAGTCGTCCTTCATCGCACTTTTCCCGCCAGAGCCAGCGACACGATCCGGTCGAGCACGTCGGCGAGCGGCAGCCCTGCGGCCGCCATCATTCTCGGGTACCGGCTGTACGAGGTCAGGCCGGGCAAGGTGTTGACCTCGTTCAGGACCACCGTCCCGTCCTCCTTCAGGAACATGTCCACTCGTGACAGCCCCCTGCACCCCAGAGCGCGATATACGGCCTTCGCCGTCTCCCGGACACGCGAGCGCGCCTCCGCCGGGATGTCAGCGGGAACGACGGGTGTCGAGTTCTCGGAGCCGCTCTCCGGTGCGCTCTCCTGATGGATCCTGAAGAAGCCATGAGACAGGGCAATTCGATCCACCTCGCCGGCGATCAGGTCCGGACCGTTCCCCAGGATGGCGCATCCGACCTCGCTGCCGACGACGGCCTCTTCGATCAACACCTTCGAGTCGTACTGTCTCGCGGTCTCCACCGCGCTCGGCAACTCCTCCTTGCGGGATACTTTGCTGACGCCGAACGACGACCCCGACCGGGCCGGCTTCACGAAGACGGGATAGGTGAACCGGTCAGGGTCGGGATCGCCATTCGCCGGGACGACCCAGAAGTTCGGCGTCGCGATTCCCGCGCTTCTCGCGACGGTGTAGGCGAGGGACTTGTCCATGCACAGCGCGGAACTCTGGACATCGCAGCCGACGTAGGGGATGCCGGACAACTCCAGCAGGCCCTGCGTCGCGCCGTCCTCGCCGAGCTTGCCGTGCAGCACGGGCAGCACGAGGTCCAGGCCGATCGCCTCGTATCGCCCCTGTTCCAGGACGAGCAGTCCGCGGACGCTCCTGTCCGGCGACAGCACGGCCGGACGGCAGCCGCCGTCCTCCCATCCCGCGTCAGGGCCGTCGCAGAGCCTCCATGCGCCGCTCTTCGTGATCCCGATCCAGAACGGTTCATACTTTTCGGCATCGAGGTGCTTCGCGACCTCCTGCGCAGATTTGACGGAGACGGGGTGCTCTTCGGAAGTACCGCCGAAGAGGATCGCCACCTTCAACCTATTCATGCCGCTTCCCGCCTTCGAAGTTCAAGCAATTGAGGAGGGTGTTCTCAACGGTGTCCCGCAGGGCCCGGCCCGTGTAATAGGCGGTGTGCGGGCTGATGACCACATTCGGCAGTTGTTGCAGCCGCAGCAGCGATTCGTTTCCGATGGGCCCGTTCCTGCAGTCGGCGTAGAAGATTCCTTCCTCCCCTTCGAGGACGTCCAACGCCGCGCCGCCCAGCCTGCCGTTCTCCAACGCCGGGACAAGGGCGCCGGTATCGAGGAGCGCACCGCGGCCGGTGTTGATGACGAATGCGCCGCTCTTCATCTGCGCGATTCGGTCACGATCGAGAAGATGGTGCGTGTCCGCGTTCAGCGGGGTGTGGAGCGTGACGATGTCGCTCCGCTGCAGCAATTCACCGAGAGGAACGTAATCGGCCGCAGCCTCGGCGCGATTGTCATGGGCCAGGATCCGGCAGCCGAAACCCCGCAGCCTGTCCATGACCGCCGCGCCGATACGTCCCGTTCCGATCACCCCCACGGTCAGATCGCGCAGTTCCCTCCCGCGCACTTCGCTCAGCCGGTAGTCGTGAGCGTCGGCACGGCGGATGACGGATTTCGCGTCGCGAACCGCCATCAGGATCAACATCAATGTGTAGTCGGCCACGCTGTCGGGCGAATAGGCAACGTTCCCGACGGTGACGCCGACGCTCCGTGCGTACTGCACGTTGATGTGGTCGTATCCGATGCTTCGTGTGGAGATGTACTCCACACCGGCCCGGCCGAGCGCGAGAAGCATGGGATCCGCAACCCGGGTCTGGTGGCCGACGCTGATGCAACGGTTTCCGAACGCCAGTGCAATGTTGGCCTCGGATACCGCGGCCTCGGTGATGGTCGGCAGCACACCGAAACCAGGCGCCATCTCCCGGAACAGGACGGCCTCGTCCCGGCCGCATCCGTAAATGGTGATCCCCACTGCCGGGACGGCCGGGGAGGGCGGCGACGCCGGCGATCGGGTGCGGCACACCGCTGGTCGTGCTGGTTCGCTGAAGGTCACGTCTCCCAGTCAAGGGAGCGTGGTGTTGCCGACACGTATGCGGTTTCCGATATGCCGACGATATGCGGCGATCCCTTCACTGGGAGCCATGCGCTACAGCGAACCGGCCCGGGCATGATCCCGCTCAGCCTCGACGAGATCGCCACGGTCGTCGGCGGGACGGTCGAGGGCGATGCCGCCGTGACGGTGACCGCGCCGGCCGTGCTCGACGGGCGGCAGGCCGAGCCGGGCGGTCTGTTCGTCGCCTTCGCCGGCGAGCACGTCGACGGCCACGACTATGCCGGCCAGGCCGGCCGGGCCGGCGCGGTGGCCGTGCTCGGCTCCCGGCCCACGCCGCTGCCCACCGTCGTCGTCGAGGACGCCCGGGCCGCGCTGCAGGCCCTCGCCGCCCACGTCGTGGCCCGGCTGCGCGACGGTCTGACCGTCGTCGGGCTGACCGGCTCCCAGGGCAAGACGAGCACCAAGGATCTGCTGGCGGCCGTGCTGTCGAGCGCCGCGCCGACGGTTGCCACGATCGGCTCACGCAACAACGAGCTCGGCGTGCCGCTCACCATGCTGCGCGCCGGCGCGGCCACCCGGTTCCTCGTCCTCGAGATGGGGGCCCGCCACGTCGGCGACATCGCCGGGCTCACCGGGCTGGTCGCGCCGGACATCGCCGTCGTGCTCAACGTCGGCCAGGCCCACCTCGGCAAGTTCGGGTCCCGCGCGGCCATCGCCCGGGCCAAGGGCGAGCTGGTGCAGGGGCTGGCGCCCGGCGGCACCGCCGTCCTCAACGCCGACGACCCCCGCGTGGACGCGATGGCCTCGCTCACCGCCGGCCCGGTGCTGACCTTCGGCCGGGGCGAGCACGCCGGCGTACGGGTCCTCGGCCTGACGCTGGACCGGCTCGGCCGGCCCTCCTTCACGCTGGGCAGCGCCGACGCCGAGGCTCCCGTCGCGCTGCCGCTCGTCGGCGCCCACCAGGCGCTCAACGCGGCGGCGGCCGCGGCGGCGGGGCTGGCGGCCGGCGTACCCCTCGACCGGGCCGCGGCGGCGCTGGCCACCGCCTCGCTGTCGAAGTGGCGCCTGGAGCTGCGCGACCTCGTCGGCGGCGCGACGCTGCTCGACGACTCCTTCAACGCCAACCCCGACTCGACCCGCGCCGCCCTGGACGCACTGGCCGCGATCGAGGGCGGGCGGCGGATCGCCGTCCTCGGCGAGATGCTCGAGCTCGGCGACGGCAGCGAGGCCGAGCACCGCGCCGTCGGGGAGTACGCCTCCTCCAGGGCCGACGTGGTGATCGCGGTCGGCACGGCCGCCCGGCCGCTCGCCGACGGCGCGGGAGCGCGGGCCGTGGCCGTGGCCGACAACGGCGCGGCCGTCGACTGGCTGCGCGGCCACCTCGCCGCCGGCGACGTGGTGCTCGTCAAGGCCTCCCGCGGGGCGCGCCTCGACGAGGTCGCCGCCGCGCTCGCCTAGTTCGGCGGCACGACGGCGGGTCTCAGGGTCAGGCGCCGCCGCCGGGGCGGACGACGATGCGGACGGGTTCGCAGTAGGCGATCCGGCCGAAGGCGCAGATCTTGGGCTGAGCCCAGAACTCCCCGGGTGGCGTCCCGACCGGGACGCTGACGGGGAACTCGACGCACTGCGTGGACCCGGGCGCGATGGTGAAGCCCCGGGTCGGCTCGCTCGTCAGCGGCCAGATGTAGTGCGGGGTGATGAGCTGGGCGTGCCCCTGCAGCGGGGTGCGCAGGTCGTGGCTCACCCGCACGCGGACGTGACCACGCGTCCCGGGGGTCAGCGTCAGCTCCCCGGCCTCGGCGCGCGCGTGCAGCAGCGGCCCGGGCGCGGGCCGGCCCACGGGCACGACGAGGACGTCCTGCAGCTCCTGGCCCCGGTGGGCGACGCTGCCGCCGACCGCGTACCAGCCGGGCTCCGCGTCGTCGGGAGCCGTGACGGTGACGGGCACGCTGAGGTGGCCACCCGCGGCGACGGTCACGTGCTTCGAGCGCGGGGTGGTGACCCAGCCTTCCGGGGCGCTGACGAGCAGGTCCCCGTCGTAGCCGGCGTCCGTGTCGTCGCAGACGATCTGAGCGCACAGCCGCACCCCGGCCGCGGCGCCGCCGTCCCGCGGATGGTCGTCCGGCCGAAGGGTGAGCGCGACCGGCAGGTTGCCCATGGGCGCGGGGCCGCAGTTGTGCAGCCAGTAGCGGGTGAACACGGGCTGCACGGGTTCGGTGCTCGCCGCGAGCGCCGTCCCGCCCCGCTCGGCGCGGGCCGGTGCCAGGGCCAGTGAGGTGATCCGGTACCCCTCGACGTCGAGCCGCAGCTCCCGGCCGTCGTGCTCGAGCGGCGCGCCGGGGCGGTCGAGCAGGTCGGCAGCCGTGGCCGAGGCGATACCGCCGGCGAGGCGGATCGCGACGCTGCCGGACCGGCCGTGGGGCTCGTAGCCGCGGACGATGAGGCTGTCGCACGCGTCGGCGGGCGCCGCGGAGCCGGTGGCGAGCGGCTCCCCCAGCGGCTTGACCGCGGTGACGACGAAGTTCTCGGCGGGCTCGACGCTCAGCAGGGATCCGGTGGCCGGCAGCGACCCGTCGCCGGCCGGCGCGGCGGTCGCGGCGAGCGGATGGTTGACGGACTGCCCGGCGGCGACGAACCCGGCGGCACGCCATCCGCCGGAGCCGCTCACCAGGTGGTACTCGAAGCGCCTGCTGGTGAGGTGCTGGAAGCTGCGCCCGCCCGGCGCGTTGCGGTCCGGGAAGTTGATCGCGGTTCCGGTGGGCCAGCCGGTGCAGGCGCGGGTCAGCGACATGTTGAGCGTGCCGTCGGGTTCGACCGCGAAGCCGGGTGTACCGCGGTTGAGCAGCGCGACGGCGTAGTCCTCGACGGTCGTCTCGCCGTGGTGCAGCGCGGACGGCTGCGTGACGTGCACGTTCGCGTCGCCGACGTCGTCGAGGAACTCGGTGAGCGCGCGCTGCTCGGCGTCCGCGTCGTTGCCGGCGATCAGCAGGACGGGCAGGTCCCGGGCCGAGCGCACGTCGGCGCCCGGTCGCCAGACCTCGCCGAGCGGCCGTTCGGCCGGGATCCAGAGGCGGGCGGTGCCGGTGGCCGCGAGCTGAGCGGCCAGTTCGGCGGCGAACGGCGCCGGGGAACGGTCGAGCAGCTCGGCGACGAACGCGTTGCGCTGCGGGGTGCCGACCGCGACGCGGCAGTCGGGGAGGTTGGAGTCGGTGTCCAGCGCGCCGTAGCGGTTTCCCGTCGCGCGCGTGACGGTGGCGGTGACGCCGGCCCGGGCCAGCCCGACGGCGAGCTGCCTGGTCGGGGTTCGACCCTCGTCGCCGTCGGGGACGACGATCTCGGCGATGGACACCGCTCGCGAACGCTCGGAGCGCTCCCGGGGGTCGTGAAGGTGGACGGTCAGCGCCGCCGCGAGGCCGAACCACTGGTGCGCCGTGTTGTCGAGGGTCCGGGGGTGCTCCGCCGTGTCGGCGTCGAGCAGGGCGTAGCCGCGGCCGACGACGGCGGCCGCGGTCTCGCTGACGGGCATGCCGCCGGGGATGTCGCAGGGGATGCGCACCCGCAGGAGCCGGTCGGTGGCGGCGAATCCGTCGATGTCCGTGGCGAAGTCGATCCGGTCGATGCCGTACCACAGGGTGGTCCGGGAAGTGTAGCGGCATCCGTCGACCGTCGCGGTGGCGGTGATGCGCTCGCCGATCGGGCAGCGTTCGGCGGTGACGACGGCCGCGGTGTCCGCGCTGCGCCAGGCGACGGCGTGCGGGAGCAGGTGCCACGGGCCTTCGCCGAACTCGGGATGGTCGCGGTGCTCGGCGACGCAGACCAGCTCGTTGCCCACCCGGCCCTGCGGGAGGAGGGCGCGGCCGGCGGCGAGGTCGGTGATCTCGGTCAGGGTGCCGCCGCGCGCGGGGTCGGCACGTACGCGGTAGCGGTCGTTGGCGATGCTCGTCGCCTCGACGGGTTGCCACGCGGACGCCGACGGCTCGGCGGTGCCGGGCAGCAGGCGGTAGGTGCGGTAGCCCATCAACGGCACGTCGCGCGCGACCCACCGCAGCAGCGCCCGGGCCGGCCGTCCGTCGGCGGCGTGCGCGAGGGCCTCGGTGAGGTACGGGACCGGGACCCCGCCGTCGTCGGTGAGCGTGACGCCCACGGCCGGGTCGAGGTCGATCTCCAGGGCGACGGTGTCTGTCCGGGGGTGCGACAGGGGGTTGAACACGACGACCGCGGTGCCCTCCCCGCGGGTGTCGACGTGCCCGACCAGGTGCCGGCGGGCCGACCGGTCCACGTCGGCGGCCAGGTCGTGCGCCTCGCGCCAGCCGGCGACCAGGTCGAGATAGACCTGGTCGGACTGGGTGCCGGTGACCGCGTCGTGGTGCGCGCCGAACAGCAGCAGCCGCCACGCCTTGTCGACGGCCGCGGCGGGGTAGGCCGCGCCGTGCAGCGTGGCGAAGGTGGCCCACTTCTCGGCGTCCAGCAGGAGCGTCTCCACCAGGCGGTGGGCCTGCTTGGTGTCGATCGCGGTGACGTCCTTGCCGGTGTAGATCGGGTTCATGTCGCGGGTCTGCGGCGTGGCGTGCACGCCCCGCGAGGCGAGCTCGTCCCGCACGGCGGTGAAGAAGTCGCGCGGCAGGCCGTAGCGCAGCCGCACGTGCGGGTACCGCTCGTCCCAGGCCGCGCGCAGCTCGGTGACCCAGCGCATGGGCGGGCTGAAGTCGCTGCCCATCGGGATCATGACGTTGCGGGTCGCGGCGGCCGGGCTCAGCTGGGTGAACAGCTCGTGCAGCTCCGCCGCCGCGGTCTGCGGGTCCTGGGCGGCGTCGAGGCTGAAGCCGGCCGAGTAGTGCCCGGCCATGTAGTGGGTGAGCAGGCCGTCCCCGCCGGGCGACACCCACTCGAACTCGGTGGGGAACTGCGTCGGCGCGAACGGCTTGCGGTGCTCGCGGATGTTCCAGCTGGTCAGCATGGGCCCCCACTGGTGGTAGGGGCCCCGGGCGAAGGCGATCGAGGTCAGCCCGGCGCCGGCCATCACCTGCGCGAACTGCGGATCGTGGCCGAACACGTCCAGCTGCCAGGCGGTGGACGGGACGCCGCCGACGACGTGCCGCTGGAACCCGGCGCCGTGCACGGCGTTGCGGATCGTCGTCTCGATGCCGGTGAGGTTGGTGTTGGGCTCGTTGTAGGTGCCGCCGACCAGCTCCAGGCGACCGTCCGCGATCAGTCGCCGGATGAGCTCGCGGTCCTCGGGATAGGTGTCCCAGTACGGCTTGAGGTAGTCGACCTCGGCGAGGACCACGCTGTACTGCGGGTCCTCGCCGATCTTCGCGAGGTGCGCCTTGACGAGGCTGAACGCGCTGTGCCCGGGCCAGGCGAAGCGTGCCTCGCCCGCGTCGGGGTCCTGCGCTTCGTCCCACGTCTGGGTGTACGCGGACTGCGTGTTCCACCACACCGGGTCGTAGTGGAAGTGCGGGATGAGCCAGACGGTCCAGTTCACGCCTTCACTGCCCCCTGCATGATCCCGCCGATGATCTGCTTGCCGAGGAAGAGGAACACCAGCAGTACCGGCGCGGTGCTGATCAGCGTCCCCGCGAGCACGAGCGAGTAGTCCATGTAGTAGCCACCGGCCAGTGTGGACAGTGCGACCTGGGTGGTCGGGTTGCCCTGGCCCAGGGCCAGCAGCGGCCAGAAGAAGTCGTTCCACGTGTTCATGAAGGTGAACAGCGCGAGCACCGCGGCGACGGGCCGCGCCGCCGGCAGCACGACGTGCCAGTACAGCCGGTGCGTCGAGCATCCGTCCATCCGGCCGGCCTCCAGCAGCGCGTCGGGCAGCGCCTCGGAGAGGTACTGGCGCATCAGGAAGACGCCGAACGCGGAGGTGGCCGCCGGGACGATGACCGCCTGCAGGTGCCCGGTCCAGCCCAGCCACTGCGACATCATGATGTACAGCGGGATGATGCCCAGCTGGGCGGGCACCATCATCGTCACGAGCAGGAACCCGAGCAGGGCGTTGCTACCGCGGAACCTGAGCTTCGCGAAGGCGAATCCGGCAAGCGTGCTGGTGAGCACGACGGAGACCGTGACCAGGATCGAGACGATCATCGAGTTGGCCAGGGCGAGGCCGAAGTTCGCCTGGGTGTACGCCCGCTGCAGGTTCTCCCACAGGTGACCGCCGGGCAGCAGCCGGGGCGGCCAGCTCCCCGCCGCGGAGTTGTCGTTGGACGCCGCGACCAGCGACCAGTACAGCGGGAACGCCGACACCACGGCGATGAGCCCCACCAGCACGTAGGTCCTGGCTCCGGCGCTGCGCTGACTGGGCGCCGCGGACCGCCCGCGGACGCGGCGAGTGCCGGTCATGGCCCGGGAGACCGGTATCAGGGTCGTCATGTGGAGCTCCGAATGCGTCGGGACAGCAGGTAGTTCCCACCCACCGCCAGCACGATGATCATGAACATGGCCCAGGAGACCGTGGCGGCGTAGGAGTACTTGCCGTGGGTCCAGAACTGCTCGTACACGTACATGGCGAGGGTCTGGAACTGGCGCGAGTCGCCGCCGGTCGGGCTCATGCCCGGGTTGAACATCAGTGGTTCGGTGAACAGCTGGATCGTGCCGATGGTCGACATGATCACGGTGAAGATGATGGTCGGGCGCAGCGCCGGGACGGTGATGGTCCGGAACTTCCGGAACTGCCCGGCGCCGTCGAGGTCCGCCGCCTCGTAGAGGTCGTCCGACACGGCCTGCAGCGCGGCCAGGTAGATCAGGGAGTTGTAGCCGGTCCAGCGCCAGGTCAGGATGACGGCCAGCGCCACCCACGACTGCCAGGTGCCCGCCTGCCAGTCGACCTTGCCCAGGCCGACCAGGCTGAGCACCCAGTTGATCAGGCCGAAGTCCCGCCCGAACAGCTGGGCGAAGATCAGCCCGACCGCGGCCACCGAGGTGATGTTGGGCAGCAGGACGCCCATCCGCAGCATTGTGCGGGCGCGCATCTTGCGATGCAGCAGGTGGGCGATCCACATCGCGAGCAGTAGCTGCGGCACGGTGCTCAGCACGCCGATCGCGGCGGTGTTGAGCAGCGCGTTCCAGAAGTAGTCGTCGTGGAAGAGCCGGACGAAGTTGCCCAGCCCGACGAAGGTGTGGTTGCTGCCGGGGATGTCGCGGTTCCACTGGGTGAGGGCCATCCAGCCGGTGTAGAGCAGCGGGAACAGCCCGAACGCCGCGAACACCACGAAGAACGGTGCGATGTAGAGGTACGGGGTGCCACTCACGTCGAACTTGCGGCGCAGGTTGGACCACCGCTCAACCTTGGCCGGCTGTGCCGGTGCGGTGTCCCGCCGCTCGGGCAACACCGGCGGAGGTGCGATCACTGCCATCAGGCTCGTCCTTTCTACGGCTCGGTGGCGTTCGCGACGTCTTTGAGAACCTGGTGCCACGCCTGGTCAGGGCGCTGCTTGCCCTTGTCGACCCGGGTGATCCCGAGACCGATCAGCGGACCGATGTCGCCGTCCTTGGGGCCCTGGTACTGCGGCCGCAGGGTCTTCGCCGCCTCGGTGAAGATCTGGCCGGTGGGCGCGTTGTTGAAGAACGCGTTGGTGTTGCCGAGCACGGCCGGGTCGTCGTAGAGCGCGGCCTGGCTGGGCAGGTGGCCCTGGGTACGGAAGATCCAGCTCGCCTGCTCGGGTGCGGTCAGCCACTTGGCGAGCTCGGCGGCCTCCTTGCGGTGCTTGCTCTGCTTCGGCACGGTCAGGAACGAGCCACCCCAGTTGCCGCTGCCGCCCGGGATCGTGGCGATGTCCCACTTGCCGCTGGTCTCGGGCGCGTTCTGCTTGATGGTGTCGGTCATCCACGCCGGGCAGGCCACGGTGGCGAAGGAACCCCGCTGGAAGCCGGCGTTCCACTGCTGGCTGAACGTGGCCAGCTTCGCCGACTCGCCGGCCTGCACGGCCTCGACCGCGAGGTTGAACGCGTTCTTGACGGCCGGGTTGTCCGCCACCACGACCTTGTTGCCGGGGGCGGTGTAGCCGACCGGCGCCTGGCCGACGATGGCGTTGAAGATGTTGGAACCGGAGTCGAACCAGGCCACTCCGTCGGGCGCGTTGGCCTTGAACCGCTTGCCGGCGGCGATGTACGACTGCCAGTCCGGCCACAGCGCGGCCACCTGGTCGCGGTCGGTCGGCAGGCCGGCCTGCGCGAACAGGTCCCGGCGGTAGCACATCGCCAGGCCGCCGACGTCGGCTCCCAGCCCCATCAGGCTGCCGTCGGCGCCGGTGGCCTGCTGCGACTTCCACGGCAGCCACGTGCTCGGGTCGGCGCCGTAGTCCCTGAAGTCGACGAACTTGTCGGACATGACCTTGAACTGCGCGATGTAGCCACCGTCGATGGCCTCGATGTCGCCGGTTCCCGATCCACCCAGCAGGTGCGCCTGCAGGTTCTTGTGGTGGTCGTCGTACGAGACGATGTGCTCGACGATCTTGACCCCGGGATGGCTCTGCTCGTACTTGGTGTACAGGTCGCGGTATCCCATGTCGCCGAAGATCTCGACGACGAGCTGCGTCTGGCCCGGCTTGGCGGAACCGCACGCGCCGAGCGTCGTGGCGACGAGCGCCAAGCAGCCCAGCATCAGCGCGGTCAACGCTGCGGGCCTGCGGGTGCGCATCGGTTCTCCTTCAGGGTTTCGGGGGTGCTCGGACGGCTGGCAGGATCGGCTGCGCGGGAACGAGAGCACGGCATCGCCGCACGACGGGTGCGTCACCGATTTCGAGGTCGGCCCAGGGGGCCGTCGCCGTCCCGGTCGACCGGGCACGGGCGCGAGGCCGCGGCGGAGGCGCTAGCAGGACGACGGCTTCATGCAATGCGGTCAACAGCGCAGTGCACCCGGCCTCTGCGGCGGCGGTCGGCACCGGCCCCGCAGTGCAATACCTCGCGGAAACGGCCCCAACTGCCCGGAACTCTAGCCCGATCATTTTGGGCCTGTAAAGTCCGAATTGCGGGGAAACTTCGTAAAATCCGCTCAGCAACTATTGAGCGCTCAGGCGCCGTGGTTCATGATGTCGACCACCGTCACGGCGTCGAGCCGGTCGAGGCGGTCGCCGAGTACCGCGGGAGTTGTCGTGGACGTGCGGCAGGTCGGGCGGCGCACCGCTGTTTGAGCGACGGCCGGACGCTCGACGGCGAGCGCCCAGCTGGAGCTGACCACCCGCCGCGTCCGGGCCGTTGATCAGCCGGCGGTCGGGGCGTAGCCGGGCCGCGATCGCGGCCGGGTCAGGCCGTGATCGCGACGTTGAACTCGCTGCCCGCCGGGCGGCCGGTGCTAGCCGTCGGCCCCGCCGGACGCCAGCGCGACGCCCGGCGCCGCCAGCACCACCGCGGCGGACAGCACCGACGCCGCCACCAGACACCGCACCACCCGCATGGCCACAGCATCGTCGGTCGTGGATCGACGCGCCATCCCCTGTCGCCCGTGTGACACCCCGGCGGCGCCCAGGAGCCCGCCGGCGCGGGCGCCGTCGTCGCATTCAACCATAGATAATACGTATTATCATCTTGACTATCCGCAGCACGCCCACCACCATTCGTAACACGCCGGCAACACGAATGGGCAGGAGGGACAGATGGTGTACGGCTACGACCACCCGGCTCAGCACGACGCCCCCCGGCCGGTCGGCTCCAGCCGGACCACGGTCTCGCCGCTTGTCGACGACACCCGCTCGGCGCCGCGCCGATACCCACGACCGCCCACGGCGTGTCCATCCATTGTGGAGTTTCGGGTCCCTTTGCCGCATTCCTGAGCCGGTTTCCACCGTTCACCGTTCATCGCCCGGACGGTCTGTCGCGCTTGCCCTACGGCCGCCGTGGGGACACCGCGCGACGTCGACCACCGTCCACAAGGGAGTTACTTGTGACATCTCAGCGCCTCGTCCGCCGTACCGCCTACGCCGCGGCTACCGGACTGGTCACCGCCGCCCTCGCCGCGAACCCGGCCACGGCCGCGTCATCCGCCGACGCCCCGTTCAGCTTTCCCAGCTTCACCTACGTCGGCACGGCGTTCGACAAGAGTCAGCTGAAATACAACCCGACGAACGAGTTCATCTTCCCCAGCGTCATCCGGGCGGCCGACTACTTCGCCCACCCGCTCGGCACCTACTACCTGTACTACGCGCCGCACGAGAAGCCGGGCGGCATCTCCCTGGCCTACTCTGACTCCATCAACGGCCCCTGGACCGAGTATCCGAGCAACCCGCTGATCTCCAACACCTGGCTGCCGTACTACAACACGGTCAGCCACATCTCCTCGCCGCACGCCGTCTGGATCGAGGGCGAGCAGAAGCTCTTCCTCTACTTCCACGGCGAGAACTCGATCACCCGGTACGCCACGTCCGACGACGGCATCCACTTCGAATACGGCGGCACGGCGGTCCAGCGCGACGCCAGCACCGGCGGCGAGACCTCGTACGCCCGCGTCTTCGAACAGTCGATTCCGCGGCTCGGCAGCAAGTACCTGATGCTGTTCATGGACAACCCGACCGCCGCACCCCCCGGCCCGACCGGTCCGGTGTCGCGGCGCATCCGCTGGGCCGTCTCCAACGACGCCCGGAACTGGACGACCCAGCCGCAACCGATCGTCACCCCGCAGGGCGACGAAGGCCCCAACGCTTCCGGCCCCTTCTACCTGCGCTGGCAGGGCCGCAACCTGGTGATCTTCCACGCCGCCGACGGAAACATGCACGCCGTGGACGTCGGCGAGGACTTCAACCAGGAAACCCACCTCGGCATCGTGCACGACGCGATGACGGCCGCGCCGGACCTGGGCCGCTCGGCGGCACCCACCTTCTACTTCGACGGCACCACCGTCCACATGTACTACGAGGCCGGCGCGCGGCTCACCGCCACCATCGGGCACGCCGTGGCCACCCTGGACGAGCCGCTCCCTGACCGGCAGCTGAACTGCACCGTCGACCAGCCGCGCCTGTGGCCCCCGAACCACCGCATGGTCGACGTCAACGTGAGCGTCGACCTCCCCGACGGCGTCCTCGGGCCGCGCGCGTTCCAGCTCGCCGGCGTCACCGGTGGCGACCCATCCGACGTCACCGGATTCGTCACCGGGCAGCCGTCGCTGACCGGGCAGCTGCGGGCCGAGCGCGCCGGCAACGGCGGCGACCGGGTCTACACGCTGACCTATCGCGGCCACGACGAGATCGGCCGGCCGGCCAGCTGCGCCGTCACGGTCACCGTTCCGCACGACCAGGGACAGGACAAGTAGTCGCGGTCTGACGATCGTTGGAAGCCGGACCGCCAGACGCGACATCGTCTGGCGGTCCAGCGCCGCCACTGGCAGCCGGCGCCCTCGTCGAGGCCGACGTTGTGATACCAGTGACCGCCGGAGGGTGCGGTGTCGAAGCGGACAGCCGCGACGGCGTTGCCCTCCCACCATGGCGCGCTGCCTGCCGACGCTGACGAACTTGCCGCGGTGGCCGTCCGGAATCCAGCGCGCAGCGGTGTCGGACGAATGAGCCCACCCCAATGGCCTCGGCGGGCATCACCACGGTGGTTCCCGCCCCGCTGCGGTTGGCCGGGTACCTGCCTTCGGGTCGGCGCATCGGACGCTCCTGTCTGCGAGTCAAGCCCTGGTGCTACCGGCGCCGGCCAGCCACTCGCTGAGGACGGCGGCCTCGCTGTGGTCGACATCGCGGGTCGCGGTCAGCAGCGTCACCTTGTCGTGGCCGGCGATGTCCCGCAGATGGTCCGCGGCCTGCCGCCGCGCGGGCTCGCGCAGCTCGGTGACGTAGCGGCGGCGGAACTCGTCGAAGCGGCTGGGTTTGTGGCCGTACCAGCGGCGCAGCTCGGTGGAAGGGGCGACGTCACGCAGCCACTCGTCGAGATGCGCGTCCGCCTTACGCATCCCCCGCGGCCAGATGCGATCGACGAGCACCCGCTTGCCGTCCCCGGGCGAGGAGTCCTCGTAGATTCTGCGGTATGTGATGTCCTTGGTCATGGCAGTACTCCCCAGCTGACCGCACTGATATGAGCCCGTGGACGTCCTCCTCCCATCATGCGCCGGTGTTCGGACGCGCCGCGATCGCCCGGTCAGACGGGCGTGTCGAACCCATGGACCCGGGTAGGCCATCAGCGATAGGGGCAGTCCACGCGCGAGCAGAAGGATGGATCATGAAGAAATCCTTTGATGTCGTCGTGATCGGAACAGGGGAAGCCGGCTCAGCGGTGGCCACGCGATGCCAGGCCGCCGGCCGGAACGTGGCGATCGTCGACTCCCGGCCCTACGGTGGCACCTGTGGGCTGCGGGGCTGCGACCCCAAGAAGGTGCTGGTGGGGGCGGCCGAGATCATCGATCGGAAACGTCGCATGGAGGGCCGGGGCGTCGCCGGGGACGTGCGCATCGACTGGCCCGAGCTGATCCGTTTCAAGTCCACGTTCACGGACCCGTTCCCCCAGCAGACTGAGGAACTCTTCGTCAAGGAAGGGGTGGAGACCTTCCACGGGCGTGCGCGCTTCCGCGACGAGCGTTCGATCGAGGTCGGCAAGGACGTGCTCGACGGCGATCACCTCGTCGTAGCAGCCGGCGCCTGGCCGAGAAAGCTGGGCATCCCGGGCGAGGAGCACCTCACCCGCAGCGACCAGTTTCTCGACCTGCAGGAGTTGCCTCGACGGATCGTCTTCGTCGGGGGCGGCTACATCGCCTTCGAGTTCGGCCACATCGCGGCCCGGGCCGGGGCGACGGTGACCATCCTGCAGCGAGGGGATCGGCCGCTCAAACGCTTCGACCCGGACCTCGTGGCGCGGCTCCTGCAGCGCACCCACGACGTGGGCATCGACGTTCGGACCCATACGAAGGTCACGGGCATCGAAGGAGCACCGGGGAACTTCAGGGTCACGGCCGCGACGGACTCGGGATCTGAGGTGTTCGAGGCGGACATGGTCGTCCATGCGGCCGGTCGCGCACCCGAGATGGACGATCTCGACCTGTCCTCCGCCGGGGTCGAGTTCGATCGGCATGGGATCCGGGTCAACGACCACCTGCAGAGCGTCTCGAACCCAGCGGTGTACGCGGCGGGCGACGCGGCCAACAGCGGAGGCCTGCCCGAGACGCCGCTCGCCCAGTACGAGGGCGGCATCGTTGCCGACAACCTCCTGGACAGCAACCAGCACACGGCTGACTACCGCGGCATGGCGAGCGTGGTCTACTCGATTCCCGCACTGGGCGCGGTGGGGATGAGTGAGCAGGAAGCCCGCGCCAAGGGCCTGAATTTCGACGTGAAGCAGGCGGACACCTCCGGCTGGTACTCGGCGCGGCGGGTCGCCGAGCCGGCGTCGATGTACAAGGTCCTGATCGAGAAGGGCAGCGGCAGGATTCTCGGAGCTCACCTGTTGGGCCCGGAGGCCGACGAGTTCGCGAACGTGTTCGCGCTTGCCATCCGCTCGGACATCCGCGCCGACGCGCTGCGGCAGACGCTGTTCGTCTACCCGACCCAGGCCTCCAACATGGCTTGGATGGTGTAGCACCCCTGCGCGGAACTACGCGGAACCGCGCCGGCCCGGTTCGCGGCCTGGTGGCTGGCTGGGTCGCGGACCCGGTTCGACCGGCGGGATGGGGTGCGTGACCGGCTGGCCGGCCGTCAACCGGAAGCTCCGGCCGTGGTGGGTCAGCTCGACCGGGTCGTCGCCCTCCAGCGAGTACGTCGCGTCGGTGCGGGTGACGTTCACGCACAGTCGCTGCCCGTGCCACAGCACGCTGAAGGTGAGGCGGGCCAGTGGCGCGGGCAGGCGCGGGGCGAACATCAGCGAGCCGCCGCTGTCGCGCATGCCGCCGAAGCCGGCCACGAGTGCGATCCAGGCGCCGGCCAGGGATGCGATGTGCAGCCCGTCGCGCGTGTTGTGTTCCAGGTCGTCGAGGTCCATCCGGGCGGCTTCGCCCAGGTAGTCGTAGGCGAGGTCGAGGTGTCCGACCTCGGCGGCGATCACCGCCTGGATGCTGGCCGACAGCGATGAGTCCCGGACGGTCAGCGGCTCGTAGTACGCGAAGTCGCGGGCCTTCTCGTCCGCGGTGAACGCATCGCCGCGCTTGTACAGCGCCATCACCAGGTCGGCCTGCTTGACCACCTGCTTGCGGTACAGCTGCAGGTACGGGAAGTGCAGCAGCATCGGGTACTGGTCGGGGCGGGTATGGGCGAAGTCCCACACCGCGAGGTCGGTGAAGTGCTCCGCCTGCGGATGGACGCCGAGCTTCTCGTCGTAGGGCACGAACATCGCGTCCGCGGCCCGTGCCCAGGCGGCGATCTCGTCGCCGGTCACCTTCAACCCTGCTGCCTCGTCCGGGTGGCGCTTCGCGACCTCGGCCGCGCCACGCAGGTTCCGCTGGGCCATCAGATTCGTGTAGACGTTGTTGTTGGCCAGGGCGCTGTACTCGTCGGGGCCGGTGACCCCGTCGATCCGGAAAGCGCCGTCGGCGTGCTGGCAGCCCAGCGAGGCCCACAGCCGGGCGGTCTCCACGAGCAGCGGCAGTCCGGCCTCCCGCTCGAACGCCTCGTCGCCGGTCGCCTGTATCAGGCGGATCACCGCGTCGGCGACGTCGGCGTTGATGTGCAGCGCCGCTGTGCCGGCCGGCCAGTAGCCGGAGCTTTCGTCGCCGTTGATCGTGCGCCACGCGAAGGTCGCGCCGTCGAGCGTGAGCTGCCGGGCTCCCTTCCGCGCGGTCGGCAACGTCCGCCGCCGCCACCGCAGCGCGTCGGCGGCGGCGTGTGGGGTCGTGTAGGTCAACGTCGGCAGCACGTACGACTCGGTGTCCCAGAACGCGTGGCCGTCGTAGCCGGGACCGGTCAGTCCCTTGGCGGGGATCGGCCGGCGCTCGGCCCGGGCGCTGGCCTGCAGCACCTGGAACAGGGCGTACCGGACGGCCTGCTGCACCTGCGGGTCGCCGTCGACGTCGACGTCGGCGCGGGCCCAGTAGTCGTCGAGATACTGCCGCTGCTCGGCCAGCAGGCCCTCCCAGCCGCTCTGCCGCGCCAGCGTCAGCGCCGCCTCCACCTGGGCCGAGATCGCCGGGATCGACCGGACACTGGACCAGCCGTACGCCAGGAACTTCACCACCCGCAGCGACTGCCCGGGCGCCAGCCGGGTGGTGAGCGTGAACCGGGCGGTGTCCGGCGAGCACTCGACACTCGTCCGCACGTTCGCCGGGCAGTCCACCGTGTGGTCCATCGCAACACCGACCCTGCGCCCGCTGGCCCGGGTGCTGTGCACCAACCTCGCGTGCGCGTCGTACGCTGTGCGCTGCTCGGGTCGCAGCGGCGACTCGAGGGCGGCCGCGGCCCGCGGGTCGGCCGACGTCGTCGGCATCTGCTCGTTGGCCACGAGCTCGGACTGCAGCACGATGTACAGCGGCGCGTCGACCGGTCGCACCTCGTAGGCGATCGCGGCGCTCGCGCGCTGGGTGAACGACACCAGCCGGGCCGAGGAGATCTGCATGCGGCGACCCGACGGGGAGACCCAGTCCACGGTTCGGCGCAGCACCCCGTCTCGCAGCGACAACACCCGCTCGTGCGAGCGCAACTCGCCGTAGCGCACGTCGAACGGCTCGTCCTCGACCAGCAATCGGATCAGCTTGCCGTTGGTGACGTCGATGATGCTCTGGCCCGTTTCGGGGTAGCCGTAGCCGGCCTCGGCGTACGGCAGCGGCCGGAACTCGAACACCGAGTTGAGATAGGTCCCCGGAAGCCCGTGCGGCTCGCCCTCGTCGAGGTTGCCGCGCAGCCCGAGATGGCCGTTGGAGAGCGCGAACACCGACTCCGACTGCGCCAGCACGGAGAGGTCGAGACCGCGTTCACGGATGACCCACGGCTCGGGCGGAAACGCCGGATGCGTGATCATCGCCCGGTCCCCGATTCGGGTCGGTCCAGGAGTTCGGCGAGATCCCGCACCACGGTGTCGCCACCGTGCGCACGGAGCGCGTCGGCCTGGCCCACCCGGTCCACGCCGACGACGTACCCGAACCCGCCGGCCCGGCCGGCGGCGACGCCGGCCAGCGCGTCCTCGAACACCGCCGCCGCTTCCGGCTCGACCCCGAGCATGCGGGCCGCGCACAGGTACGTGTCGGGGGTCGGCTTGCCACGCAGCCGTTCCCGCTCCGCGACGATCCCGTCGACCCGGACCTCGAGGAGGTCGTCGATGCCGGCGGCCGCCACGACCGCCGCGCAGTGCTTGCTCGACGACACCACCGCGCGCCGCAGCCCGGCGTCGCGCGCCGCCCGCAGATAACGCAGCGAGCCCTCGTACGGCTGGACCCCGTCGCCCAGCCGCCGCGAGAACGCCTCGTCCTTGCGCGCGCTCAGCCCTTGGATCGTGTCCCGGGAGGGCGGGTCATCCGGTTGCCCCTCCGGCAGGGTGATGTCGCGGGACGCCAGGAACGATCGCGTGCCGTCCACGCGGGGCTTGCCGTCCACGTACTCGTCATAGTCCGCCACCGGGTCGAAGGCCCTGAACTCCTCCCCGCCGCGCGCCGCGCGCTGCCGCAGGAAGTCGTCGAAGGTCTCCTTCCACGCCGCCGCGTGCACCGCCGCCGTCGGGGTCAGGACGCCGTCGAGATCGAAGAGGCAGGCGCGTACGCCTGCGGGCAGGCTCAGCACCTATCTCACGCTACCTGGGATGATCCGGCGGCAACCACGCCGAACGGGCCCGGCTACGGTCGGCGCAGCAGGCGGCGCTCGACCTCGTCGTCGTGACCGATCAGGACGACCGCCACCAGTTCAGGCGGAAACAAACCATGGTCCACCAGCCCCGGGGTCGCGGAGAGACGAGCCGCGAGCCGGGCCGGATCGTCCACCGGGCCGAGGTAGTCGGCGATGACGCCGCCGTCCGGGCTCGCCGGGACGCCCCGGAGCTTCACCGGACGCAGCCGGCGCTGCGTGGCGGACAGGCCGAAGGTGAGCAACTCCAGCGGTACCGGGGGACGAAGCGCCTCGACCGGTTTGGTGGAGTCGGCGATGACCACGAACTGGTCGGCCGCGGCGGCGACAACCTTCTCCCGGGTGTGCGCCGCGCCTCCGCCCTTGATCAGCCAGCCGTCGGGGGTGATCTGATCGGCGCCGTCGATGGTCACGTCGAGCCGGTCGATCGAGCCGAAGGGCTCGACGGACAGGCCCAGCTCCCGGGCGGCATGTTCGGTCCGGGGTGACGACGCGACGCACCGGATCGACAGCCGGCGACGGGCGAGCGCCGGCAACAGGTACGCCACGGTCGAGCCGGTACCGAGGCCGACCGTCATGCCGTCGGCCACGTACTCCGCGGCCGCCTCGGCCGCGGCCTGCTTCTCTCGTTCGACGTTCACACCTGCATGATCTCCCGAAAATGCCTCGCTCCACCGGCGCGATCATCGGTTATGACCAGCCGGGCCGGGTAGGGGCCGGGAAAGACAGGTAACAGCCGGAACTCGGAGTGACCAGGGATCATGAGCGTTCAATATGCAGCGCCTGGTACCAGGGAGTCCGTTACGCCGCAGCAGGAGGGCGCGCCCCGCGACGATCACGTGATCGTGCTGTTCGGCGGCACCGGAGACCTCGCCAGACGCAAGTTGCTACCCGGGCTGTTCAGCCTGGCGAAGGCCGGTCTGCTGCCGGCCAGGTATCGGATCGTCGGCTCGGCCCGGTCCGCGCACACCGACGACCAGTTCCGCCAGCTCGCCAGGGACGCCGTGGCCGAGTTCGGGCTGGCGGAGCCGACCGGCGCGGCGTGGCACGAGTTCGCCGAATCGCTGTCCTTCGGCGCGGCCGCGCCCGATGACCCGCAGCCGCTGCTCGACGCGGTGGCGGCGGCCGAACGGTCGATCGGAGGGCACCCCCGCCGGCTGTTTCACCTGGCCGTGCCGCCGCAGGGCTTCACACCCACCATCGGCATGCTCGACGGCACCGGGCTGGCCGGCGGCAACGCGCGCGTGATCATCGAGAAGCCCTTCGGCACGGACCTGGCGTCCGCCCGCGCGCTCGACGACACCATCCACGCCACCTTCGACGAGTCCCAGGTCTTCCGCATCGACCACTTCCTGGGCAAGGAGTCGGTCGACAACATCCTCGCCCTGCGCTTCGCCAACGGACTGTTCGAACCGATCTGGAACCGCGACCACATCAGCCACGTCCAGATCGACGTGCCCGAGACGATCGGGATCGAGGGCCGCGCCGGGTTCTTCGAGCAGACCGGCACCTTCCGCGACATGATCGTCACCCACCTGCTCCAGGTGCTGGGCTTCGTGGCGATGGAGCCACCGACCGCCCTGGCCGCCAAGCAGCTGCGCGACGAGACCACCAAGGTCTTCGGGGCCATGCCGCCCCTGGATCCCGCCCGCGTGGTCCGCGGCCAGTACCGCGGCTACCGCGACGAGCCCGGCGTAGACCCCGGCTCGCAAACCGAGACCTTCATCGCCGCATGCGTCGAGGTGGACAACTGGCGCTGGTCGGGAGTGCCGTTCTTCCTGCGCTCCGGCAAGTCGCTCGGGCAGAAGCGGCAGCTCGTCACCGTCGGGCTCAAACGACCGGCGCTGCGGATGTTCGCACTCGATCCGGACACGAACGTCACGCCCACCAACAAGCTGGTGATCGACTTCGACGATCCCGGCTGGATCGCGGCCCGCTTCCTGGCCAAGGAGCCCGGCGCCACCATGCGGCTGGGCGAGGCCAGCATGACCTTCCGGTACGCCGACTCGTTCTGCAACCGGCACGCACTGGCCGGCTACGAACGGCTCCTCCTCGACGCGATGCTGGGCAACCAGTCGCTGTTCACCCGCGCCGACGGCATCGAACGGCTCTGGGAGCTGTCCGCCCCGCTGCTGGACGATCCACCGCCCGTGCAGCCGTACGACCCCGGATCGTGGGGCCCGGACTCCATCCACCAGCTCATCTCGCCGCACCACTGGTACCTGCCAGACGGCTCATGACAGACACCACCGCCCGTCCGCCTAATGCTCGCCGACGGGTCCAGCGGTGCGCGCGGCGGGTCACCACCGGCAACGACGAGGAGGGCCTCGCCAACGCGGTCCAGCGGTATGTACTCTCCCCCGCGGCTGAGCCGGATCAGCCCCGCTTCTCCGCGTGGCCGCCGAACTCGCTGCGCATCGCGGACAGCACCTTGTCGGCGAACTCGCCGAGCCCTCGCGACTCGAACCGGTCCATCAGTGCCGTACTGATCACCGGGGCCGGCACGCTCTCGTCGATCGCCGCCTGCACGGTCCAACGGCCCTCGCCGGAGTCCGAGACACGCCCGGTGAAGTCGTCCAGCTGGGGCGAGCGGGCCAGCGCGTCGGCGGTGAGATCGACCAGCCACGACCCGACGACGGAACCGCGCCGCCACACCTCGGCGACCTCGGCGACGTCGATGTCGTACTGGTATGCCTCCGGGTCACGCAGCGGCGCGGTCTCGGCGTCGACGATGCGGGTGCTCTTGCCCGCGTTGGCGTGCCGGATGATCGAAAGTCCCTCGCCGATGGCGGCCATCATCCCGTACTCGACGCCGTTGTGGACCATCTTCACGAAGTGGCCGGCGCCGTTGGGCCCGCAGTGCAGGTACCCCTCGGGGGCGGTCCCGTCACGGGTCCGGCTCGGCGTGAGCTCCGCGCTGCCGCGGCCCGGGGCGATGGTCCGGAAGATCGGGTCGAGCCGCCTGACCGGCGCCTCCTCACCGCCGATCATGAGGCAGTAGCCGCGTTCCAGGCCCCACACCCCGCCCGACGTACCGCAGTCCAGATAGTGGATCCGGTGCGGGGCGAGCTGCCGGGCGCGGGCGATGTCGTCGTGGTAGTACGAGTTCCCGCCGTCGATCACGACGTCGTCCGGGTCGAGCAGCGTGACGAGCTCGTCGAGTGTTGGCTGCACGGCCGCGGCCGGCACCATCAGCCAGACCGCGCGCGGCCGGTCGAGTTTGGCCACCAGGTCCGCGAGCGAGGTCGCGCCGATCATTCCCTCGCCGGCGAGCTGCTGCACGGTTCGCTCGGTGCGGGCGTACCCGACGCACCGGTGGCCGTCCCGGATGAGCCGGCGGGCCAGGTTCGCGCCCATCCTGCCCAGCCCGACCATGCCGATCTGCATTGGCTTCTGCGTCGTCATGATGATTCTCCCCTCAGGCAGCGCCTCAGCTCTTCAGGCTGCGGCGGTACCGGCGGATCAGCGCGTCGGTGGACGAGTCGTGGCCGAGCTCGGGTTCGACGTCGCTGGTCAGTTCGGGAACGATCCGCACGGCGAGTGCCTTGCCGAGCTCGACCCCCACTGGTCGAAGGAGCCGTCCACCAAGCAGGTGTGATGCGCGAGTCGCCGCGGCCGGCGGGTCCTGCACGTCAGGCGACCGCGGCGCGTTGTGTGGAGATCCTTTCCACGAGGTCGTTCCAGGCGGCGACGAACGTCTTCGCTCCGTCGGACTGCAGTTTCGCGGCGAGGGCGTCCGCGTCGACGCCGGCGTCGCGGAACCGGGCCAGCATCTCGTCGCAGCCGTCGCCGTCCGCGGGCATCGGCTCGCCTATCTCACCGTGGTCGTAGAACGCCTCGAGCGTGGCGTCGGGCATGGTGTTGATCGTGAACGGCGCGGCGAGCCCGTGGACGTAGAGCGTGTCGGAGGCCGCGGGATCCTTGGTCCTCGTGCTGGCCCACAGCAGCCGCTGGATCCGCCCGCCGGAGTTCTGCACGCGTTGCACCCGGTCGGAGTCCATGAGCCGCCGATAGGTCCGGTAGGTGGCGAGGCCGACGGCGAGCCCGAGCTCGTCCTTCAACTCCTCCGGCACGCGGGTGGCGACCGCGACATCCCAGCGGGACATGAAGACGGAGGCGACCGACCCCACGGCGGGATCGAGCTGGCGCTCGAGCCGGCGCTCGACGCCGGCCAGGTACGCGTCCGCGGCGGCCTCGTACTGCTCCGGCGAGAACAGCAGGGTGACGTTCACGGGCACCCCGGACGCGACGCACTCGGTGATCGCCGGCCGGCCCTCGGCCGTTCCGGGGATCTTGATCAGCAGGTTGGGTCGCGCGGCCCGCGCGTGCAGCGCCTTGGCCGCCGCGATCGTCCCCGCCGTGTCGAATGCGAGCAGCGGCGACACCTCCAGCGACACCCACCCGTCCACGCCGTCGGTGCGCTCGTGCACCGGCAGGAACTCGTCCGCCGCCCGCCGCAGGTCCTCGATCGCCAGGTCGTAGAACAGCTCCTCGTCGGAGCAGCCGGTCGCGGACTTCTCCCGGATCGCGGCGTCGTAGTAGCCGGACTCGATCGCCTTGTCGAAGATCGACGGATTGGACGTGAGCCCGGTGATCGAGTACTTGTCGATGTAGTGCTGGATCTGGCCGGAGTCGAGCATGGCCCGGGTGATGTTGTCGAGCCAGAGGCTCTGCCCGTGCTCGTGCAGGGTCTGGGTTGCCTTCACGTCCCCTCCTTGCCGGCTCCGGGTGGGCCGCCGCGACGGTCAGGTGTTCGCGGCCATTTGCTCCCGGGCGACCTGCGTTACCCGTTCGGGCGTGAACCCGAATTTGGTCAGCAGCTGTTTGAGCGGCGCCGAGGCGCCGAAGGTGTGCATGCCGACGATCGCGCCGGCGTCCCCGACGTACCGTTCCCAGCCGAGCGTGGACGCCTGCTCGATCGCGACCCGGGCGCGGATCGCCGGGGGCAGTACCTCGTCGCGGTACTGGCGTGGCTGCCGGTCGAACAGCTCCCAGCACGGCATGCTCACCACCCGGGCGCCGATCCCGTCGGCGGCGAGCTCGTCGCGGGCCGCGAGCGCCAGCGCCACCTCCGAGCCGGTCGCCAGCAGGATCACGTCCGGCTCGCCGGACGGCGGGTCGGCCAGCACGTACGCCCCCTTCGCGACCCCGGCCGCGGCGGCCAGCCGGGTGCGGTCGAGGGTGGGCACCGCCTGCCGGGTGAGCACGAGCGCCGCCGGTTCGCGTCGCAGTCCGGCGAGGACCCGCCAGGATTCGACCACCTCGTTGGCGTCGGCCGGGCGGAACACCAGCAGCCCCGGCGTGGCCCGCAGCGAGGCGAGCTGCTCGACGGGCTGATGGGTCGGTCCGTCCTCGCCGACCCCGATCGAGTCATGGCTGAAGATGTGCACCGTCGGGATCTCCATCAACGCCGACAGCCGGATCGCCGCACGGGCGTAGTCGGAGAAGATCAGGAAGGTCGACCAGTACGGGCGGAGCTTGGAAAGCGCCATCCCGTTGGCGATCGCCGCCCCGGCGTGCTCGCGGATGCCGAAGTGGAAGTTGCGCCCGTCCTGGCCGGCCTGGAAGTCGCCGGCGCCGGGGAACGTGAGGCGGGTCTCGGTGGACGGAGCGAGGTCGGCCGATCCTCCCAACAGCCACGGCACCGCCTGCGCCAGCGCGTTGAGCACCTGACCGGAGGACGCGCGGGTGGCGACACCCTTCGCGTCGGCCGGGAAGGTCGGCAGCGCGTCCTGCCAGCCGTCCGGAAGTTCCCGTCGCTGCATCCGCTCGATCTCGTCGGCCAGCTCCGGGTACCGCGCCCGGTACTCGGCGAAGCTCGACCGCCAGGCCGTGCGCGCCGCCCCGCCGCGGGCGCCGATGCCCCGCGCGAACCACTCGGACACCTGGTCCGGGATGTAGAAGTCGACGTCCTCGGGCATGCCGAAGAACCGCTTGGTCTCCCGGACGGCCTGCGCGCCGAGCGGCTTGCCGTGCGCCTGCGCGGTGTCCTCGACCGGGGAGCCGTACCCGATGTGGCTGTGCACCACGATCAGCGTCGGCCGCTCGTGTTCGGTCTGGAAGTTGTGCAGCGCCCGCTCCACCGAGTCGAGGTCGTTGGCGTCCGCGACGGTCGTCACGTTCCAGCCGTACGCCAGGAAACGCTCGGCCACGTCCTCGGTGAACGCGAGGTCGGTGGAGCCCTCGATCGTCACCCGGTTCGAGTCGTAGATCCAGCACAGGTTGGCCAACCGCAGGTGACCGGCGAGCGAGGCCGCCTCCGACGAGATGCCTTCCATCAGGTCGCCGTCGCCGGTGATCGAGTACACGTCGAAGTCGAACAGCGTGAAGCCGTCCCGGTTGTACCGTGACGCCAGCCACCGGCCGGCGATGGCCATCCCCACCGAGTTCGCGTCCCCCTGGCCGAGCGGTCCGGTGGTGGCCTCGACCCCGCTCGTCCACCGGTACTCGGGGTGGCCGGGAGCGCGCGAGTCGAGCTGCCGGAACGTCTTGAGGTCCTCGAGGGTGACCGAGGGACGGCCGAGCACTTCGTAGTCCGGGTCGACCGCCCGCACCCCGGTCAGGTGCAGCAGCGACCACAGCAGCGCCGAGGCGTGGCCCTCGGACAGCACGAACCGGTCCCGGTTCGGCCAGATCGGATCGGCCGGGTCGAACCGCAGGAACCGCTGCCACAGCGTGTACGCCACCGGCGCGATTCCCATCGGCGTGCCCGGATGTCCTGACTCGGCCCGCTGGATCGCGTCCATGCACAGACCGCGGATGGTGTTGACGGAAAGGGTGTCCAGATCAATGGCCGTGGTAGTCAACATGACCTCCGTGGATCGTGGATCTTGGTTAGATCTTTGCGCCACGGTCGGCGCATCGGCGCCCAAGCCGTACGGTACAAACCAATATCCACAGGGTGCCGGCAGACTCACCCGGACCGAGCGATTGCCCCGTTTTCCGTGCCGCGCGCTGCCGGGTAGCCCCAGAGCATTGCTGCATCGGGTGCATCAGCCACGCCGGCGTGCCCACCAGCACCTGCCCACGTAGCAGCTGGGCCCTGGGCGCGGAAGGGTTCAGGCGGTTGGCTCGGCGTTGCCGGTCGGGCTCACGCCCGCGGCGAATCGCACGAGGTCGGCGTCGGAGATCGTGTACGGCGAGGGCACCTGCACCACCAGCGACTCGCCGCGGTCCTCCAGCAGGACCACCAGCGTCACGCCGGCCGCGGTGCGGGTCGCCCGGGCGCGGTGCGGGCCGACGCGGAGGGTCGCACCGTCCAGCGAGCGGGCGGCGGTCAGCGTGCAGCTGATCGTGCCGGATGGGCCACGGAACGCCACCGCGGACTTCGACACCGTGGACAGCGGCATCCCGACCGGCGCCAGTTCGAGCCGGAACGGCATCGGCACCGGCACGGCGGCCGGGCGCAGCGCGTCGGCGAAGGCGACCAGTTCGTCCGTCGTGAAGGTGTCGTCCGTATCGACCCGCACCCACTGGGTCGACGACTCCCGCCAGTACAACGTCAGCTGCGCGGCCGGTCTGACGGCGACGGTCCGCAGCGTCGCGGGCCGGTTGCGGGTCCGCGTGGTCGTTTCGCGCGCCGCCCCGGTGAACACGGGTTGCTCGGCGGTGACGCTGATGGTGACGTCCGCGCCGTTGCGGGGGTCCTTCGCCTCGAAGAACGCGGTCAGCCGGCCGTTGTCGAGCGTGACGACCGGCGCGGCCAGCCCACCGGTCGGTGCCACGCCGGGCTCGAACGGGAACGCCGGCAGCGTGTAGGCCGGCGGCCCGAGTGTGATCGGCGAACCGGCGGCGGACCCGGCCGATGGCGTCGACGGCGGCGCCGACGGTGGCGGGGCGGACGACCCGCTGCCGGTCTGGCCGTTGCCGGCCGCCGGGGAGCCGGACGCCGCAACGGCGCCGCCGGTCGTGCTCACGCCGCTGCCGGCGGGGCGCTCGTCCGGCCCGTGCGGCAGCACCAGGGCGCCGGCGATCAGCGCCGCGAGCGCGG
>NZ_BAAARV010000046.1:86901-153680 GCF_039532525.1 Dactylosporangium salmoneum
GCCGCGCCGGCGATCGCCCCCGTCCGGCGTCTGCGTTGCCGCCGCGATCGCCGGTGTACCGCGGCGAGCAGTTCGATCGGCGGCGGCGTCGCTTCCGCGTGCTCGTGCAGGGACTGCCGGAGTGCGTCAAGCTCGCTCAACGCTCACCTCCGTGGTCCCGGGGGCCGGTGTGCCCCGCCGAGGGTCCCGCTGCCGCGGCACGACCGTGCGGAGCCGGGACAGCGCGCGGGCGGCGTGGGCCCGCACGGTCGAGGCACCGCAGTCGAGGGTCGCGGCGATCTCGTCGTCGGTCATGTCGGCGTAGTACCGCAGCACCATCACCGCTCGCTGGGCGCGCGGCAGCCCGGCGAGGAACGTCCACATCTCGTCGCGGGCCGCGAGCCGGTGCGCCGGGTCTCCCGCCTCGCCGGTGACGCCCTCGGGCATGGTGGGCACGGGCGTCTCGGTGCTGGACAGCCGCCGGCGCCAGGACAGGTACTCGCGCACGATGGCCTTGCGCAGGTACGCCTCGGGCGCCTGCATCTGTTCGATCCGGACCCACTGGCGGTGGGTCCGGGCCAGCACCTCCTGCACCAGGTCCTCGCCGAGGTGCAGGTCTCCGCAGAGCACGTGTGCGAACCGCAAGAGGGCGTGACCGCGGGTGACCACGAACTCGTCGAACCCGGTGGACATTTCCGCGGCACTCCTGCGATCAGCAGCTCTGGTAGACGTACGACCGGGAGCCGGGCTTGCTCACGTTCACGTCGCGCAGGACCACCGAGAGGCGGCTGCCGTACTTCGCGCACGTGCCGGCAAAGCTGCCGGGATCGTACTCGATCACGATGACGTTGGCGCCGTAGGCATCGACGTAACCCTGACATTCCGAGACGCCCGGCGCCATGTCGTACTCGCCGCACTCCTCGGCCACGGCGAAGTCGAACCCGGCCTGCGTCTTCCCGGCCCGGGCGAGCTCCGAGGCGTTCTTCTGAGCGATCGCCAGGCCCTTGCCGTGCGCGTGCGCGGCGAGGAGCTTGGCGAACGCGATCGCGTGGTCGGCGGTCAGCAGCCCCTGTGAGCGGGCGAAGCTGTCGAAGTTGTCGACCTCGACACCCTTGAAGCCCTTGGCGGCGCAGCTCGTGATCCAACCGCCGACGATGTCGGCCAGGGCGGCACGCTTGGCCGGCGTGGAGATGTCCAGGACGAGTTCGTTCCAGTCCCGGTCGACCACCTCCGCGCCGCCCTTGCGCAGCAGCAGGTCAGGGTGGTTGGCACGCCACCACCCGGCGGCCTCGGTCTGGGCCTGGAAGCCGTTGACGTAGCAGATGTTGTACGCGCCGGTGGCGACGGTGTCCTCGTGGTCGCGGGACACGACGGTGACGCCGGCGGGCAGCGGATACCCTCCGCCGATCTGGTAGTCGAACCCGGCATTCGGCGGCGGGGCGTTCACGGACGCCGGGCTGGTCGTGGGCGCCGGGGTCTTGCTCGCGGCCGGCGAAGGGCTGGGCGCCGCGGCGCTCCGGCTGGATGACGCGGGCGCGGCGCCGGGACCGTTCGTCGCGGGGCTCGGCTGAGCGGTGCGCGACGGCCTCGACCAGCCCGGCCAGTGCCCGGAGGCGCGTCGCTCACCGGCTGTGGCCGCACCGATCCCCAGCGCGATGGAGGCCAGCACCGCGCATGCGGCAATGGCCACGAGGAGCCAGCGGGGGCGGCGTACGGCTCGAAGAATCTTCTCGCTCACATCTGTTCAATGCGGTGAGCGCCCCGGTCTGCTGCCGGCCGACGCGAGAATCTTTTGGGTTCACGGCGCGCACGATCGCCTCCGCACGGGGTAGGGCTGTCCACCCGGACCACGCAGGAGGTGCGCCGCGACATGGCCAGCTACCCCGCAGCAGATACCCCTCGTGGCGCCACCATCACCGTCCGTTGGTCGGTCCTCGGTCCGGCGCTCGTCGCCGCGCTCGGTGGATTCCTGTTCGGGTACGACACCGGCGTCATCTCCGCCGCCCTGCTGTACCTCACGGCGGTGTTCGGCCTGTCCAGCACGCTGCAGGAGGTGGTCGTCGCCGCGCTGCTGCTCGGCGCGATCGGCGGCGTGGCCGGCGGCGGGCCGCTCGTCGACCGCTTCGGCCGGCGGCGACTGCTCATGGTCTCCGCCGCCGTGTTCTGCATCGGCGCGCTCGCGTCGGCGTTCACCCCGAACCCGGGGGTGCTCATCGCCGCCCGGTTCGTGCTCGGGCTTGCGATCGGCACGGCGTCGCTGGTGGTGCCCACGTACATCGCCGAGATGGCGCCCCGGCAGGTGCGCGGGCGCCTGGTGTCGTTACAGCAGCTGATGATCACCGTCGGCATCTTCGTGTCCTACCTCGTCGGCTTCGCGTTCTCCGGGGTGGACCAGGGCTGGCGCTGGATGCTGGGGCTCGCCGTCGTGCCGGCCGCGGTGATGCTGCTCGGCCTGCTCGGCCTGGCGGAGAGCCCGCGCTGGCTGCTGTCGCGGGGCCGCGACGACGAGGCACGGGCCGTCATGCTGCGCTCCCGCGGACCGCGCGAGGCCGACGAGGAACTGGCCGAGATCCGGGAGATCAGCGCGGCGGAGCGCGGCATGTCGATCCGCGACGTGTTCGGCCGCCAGCTGCGCCCGGCCGTGCTGCTCGGCGTCGCCGTCGCCGCGACCAACCAGCTCGTCGGCGTCAACGCGGTCATCTACTACACGCCGACCCTGCTCACCCGGGCCGGCTTCGGTGACGCCGCGGCGCTGCTGTCCACGGTCGGTATCGGGCTGGTCAACATGCTCGTCACGATCGTGGCGCTGCTCGCGATCGATCGGGTCGGCCGGCGCCCGCTGCTGCTCGGCGGCACCGCGATCGTCGTGGTCAGCCTGGTCGTGCTCGGCGTCCTCTTCCTGCTCCCGAGCCAGACCGGCGTGACCGGGGCCGTCCTGGTGGCCGTGTTGTGCGTGTACATCGCCGCGTTCGCCGCGAGCCTCGGCCTCGGCATCTGGCTCATCAACAGCGAGATCTTCCCGACCGCGGTGCGCGGCAAGGCGGCCGGCGCCGGTACCGTCACCCACTGGACGCTGGACTTCCTCATCTCGCTGAGCGTGCTCACGGCGATCGGCGCGCTGACCGCCACCGGGCTGTTCTGGCTCTACGCCTGCTTCGGTGTGCTGGGCTTCCTGTACCTGTTCCGCAACCTGCCGGAGACCAAGGGCCGCAGCCTGGAGGACATCGAGCAGGCCCTGCGCCGCCGCACCGAAGCGGTCCGCTGATCCGGCCCGCGCCGGGCGGGGCTCGCAAGCGTCGTCGGCGGCCGCCCCGCAGTGGGCGCGAGGCGGCCGCCCCCGGCACCTAGACCTTGGCGCAGGCCGTCCCGTTGAGGGTGAACTGCGCCGGCACCGCGTTCGTGCCGCTGTACGCCGCCTGGAAGCCGAACTGCACGTTGCCCCCAGCCGGGACGGTGGCGTTGTAGGGCATGTTGACCGCGGTCACCGCCTGTCCCGACTGCGTGACGGTGGCGTTCCAGGCGTTGCTGATCGCCTGGTTGCCGCCGAACGTCCACTTGAGAGTCCAGCCGGTGATCGGGGCGGCACCGGTGTTGGTGACCGTCACGTTGGCCGTGAAGCCGGCGCCCCAGTCGTTGAGGCTGTATCCGACCGTGCAGCCGGCACGGGTCGACGGCGAGGCCGACGCCGACGGCGATGCGGACGGCGAACGGGAAGGGGACGCCGACGCGGACGGGGAGACCGACGCGGACGGGGAGGCCGACCGGGACGCCGACGGGCTGGTCGAGGGGTTCCCGCCGCTCTTGGACACCATGTACGCGGAGTGCGCCTTGAACACCGACAGCTCCGGTGCGCCGTGCTTGACGCTGTAGTTGTCGCCGCCGGCCTGCGCGTCCGGGTACCACCAGAACGCGCTGCCGTCCGCATCCTGCGTCTGCAGATCGTTGTAGATGGAGGTCCACCAGGTGCTGCGGTCCACGCCCTGCGTGTTGAACTCACCCAGGAAGAACGGCTTGCCGACCACCGCGTGCGAGTCGGACACCCAGGCGTTGATGAGGGTGAGCGTCTGCGCCAGCGTGAGGTTGGCCCAGCCCTCGTTCGGGTACGGGTGCGCCGAGGTGAAGTCGATGTACGGCGACTGCTGGATGGCGACGAACGGGTTGCCCTCGTCGCCGCCGAAGCCGTACTTGGTGCCGTGCCCCTCCAGGCCGGCGTCGACCATGTGGTTGCCGTCGATGCCCTTGATGTAGGCGGCCATGGTGTCGACCCACTTGCGCAGCGTGGTCCCGTTGACGTTCTCCGCGGCGCCCTGGCCCTCGTACCGCGGCTCGTTCATCAGTTCCCACGCGAACACGGCCGGGTCGTCCTTGTACTTGACACCCGTGTAGTGGTTGGTGCGGTTGAGCGCGTACGACACGTAGTTCTGGTACTGCGTGAAGCAGCCCGGGCAGGCGGACTGGTTGAAGAACCGCCACCGGTTGGCCTGACCGGTGGCCAGGCCCTCCCAGGACAGCCGGGTGTCGATGCCGCCGTACGCCTCCCAGTAGTTCTCCAGGACCGGGATCACCCGGATGTTGTGCTGCGCGGCCGAGTAGAGGATGTAGTCGAACTCGGAGAACTGCTGCTCGCTGTAGACGCCCTTGCCGGGTTCGAAGCCGTGCCACGTCTCGTGGTCGAACATCCACGTGCGCAGCACGGTGACCCCGTCGGCGGCCATCTCGGCCATGTGGTTGTCGATGCGGGCCTTGTCCATCCACTGGGTCTCGGTGTCCCCGTAGCTGCCGCCGTAGGTGAAGGTGTCGTAGACGTTGGCTCCGGCGAAGTAGTACGTGTGGCCGCCCAGGCAGAAATGGATGCCGCAGCGGGTGACGAAGCCGGCGGTGGCGGCCGACGCTTGCACGAGGGGCACCGCGACCGCGGCGGCGAGCAGTGCGGCACAGACCGCGACGGCGAGCGCGACCCGGCGCCGGGCGCCTCGCCAGCCGGTGGGTGCGGGATGGGACTGATGCATAGGAGTGCGCCTCCTGGCGTGAACCCCGAACGTGATCGGTGTGGGCGGTGGAGTCGCGGCAGCCCACGGCCACCGCGCAACTGAACCGCTTCAGTAAGCTCACGCCAGCGACCGCTGTCAACGCCCGCACAACCGCCGTCGGGGCAGTCTCGGGTGAATGCCGCCGCGGCGCGCACAAACGGAATGCGCCGCCTGTCCGACGGCGCTGAAAGTTTCCCGGCCACCGTCGAGGAAGCGGTCTCGTTCCCCGACGGTGGCGGTTTCGTTGACGTGCGGGTCACGGCCCGCTCGCGGTCACCCGGCCGGTGGCAGGCCGGCGGTGAGCTCGTCCACCCGGCGCCGGTAGCCCGCGACGTTGGCGAGCTTGATGTCCTCGTAGCCGCGGACCATGTCGGGCAGCGCCGCCAGCTCGACGCACCGCGCGTGGGACTCCTCGCTCAGGCCGGGCAGCAGACCGTCGATCGTGGCGCGGTACTCCTCGACGAGTTTGCGTTCGGTGCGCCGTACCGCCGCCATCCCGAACAGGTCCATGGGTGTCCCCCGCAGGACCCGCATCGTGCGCAGGACCCCGAACACCGGACGGAACCAGGGGCCGAGACGCATCTTGTGCTTCATGCCCAACGCGCGCAGGACGGGCGGATGGAGCCGATAGGAGACCTTCGCGCCCGCGCCGAACTCCGCGCGCACCGCGGCCTCGAGCTGCGGGTCGAGCGAGAGGCGCGCCACCTCGTACTCGTCCTTGTACGCCATGAGCTTGTAGAGGTACTGCGCCACCGCCTCCGACAGGTCCGTGCCGGGCACGCTGTGCCGCTCGGCCTCGTGGACCCGGGCGACGAACTCGGCGTAACGGCGGGCATAGGCCAGATTCTGGTATCCGACCAGGTCGGGAATCCTCGCGCTGACCAGTCGTTCGAGTTCGGAACCCGCAGGGGCGCCGACGGTGTCGACCAGTCGCCGCTGCGCGGCCGTCAGCTCGCGCACGGGCACCTCGGTCGTCAGCTCGGCAACCGTGGCAGCGAAGGCGCCCGGGTCGGCCACGTACTGCCGCCCGCGCCGCAATGCCTGCAGGTTCTGCTCCACCTGCACCCCATTGAGCCTGATCGCCTCCTCGATCGCGTGCACGGGCAGCGGCAGGCAACCGGTCTGGAACGCCACCCCCGTCAGGAACATGTTCGCGAACTGGTCGGTGCCGAACAGCGTCACGGACAGCTTGCGCGCGTCCACGAAGACCGACTGCGCCGCACGGGTCGCGTCCTTGATCCGCGCGGCGGTGGCATCCACGTCCGGGAAGCCGTCGGAGGAGTCGACCACCATCCGTCCGGTCGGGACCTTGGTCGTCGACACCACGGCGACGGTACGGTCCGGATCGGCGACGGCAAGGTTCCTGGCGTCGGCGGCGACGAGGAGATCGCAGCCCAGGTAGAGATCGCACTCGCCCGCGGCGGCCTTGTTGCTCTGCTCGATCGGCGCCGCGCTGATCCTGATGTCGGAGACGACGGCTCCCCCCTTCTGGGCCAGGCCGGTCTGGTCGAGGGACCGGACCTCGTGGCCGGCGGTCAGGGCCGCCGCGGTGAGGATCTGCGAGAGCGTCACCACGCCACTGCCGCCGACCCCGGTGATGCGCGTCGTGTGGGTCGAGGCAGCGAGGTCGAACGTCGATGCCGGTTCGCCGATCGCGTCCGCCGGCAGGGCCGGCGCACGCCGGCGACCGGCGCGCGACTTCACGTCCGGGACCACCGTCAAGAAGGACGGGCAGTCGCCGGCCAGGCACGAGAAGTCCTTGTTGCACGACGACTGATCGATCACGGTCTTGCGGCCGAACTCCGTGTCGACCGGCTGGACGGAGAGGCAGTTCGACTGTTGCCCGCAGTCGCCGCAGCCCTCACAGACCCGCTCGTTGATCATCACTCGCTCGACCGGGTCGGGAGCGAGCCCGCGCTTGCGCTTGCGCCGCAACTCGGTCGCGCATTCCTGATCGTGGATGAGGACCGTGACACCCCGGACGCGGCTCAACACCTCCTGGGCTTCCACCAGCCGGTCGCGGTGCCAGACCTCCACCGCCGGCGCGAGCCGGACGCCACGGTACCGCCGGGGCTCCTCCGTGGTGACGATGATGCGGCGCACCCCCTCGGCGGTCAGCATCCGCGTCAGCGCCGGGATCGACATCGCGCCGACCGCCTGCTGGCCGCCCGTCATCGCCACCGCCGAGTTGTACAGCAGCTTGTAGGTCACATCGATCCCGGCGGCCACGGACGCGCGCACCGCCAGGCTGCCGGAGTGATGGAAGGTACCGTCACCGATGTTCTGCAGCAGGTGCTTGCGCGTCCGCAGGAACGGGGACATGCCGATCCACTGCGTGCCCTCTCCTCCCATCTGGGTCAGCCCCATGACGTCGCCGACAGTGTCGGGGCTCATCATCAGCACGAGGGTGTGGCAGCCGATACCAGCGCCGACCAGCGAGCCGTCCGGAACCTTGGTCGAGCGGTTGTGCGGGCACCCCGAGCAGAAGTACGGCGTCCGGGCGACCAGGGGCAGCGGAACGATCGTGCGCCGCGCCCCACGACCGGCCGGCCGGCCACCCAGGCGCCGGGCCAGTCCGGCGGCGACGCCGTCGGCATCGAGCTCACCGTCCGAGGCGAAGATCGCGGTGCCGTCGGGCGCCCCCTTGCCCGAGATCCTGGGGGCGTCGGCGCTCCCGTAGAGGATCTGCTTCAGGGCCGACTCGACGAACGGGCGCTTCTCCTCCACCACGATGATCTCGTCCAGGCCGGCGGCGAACTCGGTGATCTCGTCCGGGATCAGCGGATGGATCATGCCCAGCCGCAGCAGCCGGACCCCCCGGGCACGCAGCGCGGCGTCGTCCAGGCCCAGCATGACGAGCGCCTGCCGCATGTCGAGGTAGGTCTTCCCGGCGGCCACGATGCCAATGGTGGGCGTCGACCCGAAGTCCTCGACCCGGTTGAGCCTGTTCGCCCGCGCGTACGTTCGGGCGGCGGCGATCCGGATGCCGTCGCGGCTCTGCTCCATCTCCGACAGGGCCGGTTGCAGCATCCTGGCGTTGATCCGGTGTTCGAACGGCTCCCCGCGCCACGTCACCTGCGGCAGGACGGGCGCGATGCGGTCACCGTCGACCCGGACTTTGCCGACCCCGTCGGCGACGTTCGTGACGATCTTCAGGGCGACCCACAGTCCGCAGAAGCGCGACATCGCCACGGCGTGCATCCCGAGGTCGAGAACGTCCTGCGGGTCGGCCGGGAACAGCACGGGCATCCCCAGATCGGCGAGCAGGGCCTCCGACGCGCCCGGCACGGTCGAGGACTTCGCCGAGGGGTCGTCGCCGACGAGCGCCAGCGCGCCGCCGCGCGGGTGCGTCCCCATCAGGTTCGCGTGCCGTAAGGCGTCGGTGGCGCGGTCGAGGCCCGGGGACTTGCCGTACCAGAACCCGGTGACCCCGCCCACCCTGGCGTCGTCCAGTCCGGCCACGAGCTGGGTGCCCTGCACCGAGGTCGCGGCGAGCTCCTCGTTCACACCCGGACGAAACACCACGTCCAGGTCGTCGAGGAGCTTTCCCTGCCGCTGGAGTTCCAGGTCGAATCCGCCGAGCGGCGAGCCCTCGTACCCGGAGACGAACACGGCGGTGTCCCGGCCATGGACGCGATCGGCGCGGCGGACATTCATCGGCAGGCGGACCAGCGCCTGGACCCCGGTCATCTGTACATCACCGGTCTGTGCGGTGTACCTGTCGGTGAGTTCCGCTGTCATTCGCCCTGCCCAGTTCTCGGTCCTGTGAACGCCACCAGACTCGCACAGCCGACGCGGCTATGCGCTGCGTAGCTATTTGCTGAAGATGCATGGAGCGTTGCTCGTGCCTTCCGAGGATGCCCGATCCGAGCAGGACACCTGCATCATCCGAGGGCACGCGGCCTGGGCTGCGGCGCCCGCCGCGTCGGCAGTCAAAATCGCTGTCCGGTTGTCGGCGCACGGTGATAGATAGTGAGCGTGGCAAATCCTCTGGAGTTCTCCGTCCTGCTGCGGCTGATCGAGGAACGGTCGGTCGCGTTCCGGGCCGCGGTCGCCTCCGCGTCCAGCCTTGACGTGCAGGTGCCGACCTGCCCCGAGTGGACGCTGCTGGACCTGGTGCTGCACCTGGGCCGGGGAGAACGCCGCTGGGCCGCCACCGTCGCCGCAGGGCCTGCCGACGCTCCGCCGGCCGAGACCGCGTCGGCGGAGGGTGCACCGGCCGCGCCCCGGGAGCGCGAGGCCCTGCTGGCCTGGTCGGCCGAGTCCACGGAGCAGTTGCTGAGCGCATTGCGGGAGTCCGGCCCGGATCGCGGTTGCTGGACGTGGTGGGGTGATTCGGAGTCGCCGCAGACCTGCGGTGCCGTCGCCCGGCACCGGCTCCAGGAGGCCGCGGTGCACACCTACGACGTCCAGATCACCGTGGGCGCCCCGCAGCCGCTGCCGGACGAGGTGGCACTCGACGGTGTCGATGAGTTCCTGTCCACCTGCTGCGCCACGACGAGCGCCTGGCCGCACGAGCCGGGTGCCGTCGACTTCCACGCCACCGAGGGCCGCTCCTGGCGCCTCTCGCTCTCCGCCGACGGCGCACGGACCACCCGTCTCCCCACCACCGCTGGCGGCGGCCCGGACGCGGCCGCCGCGGCCGCCCGGGGCACGGCCAGTGAGGTGGTCCTCATGCTGTACGACCGCATCCCGCTCGACTCCCTGCAGCTCAACGGCGACCGACGTATGTTCGACCTGCTCCGCGCCTGGAACCCGGACGAGTAGTACGTAACGGTGCGCCACGTCGTGCACCGCGAGACCTCAGCACTGGGCCTGCTCGTCGCCAAGACCGGCGACTTCCCGGCCGCGTTCGCCGAGGCGCTCGGCCACGGCGGCCCGGCGTTGATCGAGCTCCGGACCGACCCGGCGCAGCTCACCCCCGACCGCAGGCTCGCCGAGGCGGCGCCGCGAGCGGGGCAGTGACCACGGAGCCCGGCTGCGATCGGCTGGTTACGCCGACTCGCGGATGACCAGTTCGGTGGGGATGATGACCGCGGCCGGGCTTTCGCCGTCGATCTGGCTCAGCAGCAGGCGGACCATCTCGGCGCCGATCCGGGGGTACGACTGGCGGACCGTCGTCAGCAGCGGCTGGGTCGTCGTGGCGATCTGGCTGTCGTCGAAGCCGCCAACCGCCACGTCCACCGGCACACGGCGGCCCGCGCGGTGCAGTGCCGTCATCGCGCCGGCCGCCATCAGGTCCGACGCCACGAAGATCGCGTCCAGATCGGGCGCCCGCTCGAGCAGCTGCAGCATGGCCGCCTCGCCGCTGGCGCGGGTGTAGTCGCCGTGGGCCACCAGCTCCGGCTGGCCGCCCAACGCTTCCCGGTAGCCGGCCAGCCGTTCGACGCCGCCGGACGTGTCGAGGGGGCCGGTGATCGTCGCGATGCGGCGGCGGCCCGAGGAGAGCAGGTACGACACCATCTGGCGGGCGCCGTCGCGGTCGTCGGCGGCCACGTAGGCGGCCTGGCGCTCGTAGCCCAGGGGCTTGCCGCACGCCACGACCGGCAGGCCGCGGGCGAGCAGTTCGGGGATGAGCGGGTTGCCGCTGTGCGTGGAGACGAGCAGCGCGCCGTCGACGTGGCCGCCGGTGAGGTACCGGCCCAGGCGCTTGCGGTCCTCCAGGCTGCTGGCCAGGGTCAGCAGCAGCGTGATGTCCTGCTTGGCCAGGGCCTGGGTGCAGCTGTGCAGCAGGACGTTGAAGTTCGGGTCCTCGAAGAGGCGCTCCTGCGGCTCGGAGAGGATGAACGCCACCGACTGCGAGCGCTGGGTCACGAGGCTGCGGGCGTGCTGGTTGACCACGTAGCCGGTCTTGCGCATCGCGCGCTCGACCGCCTCCTGGGCGGCGTCGCTGACGTCGTGGCCGCCGTTGAGGACCCGGGACACCGTGCCCCGGCTCACCCCGGCCGCCGCCGCCACGTCGTTGATCGTGGGGCGGCGGCCGGGGCGGCGCCGGGTCTCGCGAGGTTCTGGCACGTGGCCATTGTGCACCAGCGCTATCCCTTGACCGCGCCGGAGAGCAGGTCGACGCGCCAGTAGCGCTGCAGCGTCAGGAACAGCGCGACCAGCGGCGCGATGGACAGCAGGGCGCCGGTCACCACCAGCGTGTAGAGGACCGGGGTGGTGTTGCCCTGCTTGAGCATCGTGTAGAGCCCGACGGTCACCGGGAACTTGTCGTCGGAGGTCAGCATGATGTACGGCAGGAGGAAGTTGTTCCAGATCGCCACGAACTGGAACAGGAACACCGTCACCAGCCCCGGCAGCATGGACGGCACGGCGACGCTGCGGAAGATGCGCACGTCCCCGGCCCCGTCGGTGCGGGCCGCCTCGACGAGGGAGTCCGGCACGGCCGCGGCGGCGTAGATGCGCGCCAGGTAGACGCCGTACGGGCTGAGGATGCTCGGCAGCAGCACCGAGAGGTACGTGTCGGTCAGGTGCAGCCGGGCCAGCAGCAGGTACTGCGGGATCGCCAGCACCACGGCGGGCACCAGCACCCCGGCCAGCAGCACGTTGAACACGACGCCGCGGCCCGGGAAGCGGTACTTCGCCAGGGTGTAGCCGCTGATGCCGGACACGGCGGTCGACAGCAGCGCGCCCACCCCGGCGTAGAGGGCGGTGTTGAGGAACCACTGCCAGTAGACGCCGCCCTGGTACCGCGAGAGGTCGGCGATGTTGTCGAACAGCGCCGTGCCCGGGGCGAGCGTGAAGGTGCGGAACAGCTCCCCGTTGGTCTTCGAGGACGCGGTCACCACCCACACGATCGGCAGGAGGCAGTACAGGGCCCCGACCAGCAGGACCAGCGTCGGCAGCAACGAGTACTTCTTCACGACTCCGCCCCGAAGGCACGTCGCTGTACCAGCCGGAGGAAGCCGAACGACAACACCAGCGTCGCCGCCGCGACGACTACAGACGCGGCCGCCGCCGTGTTGATGTCGTCGCGGGCGAACGCGTCGACGTAGATCTTCATCAGTGGGGTCCAGTTCGACGGCAGGGCGTTGGTCAGCGGGCGCAGCGTGGTGGGCTCGCTGAACACCTGCAGGGTGGCGATCAGCGAGAAGACGAACGTCATGATGAGCGCCGGGGTCAGCATGGGGATCTTGATGCGCCAGGCGATCTGCCACTCCGTGGCACCGTCGATGCGGGCCGCCTCGTACAGCTCGCTCGGCACCGCCCGCAGCGCCGTGAACAGCACGACCATGTTGAAGCCGGTGCCGCCCCACAGCGCGATGTTCGCCACCGAGAAGTAGATGCTCGTCGGGCCGAGCAGGTCGACGGGGTGCCCGCCGGCCAGGGTGAGCAGGTACTGGCCCGGGCCGACCGACGGCAGGTACATGAAGCCCCACATGAGGCTCGCGATGACCGCGGGCACGGCGTACGGCATGAAGATCGCCATCCGCGAGAACCGCCGCGCCCGGGCCCTCGGCAGGTCCAGCAGCAGCGCGAAGAGCAGGGCGAGGCCGAGCATCGTCGGCACGAGCAGGCAGCCGTAGACCAGCACCCGCAGCGCGCTGTGCCAGAACTCGCCGTCGGCGAAGACCGCACGGTAGTTGGCGAACCCGACGAAGGACTCGACCCGCGCCGCGGCGCCGAGGCCGAGCCCGCTGACCTTCACGCGGCGCAGCGACAGGTACACCGTGTAACCGATCGGCACCACCATGAACAGCGCGAAGAGCACGATCGCGGGCGAGAGGAAGGCGTACGGCACCGAGGCCGGTGCCGTACGCCGGGAGTGCCGTCTCATCCGGAGACCTTGAACCCGTTCTTCTTCAGATCGTCCACGGTGGACTGCTGCATCGCGCCGACCGCCGCCGGGAAGGCGGTCTTGTCGGTGATGGCCTTGGCGAAGGCGTCCTTGTAGGTCGCGTACGTGACGTTGACGTTCGGCCCCCAGGTGACCCCGGCGGCGGTGCCGGCGATGGTCTGGGCGAGGGTGTAGAACTCGGGCTGGTTGCTGAAGAACGCCGGAGGCTTCGACAGCGCCCCGCCGGACTGCGCCGCGGTGGCGGCGGGGTAGATGCCGCCGTTGTTGATGAGCCCGGTGACCGCGGCGGTGTCGGTGTTGAGCCAGATGGCGAACTCGGTGGCCTCCTTCATGTGCTTGCTCTTGGCCGCGACCGCGGTGGAGGAGCCGCCCCAGCTGCCGGTCTTGTGCTCGCCGGCGCTCCACTGCGGCAGCTCGGCGATGGCCCACTTGCCGGACGTGTCCGGGGCGTTGCCCGACAGCACGCCGGGGCCCCACACGGCGCTCGGCCAGGCGATCAGGGTGCCGTCGTTGAGGGCCTTGTTCCATTCGGGGGTGTACATCGGCTGCTTGTCGATGTCGCCGGAGGCGACCAGGCCGCCCCAGAAGTCCGCCACCTTCTTCGTCGCCTCGTCGTCGACGTGCACCGACCAGGTGTCGCCGTTGACGCCGAACCACTTGGCCCCGGCCTGCTGGGCGAGCCCGGCGAACCAGCCCGGGTCGCCGGCCGAGAACGTGGTGAGGTGCCGCTTCGGGTCCTTCTGCCGTACCTGCTTCGCGGTCTGCGCGAACTCGTCCCACGTGGCCGGGACCTTCAGCCCGAGCTGGGCGAAGATGTCCTGGCGGTAGTAGAGCATCATCGGGCCGGAGTCCTGCGGGATGGCGTAGACGGCGTCGGTGCCGAGCGTGATCGTGCTCCACACGCCGGCCGCGAACTTCGCCTTGGCGTCGCCGGCGTACTTCGAGATGTCACCGGCCGCGCCGTTGCTGACCAGGGTCGGCAGCGCCTGGTACTCGGCCTGGAACAGGTCCGGCGGGTTGCCGGCCTTGTTGGCGGTGAGGACCTTGGTGACCTCCTCGTCGCCCTGGGCCTGCTTGCTGACCGTGACGTGAATGTCGGGGTGGGCCGTGTTCCACTGGTCCACGACCTTGTCGATGCCCGGCACCCAGGACCAGAAGGTCAGCTCGACCTTCCCGCCGGATGAGGAGCTGCTGTCGTCCGAGCCGGAGCAGCCGGCCGCCGCGAGCAGCAGCGAGCCGGCCGCCGCGGCCGCGAAGAGGGCGCGCGTCGTGCGCTTCATGAGCGATCTCCAACACGTAGTCGTCGTCGAAAACGATGGGGTGTACGACTGGGAGCGTTCACAGTTTTGGCTCGGTCAAGCTCGGTGTCAAGTGGCCAAGTGTGCGCTACAGTGCGCGCAGAGCCTTTGGGAACGTTCACGGTCAGGAGCACGGTTGTGGCGGATTTGCAGCTCGGCGGGCTCGCCTACGGCGGGGACTACACGCCCGAGCAGTGGCCCGAGGAGGTGTGGGCCGAGGACGTCGCGCTCATGCGGCAGGCGGGCGTCAACCTGGTCAGCCTCGGGATGTTCAACTGGGCGCTGCTGGAGCCGGCGCCCGGGCAGTACACCTTCGAATGGCTCGACCGCGTCCTGGAGCTGCTGCACGGCGCCGGCATCCGGGTCGACCTCGGCACCCCGACCGCGGCGCCGCCGCCGTGGTTCGCCCGCAACCACCCCGGCGCCCGCCTGGTCGACCGGGCCGGGCACGTGCTCGGCCAGGGCGGGCGGCAGAGCTTCTGCCCCAGTTCCCCGCAGTACGCCGCGGCCGCGGCGAACATCGCCGAGCAGCTCGGGCGCCGCTACGGCACCCATCCGGCGCTGTCGCTGTGGCACGTGCACAACGAGTTCGCCGGGGTCAACGCGCACTGCTACTGCGGCACCTGCGCGGAGGCGTTCCGGGCCTGGCTGCGCGCCCGGCACGGCGACCTCGCGACGCTGAATGCCGCCTGGGGAACGGCGTTCTGGGGCCAGCGCTACGGCGACTGGGCCGAGATCGAGCCGCCGCGGCTCGCCCCGACCGCGGTCAACCCCGCGCAGCAGCTGGACTTCCTGCGCTTCTGCTCCGACACGCACCTGGCCAACTACCGGCGCGAGCGGGACGTGCTGCGGGCGCACTCGCCGGCGGTGCCCATCACCACGAACTTCATGATCGCCAACTGCAAGTGGGTGGACTACTGGAAGTGGGCCGGCGAGGTGGACATCGTGGCCAACGACCACTACCTCGCCTCCGAGCGCGCGGACCGCCACGTCGAGCTCGCCATGTGCGCCGACCTCACCCGCAGCCTCGCCGGCGGCGCGCCGTGGCTGCTCATGGAACACTCCACCAGCGCGGTGAACTGGCAGCCCCGCAACATCGCCAAGCGCCCCGGGGAGCTGGCCCGCAACAGCCTCGCCCACGTGGCCCGCGGCGCCGACGGCGTCATGTTCTTCCAGTGGCGGGCCTCGCGCTTCGGCGCCGAGAAGTTCCACTCGGCGATGCTGCCGCAGGCCGGCACCGGCACCCGCATCTTCCGCGAGGTCACCGACCTCGGCACCCGCCTGGCCGCCCTCGGTGACCTGCGCGGCACCCGGGTCGCCGCCGACGTGGCCGTGGTCTGGGACTGGGAGGCCTGGTGGGCGCTGGAGCTGGAGTGGCGCCCGTCGGTGGACGTGACCTTCCGCGAACGGGTCGAGGCCTACTACGCCCGGCTGTGGGAGGCGCACCTCACCGTGGACTTCGTGCACCCGGAGGCCGGCCTCGGGCGCTATCCGCTCGTCGTGGTGCCGTCGCTGTACCTCACCACCGCCGCGGCCGCCAAGAACCTCGACGCCTACGTGTCCGGCGGCGGGACGCTCGTGGTGTCGTACTTCTCCGGCGTCGTCGACGCCAACGACGCCGTGCCCGACGGCCCCTACCCGGGCGCGCTGCGCGAGGTGCTCGGCCTGGCGGTCGAGGAGTTCCTGCCGCTGCGCTCGGGCGAGCGGCTCCTGCTCTCCGACGGCTCCCGGGCGGACGTGTGGGCGGAGGACGTACGCCTGGACGGCGCCACGGCGGTGCTGTCCTATGTGGACGGCCCCGCCCCGGGCGGCCCGGCCGTGACCCGCCACGAGCGCGGCGGGGGCGTCGCGTGGTACGTCTCCACCCGCCTCGCCGACGCCGACCTGAGCCGCCTGCTGGAGCGGGTGTATGCCGACGCGGGCCTGTCCGCGCGCGCCGCCGTGCCGTCCACGTTGGAGCTCGTGCGCCGCCCGCCCCACCTGTTCGCGATCAACCACGGCGTCGAGCCCGCCGAGGTCCGCGGGGTCGCCGTCCCCGCCGGAGAGGTCGTCGTCCTGCGCGAGGAGCCCTGACATGATCATCGAGATGCGCCGCGCCGAGATCCTCGCCGCCGCCCGCCAGCGCGGCGGCGTTGGTCTGCAGGAGCTCAGCCGCCGCTTCCACGTCTCGATCCCGACGATCCGCCGCGACCTGTCGGCCCTGGCCGAGCGGGGCCTGCTGCGCCGCGTCCACGGTGGCGCGGTACCCCTGGCGCCCCCGCCGATCCCGGTGCCCGACACCGCCGGCCTGCAGGCCGCGGCGGCGCTGGTCCAGCCGGGGATGGCGATCGGCGTGTCGGGCCGCCGCCTCGGCCCGCGCCTGGCCGCGCTCGTCGCCGGCGTGCCGGCTCTGACGGTCGTGACCCCGATGCTGGCGGTGGCCCGGGCGATCCGGGCGGAGTCGGCGACCGTGCTGCTGATCGGCGGGGTTCGCACGCCGTCCGGCAGCCACGCCGGCCCCCTGGCCGAGCTGGCCCTGCGCGACGTGCACCTGGACATCGCGTTCGTGGAGCCCGTGGTCTCGGGCGATCTCCTGGCGGCGGCGACGGACCTGGCGCTGCTGCACCGGGCCCGTCGCCGGGTGTTTCTCTAGCCGCCGACAAGCCGGGCGGCCTGTCGGACGGATCAGGGTTCTACGGAGTCCAGGAGACGTTCGGGTTGATGTGGCCGGTCCAGTCGAAGAGGGTCATGTTGTCCCACTGGTTGCCGGTGCCGTTGATGTTCGCCGGGTCCCAGCCGTTGCCCGAGATCGCGTACCAGGTCGGCTCCCAGTAGAAGACGCCGATCGCGCCCGCCGAGCGGGCCGTGTTCTGCACCGCCGTAAACTCGCTGGCCTGGCCCGCCCAGGTGGCCGGGTAGCCCGAGCACGGCGCCGAGCCGCTCACCGAGTTCGCCTCGGAGTCGGCGTTGGCTGAGGTGAACGGGTACGCCGTCTCGGCCAGGATCACCGGCTTGCCGTAGCGCGTGCGCACGTCGCCGATCACCGTGGACAGGTTCGACAGGGTGCCGTGCCACATGCAGTAGTACGACAGGCCCGTGATGTCCCAGGTGACGCCCTTGGCCTTGATGCCGTCGTAGAACCAGCGCGCGTTGGCGTCGCTGTCGGCGTCAGCGGTGTGGATGATGACCTGCGTGCCGCTGTTGCAGGCCTTCGTGGCGTTGTAGCCGGACTTCAGCAGCAGGCTCAGGTTCGTGAAGTCGTTGTTGACGACCTTGCCGTCGTTCCACAGCATGCCGACGTTGATCTCGTTGCCGATCTGCACGCTGTCGGGCGTGGTGCCCTGCGCCTTGAGCGCGTTGCAGACCGAGAGCGTGTAGTTGTACACGTCCGTCTGCAGCGCCGAGATGTTGTGCGACGCCCACGCCGCCGGCTTGTACTGCTTGCCGGGGTCCGCCCACGTGTCGGAGTAGTGGAAGTCGATCATCAGCTGCAGGCCCTTGGCCTTCGCGGCCTTGGCCTGCACGAGCACCTTGGCGAGGTTGTTGTACCCGCTCGCCGGGTTGTTCCAGATGCGCAGCCGCACGTAGTTGACCCCGACGCCCTTGAGGATGTCGAGCGGGTCGGCGGCGGTGCCGGAGGCGTTGTAGTACTTCGCGCCGAGGTCGAGGCTGCGCTGCAGCGACGACACGTCGGCGCCGCGCATGGTGATGGTCGCCGCGCCGGCGGGCGCGGCGTTGGCGACGGCGAGGGCGGCGCCGATCGCGGCCGCGCCGATGATGGCGGCGACGCGGCGGGTGCGGGGATTCCGGAGCACTGGTACTCCTTCGCTCGGGAGTGTAACCGTGAACGTTCCCAGTGTTCGGAGCGGTGCTGTTGAGCGTCAAGACGATGACAGATGTTGATTGAAAGTGGGATCGTTCACGGCTCCCGTCACCGGGAGGGCAGGTCGACCCACTGCTGTACGACGAAATCCTCATCCCCGCGGCCCTGGCCGATGCGGGCCGCGCCGTGTCCGCCGAAGTGGGCCGGAAACACGATGGCCCCACTTCCGGCGGCGGCGTCGAGGATGCGGCGCCGGGAGGTACGAGCCTGCTGCGGGTCGACGTCGAAGCTGCAGCGCTCGTCGGCGTGCAGGAACTGGACGGGACTGTGCACGAGGTCTCCGACGAACACCGCGCGGGCGTCGGGCGTCTCGAGCCAGACGACCGCGGAGCCGGGCGTGTGACCGGGGGCCGCCTCCAGCCGCAGCACGCCGTCGATGCGGTGGCCGTCCTGCCAGAGCCGCAGCTGGCCGGCCTGCTCGATCGGCGCGATGCTGTCGGCGAAGAGCAACCGGTGGCACTCGAGCTGTCGCCGTTCGTCCTCCGTCCGGGGCGCACGCGTGTAGATGACGCTGTCCGGGTGGAAGTACTCGTAGTCGGCGCGCGCGACGACGTAGGAGGCGTTGGGAAACGTCGGAGTCCAGGATCCCTCGACGAGGTGGGTGTTCCACCCGACGTGATCGGCGTGGATGTGGGTGTTCACGACGAGATCGACGTCCTGCGGACGTACGCCGGCGGCGGCCAGCCGGTCGAGGTAGTCCGTGTGCAGGTTGGCGAACCGCGGGAACTGCGGCCGGTCCCGGCCGTTGCCGATACCGGTGTCCACCAGCACCGTCCGGCCCTCGTAGCGCAGCACCCAGGTTTGCACGAACGCCCGGAACGCGCGGGTGCCCGGGTCCCAGAAGTCCGGCGCGAGCCATGAGGTGTTCGCGCGCCAGGTATCCGCCGGCGTATCGGGGAAGATCTCGTCCACCGTCCGGCTCAGTCCTTGCAACTCCACCACGCGCGTGATCTCCACGGCGCCGATCAAGACCCGATCCACGGCCCCCGCCTCTCCGTCAATCCAGGCTGCACCCTTCGCGGTGGTGTACGACTCGCCCGCTCCAGGTGATGCACGCGGCCGCGGCCCTCGCCTTCACCCGCCGCGCCGCCCGCCGGGCGCCCGGGACGGAACTACGGTTGGAGCATGAAGGCTGCGGTACTCGACCACGTGGGTGTCCCGCCACACTTCGGGGACTTCGCCGAGCCCGAACCCGGCGAGGGTCAGGTCGTGGTGAACGTGGCAGCCGCCGGCGTGAACCACCTGGACCTGGCCAAGGCGTCCGGCTCGTTCTACACCGGGCCGCCTCCGATTCCGTCCGTGGTGGGGTCCGACGGGGTCGGCCGGACGGCCCACGGCCGTCGGGTCTACTTCGACGCCCCGGTGGCGCCGTACGGCTCCTGGGCCCAACAGACCCTGGTGTCCGATACCGACCTGCTCGACGTGGCCGCCGGCGTGGACGACGCCACCGCGGCCGCGCTGGGCAACACCGGCCTGACCGCCTGGCTCGCCCTGAGCTGGCGGGCCAGGCTGCAGCCGGGCGAATCGGTGCTCGTCCTCGGCGCGACCGGAGCGGTGGGCTCCGTCGCGGTCCAAGCCGCCAAGTCCCTGGGCGCCGCCCACGTGATCGCCGCCGCCCGCAACCCGGACCGCCTGCGGTGGGCACGACAGCACGGCGCGGACGCCACGGTGGTCCTCTCCCCCGGCACCGACCTGCCGTCCGCCTTCCGGCAGGCGGCCGGCGACCACGGGATCGACGTCATCATCGACCCGCTGTGGGGCGAACCGGCCCTGGCGGCCATGCAGGCCGTCGCACCCGGGGCACGGCACATCCAGATCGGCGCCTCCTCCGCCCCCACCATCGACCTCCCCGCGGCGGTGATCCGCGCCGCCGACCTGGAGATCCTCTCGTTCGTGGTCTTCCGCGCCCCGCTGCAGGAGCGGCGCGACGCATACCGGAACCTCACCGAGCGCGCCGCCCTCGGCGAGATCGCCGTCGACGTGATCCGGCTGCCGCTGGCCGAGGTCGCGAGCGCCTGGGAGCAGGAACGGCGCGGCGCTCACGCCAGGCTGATCCTGACTCCGTAGCCGCCGTGTCCTCGGCGGCCTCGCCTCCCGGCACGCTACTCGTCGAAGTCGGGGTCCGGGCCGCCGTAGACAAGGTGCTCCGCGTCGGCGGGGATCCAGGGGCCGGGCTGCGTCGCCCACCCGGCGTCGTAGCGCCCCACCGCCTCGACGAACTCCGCCGGCGGCCGGTACTCGTGCGCGGTCACGTAGTGCCAGATCAGCGCCGGCGCCGCGAACATCACGCCCGGCCCGGCCGGCACCCGGATCTCGTGGTACGCCAGGAAGCTCCGGCCCGGCCGCGGATCGACGATGCCGCGGCCCTCGCCGGGCGGGCAGAACTCGCAGTCGTGCAGGCCGCGGTACTGGTTGACGGACGGATTGCCGATCGCGTCGAGCAACGCGCCGGCGAACCAGTCCGGCACCGGGCCCCGCTCGAACGGGTGCTCCGCGCTCAGCCAGCCGACGTTGCGCCGCTCGTACTCCGGGCGGTAGTCCACGTAGCCCCAGTCGTACTGCAGCGTGTCGGTGTCGTCGTCGCCGCCGTAGGCGTAGGGCGTCAGGTCCGCGAAGTAGGTCACGGCGCACGGTACAGCAACCGGCGTCACCCGAGCTGCCCTCAACGCAACCCTTAGGATGCGGGGGTAGCGGGCCGGAGATGGTCACGGGGTTCGGCGGTTCCGGGGTTCGAGTCCTCGGCGGCCCACGTGCGCGATGAGTCTGCCGGTGGCACGGCGGTTGGCGGTGGCGAAGCCGAAATTGTCGGTCGTGACGACGACCTGTTCGTGCTGCGCTCGTTCGTGGATCGATCAGGGGGTGTGGGCGGCGCCCTGTTGCTGTTCGGCGAGCCCGGTGTCGGCAAGACGGTACTGCTGGGGGCCGCGACCGGGTACGCCACGGCGGCGGGGACGCGGATTCTGGTGGCTTCCGGCACGCAGTTCGAGGCGGCGTACAGCTTCGCGGCCCTGCACCAGGCGCTGCGCCCGTTGATCGAGGATCTCGCGGGGTTGAGCCCGGCGCACCGGCGGACGCTCGGTGTCGCGTTGGGCGTTCGCCACGGGTCGCCGCCCGGCCTGCTGATGATCGCCAATGCGGCTCTGGCGCTGCTCGACCGGGCGGCGGCGGGTGGGCCGGTGCTGCTGATGCTCGATGATCTGCAGTGGCTGGATCGGGCGAGCGCCATGGTGTTCGCGATCCTCGCGCGCCGCCTGCCGGCCCGGGTCGGGCTGCTGGCGGCGTACCGGATCGGGGAGGAGAGCTTCTTCGACCGGGCGGGGCTGCGGGAGCACGAGGTCCGGCCGCTCGACGAGCGGGCCGCGACGACGCTGGTCGCCCAGCGGTTTCCGGCATTGGCTCCCCGGGTCCGGCGGCGCCTGCTCGCGGAGGCCCAGGGCAACCCGCTGGCGCTGCTGGAGCTTCCGCTGGCGCTCACCGATCGCCAGCAGTCCGGAATGGGATCGCTGCCCGAGGTACTCCCGCTGAACCGCCGCCTCCAGGCGGCATTCGAGTCGCGGGTGCGAGGTCTGCCCGAACCGACCCGGCACCTCCTGCTGCTGGCCGCCTTGGACGGCACGGGCAGGCTGGACACGCTCGCCACCGGTGACGGGGGCCTCGCGGCGCTGGCCCCGGCCGAGCGGGCCGGCCTGGTCCACGTCGACGAGCACGCCGGCACTGTGGCGTTCCACCACCCGCTGACCCGGTCGGCGGTGGTCGATCTCTCCACGGTGGACGATCGCGTGCGCGCGCACGCCGATCTTGCCGGGAGCTTGGCGCACCGCCCGGAACGGCGCGCCTGGCACCTGGCCCAGGCGACCATCGGCACCGACGAAGGGGTGGCCCGCCTGCTCGAGGACGCCGCGCACACGGCCCGCAGCCGTGGTGACGCCGCCGGGGCGGTCACCGCCCTGCTGTATGCCGCCGACCTCAGCCCGGCGGGCGCCGACCGCGGCCGCCGGCTCGCCGAAGCGGCGTACCTCGGCGCGGTCGTGACCGGTGACCTGCGCGATGTCCCCCGCCTGCTCGCCGATGCCCGCGAGAGCGACGGCGACCGGCCGCTCGTGTCCGCGGTCGCCGCCGCGCATCACCTGCTGCTCAGCGGGGAAGGCGACGTCGACACCGCCCACCGGCTCCTGGTCGGCGCCATCGAGATGCAGCCGACGCCGTACGACGGCGGCAACGCCACCCTGGTCGAGGCGCTCTACACCCTCGGCTGGGTGTGCTACTTCGGCGGGCGGGCCGAGCTGTGGGAGCCGTTCCGCGCCGCGTTCGCCCGGCTCACTCCTCCGGTGCCCGAGCTGCTCGCGCTGCTGGCCGGGACGTTCGCCGACCCGGCGCGCACCGCGCCGGCGTTGCTCGGCCGCCTCGACCGGGCGATCGCCGACCTGACCGACCAGGCCGACCCGGTGTGGAGCGTCAGGGTCGGCCTGTCCGCGATGTTCGTCGACCGGCTCACGTTCTGCCGCACCGCGCTGACCCGCATCCTGAGCGACGACCGCGGCGCGGCCGTCACCCTGTCCCTGCATGCCCGTTCCCTGCTCGGCCTGGACCAGATGATGACCGGCGAGTGGGACGAGATGCGGCCGCTCGCCGAGGAACACGTCGCACTGTGCCGCACCCACAACTACCGGCTGCTGGAATGCATCGGCCTGTACCTGCTGGCGATGCTGGCCGCCGCGCGCGGCGAGCACGAGACCGTCAAGCGGCTCACCGACCGGATGACGATGTGGGCCACCCCGCGCCGCGCCGGCCTCGTCCCGCGTATCGCCGCCCAGGCGATGCTGACGGATGCGCTCGGCCGCGGGGACTTCGAGGAGGCGTACCGGCACGCCACGGTGATCACCCCCGTCGGTGAGCTGGCCGACCACGTGCCGCACGCACTCTGGGTGATCATGGATGTGGTGGAGGCGGCGGTGCGTTCCGGACGAAGCGCCGAGGCGGCAGCGCACGTCTCCGCGGCCCGCGCCTCCGGCGTGGCCGGGGTGTCCGCTCGGCTGGCCATGACCATCGAAGGGGCCGCCGCCCTGGTCGCGACCGACGAGGAGGCGCCGGCCCGGTTCGCTGCGGCGCTCGCCGTCACGGGCGGCGAGCGCTGGCCGTTCGATCGCGCCCGGATCGCGCTCGCCTACGGCGAACGGCTGCGGCGCGGCAAGGCCCCGACCGAGGCCCGCCGGCACCTGACCGCCGCCCTGGACACCTTCCAGCGGCTGGACGCCCGCCCATGGGCGGCACGTGCGGCGGCCGAACTGCGCGCGACCGGCCAGACCGCGGGTCACCTGGCCCCGGCCGGTCCGGGCGCGCTGACGCCGCAGCAACGCGAGATCGCCGAGCTCGCGGCCGCCGGCCTGACCAACAAGCAGATCGGCGAACGGCTCTTCCTGTCGCCCCGGACAGTCGGTACCCACCTGTACCAGACCTTCCCGAAACTGGGGATCACCTCACGCGCGGCCCTCCGGGATGCGCTGGCGGACACCGGCGCCACCGAGCCGCCGGCGTCGAGCGCTTGACGCGGACCAGTCATTTGACGCAATCGACCGGAGCCGCCGGCCGCCTACCGTCACTCGCGTCGCACCGATCCAGCGCATGAGGAGTGATAGGTCATGACCTCGCCAGCAGTCTCCAACGTCGTGCTCGTCCACGGCGGCTTCGTCGACGGGTCCGGCTGGCAGCCGGTGTACGACCGGCTGACGCGGGAGGGGTACCGCGTCAGCGTCGTGCAGAACCCCACCTTGTCGCTCGACGGCGACGTCGAGGCGACCCGGCTCGTCCTCGACCGTCAGGACGGTCCCGCGATCCTGGTCGGGCACTCGTACGGCGGAGCCGTGATCAGCGAGGCCGGCAACCACCCGCGGGTGGCCGCGTTGGTGTACATCGCCGCGTTCGCGCCCGACAAGGGCGAGTCGGTGAACTCCCTCATCGCCGATCCGCCCCCGGGTGCACCGGTCCCGCCGATCCTGCCGCCCGTCGACGGTTTCCTCTTCCTCGACCGGGAGAAGTTCCACGCCTCGTTCGCCGGTGACCTTCCGGCCGACCAGGCCACGTTCCTCGCCGACTCGCAGGTGCCGTGGGGCGTGGACGCGTTGGCCGGCGCCGTCAACGAACCCGCGTGGCGTACCAAGCCCAGCTGGTACCTGGTCGCCACCGACGACCGGATGATCCCGCCGCCGGCCCAGCGGGCGATGTCCGAACGCGCGGGCTCGGCCGTCGTCGAGGTCGCCGGCAGCCACGCCATCTACGTCTCCCAACCCGACGCGGTCGCCGACCTGATCAGGCGCGCGGCAGCCGGCAGCTGAACCACCGGGGCACACGCTCGCGCAGCGCGGCCGCCCTCGGTCGCGCCAGCGCGGGCGCACCCTGTGCTAGCGCATCTCCCGGAACGCACGGCGCACCTGGTCGACGAACAGGTCCGGTTGTTCGAACGCGGCGAAGTGGCCGCCCCGGTCGGGCTGCTCGTAGAAGCGCAGGTCGGCGTACTGCCGCTCGCACCAGCGCCGCGACGGCCGCGTGATCTCCTTCGGGAACACCGAGACGCCGACCGGCACGCTCACCCGCGGGACCTGCCACCCGCCGCCGCGCGCGAACCCGTCCTCCCAGTAGATGCGCGCCGATGAGGCGCCGGTCCCGGTGTGCCAGTAGACGCTGATGTCGTCGAGGATCTGGTCGCGGGTCAGGGCGGTGAGCGGGTCGCCGGCGTGGTCGGTCCACGCCCAGAACTTCTCGGCGATCCAGGCGCATTGGCCGACCGGCGAGTCGACCAGCGCGTAGCCGATCGTCTGCGGGCGGGTCGCCTGCTCCAGGGCGTAGCCGCTCCCCCATGCCCTGTGGTACGCCTGGTCGGCGAGGCTGCGCCGTTCGAAGTCGGTCAGCTCCTCGGCGGTGTCCGCTGTGGACGGTGGGACGGCCCGCGGCGCGAAGTTGAGGTGGATGCCGACGACACGGTCGGGATGTTGCGCGGCCAGGTGGGTCGTCACCGTCGCACCCCAGTCGCCGCCCTGCGCGCCGAAGGTCTCATAGCCGAGCCGGCTCATCAGCACCGCCCACGCCGCGGCGATGCGGGGCGGTCCCCAGCCCGGCTCGACCGGCTTCCCGCTGAACGCGAACCCGGGCAGCGACGGGCACACCACGTGGAAGGCGTCGGCGGCGTCGCCGCCGTGTGCGACCGGGTCGGTGAGCGGGCCGAGGACGTCGAGGAACTCCACGACGGAGCCCGGCCAGCCGTGTGTCAGCACGAGCGGCAGCGCGTCCGGTTGCGGCGACCGGACGTGGAGCAGATGGATGCCGAGCCCGTCCACGTCGGTGACGAACTGCGGCACGCTGTTGATCCGGTGCTCGAAGCGGCGCCAGTCGTAGCCGCCGGCCCAGTAGTCGCACAGCTCCCGCAGCCAGCCGGCGGGCACGCCCTGACTCCAGTCCGGCACCGTCGCCGGTTCCGGCCAGCGCGCCCGGGTCAGCCGGCGCCGCAGGTCGTCGAGGGCGTCGTCGGGGACGTTCACGGTGAACTCCTCCACGGCGCCACCGTAGGCCGGGCGGGTGCCGCCGCCGGGTCGTTACGGGCCCGCTCACCCGCCGGTCCCCCTTCGGCCGGGGTGGCGTAGTCGGTGCGGCAGCGGGTAGGCCAGCCCGTATGAGGCTCGGGTATGTCTTGTCCTGCGAGGAGAACGGGCCGGCGGACCTGATCGAACGGGCCACGGCGGCCGAGCAGGCCGGCTTCGAGGCGCTGTGGATCTCCGACCACTACCATCCCTGGCTGGACGAGCAGGGCCAGTGCCCGTTCGTCTGGTCGATGATCGGCGCGCTCAGCCAGGTCTGCTCACTGCCGATCACCACCGCGGTGACCTGTCCCACGGTTCGCATCCACCCGGCGGTCGTCGCCCAGGCTGCGGCGACCAGCGCGGTGCTCACGGGCGGGAAGTTCACCCTGGGAGTGGGCACCGGTGAAGCCCTCAACGAGCACATCCTCGGCGACCCCTGGCCGCCGGCCGGCGTCCGCCTCGCCATGCTCGAAGAGGCCGTCGAGGTCATGCGCAAGCTGTGGACCGGAAGGGTCGTCACTCACCACGGTGCGCACTACACCGTGGAGAACGCGCGGATCTACACGCTGCCCGATCAGCCGCCGAAGGTGTACATGTCCGCCCTCGGACCGAAGGCCGTCAAGCTCGCCGCGCGGATCGCCGACGGGTACATCGGCGTCACGCCGGAGCCCGAGCTGGTGCAGCGGTTCCGTGCCGGCGGAGGCGGATCCAAACCCACCCAGGCCGCCTTCTTCGGGTGCTACGCCCGGACCGAGGGCGAGGCGCTGCGCATCGCGCACGAGAAGTGGCGCAACATGGCCCTACCCGGGGAACTGACCGTGGTACTGCCGTCACCCCGCCACTTCGAGCAGGCAAGCCGCCTGGTCACGCCGGACATGCTCAAGGACGTGGTCGTGCTCGGCCCGGACCCCGACCGCCACCTGGCCATGATCGAGCAGTACGACAGGGCCGGCTACGACGAGGTGTACGTCGCCAACGTCGGCCCGCATTACCAAGAGTTCTGCAGCATGTACGCCACCGAGGTCCTGCCCCGCGTGCGACGGCGGGAGACCGTCGGCGCCTGACGCGTGTCGTCGCGGTGGGCACGGCGTGGATGCGGGATGTGGGGACCGGTATCAAGTCGCGCAGAGGTAGCCGAACTCGTTGTTGCAACTCGTTGTTTCAAGGAGGTGGGCGTCATGGGACAGCTCGATGGGAAGACGACGCTGGTGACCGGTGGTTCGGCCGGAATCGGTCTGGCTATCGCTCGCCGGTTCGCCGCCGAAGGCGCCGTCGTGTACCTCACCGGCCGGCACAAGGAGGAGCTGGACGCGGCCGTGGAAGCCGTCGGCGAACGGGCCATCGGCGTCCAGGGCGATGTGTCGAGGCTCGTTGATCTCGACCGGCTCTTCACGACCATCGAGACGCGCAGTGGACGGCTGGACGTGGTGGTGGCCAACGCCGGGATCGGCGAGCTGGCCCGGCTCGGGGAGATCACCGAGGAGCAGTACAACAGGGCTTTCGACGTCAACGTCAAGGGGACCCTCTTCACGGTCCAGAAGGCACTCCCCCTGATGCCGCGTGGCGCTTCGGTGATCGTGCTCGCGTCCACCAATGCGTCGATGGGTGTGGAGGCGATGAGCGTCTACAGCGCCACGAAGGCCGCCGATCGCAACTTCGCCCGCACCTGGGCCGCCGAGCTCGCGGGCCGCGGCATCCGGGTCAACGCCATCAGCCCGGGCCCGATCGAGACCCCCGGCATCCGCGGCCTGGGGGCCACGGCGCAGAGCGACCAGCAGTTGGCGGACGCCATGGGAGACCTGGTGCCGTTCGGCCGGCTCGGACGCGCCGACGAGGTCGCCGCCGCAGCCGTGTTCCTCGCCTCGGACCAGAGTTCGTTCACCACCGGAGCGGAGCTCTTCGTCGACGGCGGGCTGGTCCAGGTCTGAACCTCCGATCGCCGGCTCCCGCCCCGTCCGCCGACGGGATGCACTGGAGGAGCGTCCATGATTGATCGGATAGGGCTCGTCGTGCACGGCGGCCGGCCGGCGGCGCTCTCGGCCGCGGGGGACGTCCGCCGCTGGGCCGGCGAGCGGGGCATCGAGTGCGTCGACATCGACGTATGGGATTCCTCGCCCGAGGGCGGCCGCCTGAGCCCGGCGGACGAGGCCGCGCGCGCCGGCTACCCGGGTCTCATCGTCACTGTCGGCGGCGACGGCACGTTCCTGCGGGGCGTGCGGGTCGCGGCCGCCATCGACGCGATGGTGCTGGGCGTTGACGTCGGTCGCGTGGGATTCCTTACGGAGGTGGAGGCGAGCGACGTCGCCGCGGCGCTCGACGCCGTGCACACCGGGCAGTTCGCCGTCGACGCCCGGCTCACCTTGACCATGCGGGCCTCGCGCCCGCTGGAGATCCCCTCTGACATGCAGGTGTTGCTGCGCTACGGCCGTGGCCCGGCGCTACCGCCGCCGCGGGTTCGTCCGAGCGATGCGACGCAGGTGGGCTGGGGCGTGCCGCTCGACGTGATTGCGCTCAACGACGTGGTCTTCGAGAAGCTCGTGCGAAATCGTCAGGCGAGTCTCGCCGTCTACGTCAGCGGCCGGCTCTTCGCCTCCTACTCGGCCGACGCGCTGATCATCGCGACGTCGACCGGGTCGACCGCGTACAGCTTCGCCGCCGGCGGCCCGATCGTCTCGCCACATCTCGACGCGTTGGTCTTCACGCCGGTTGCCCCGCACATGGTCTTCAACCGCAGCCTCGTCCTCGCCGCGCGGGACCAGCGTGTCGCCGTCCGGGTCCTCGAGCGATCCGGGCGGGTGGCCGTCACCCTCGACGGCCAGCTCCGCGGCGTGCTGGACCCCGGCGACTGGGTCTCCGTCTACGCCGGGCCCCGGCGCGCCAAGCTCCTGCGCCTGGCGGACGTTGACTTCCTCGGCCGGGTCAGGGACCGGTTCCGGCTGACGGACTCGCCGGCCGCCCTCGCCGACGGCTCCGCACCGGTGATGTACAGCCCGGCCGAACCGCTGCCGCAGGACCTCAGGCACCCCGGCCCACCGGACATCCGCTGAGGTCCGAGCGACTACGCGACCGACGATGAAGGGACCTGCGACATGAAGGCGATACGGTTCGACACCTTCGGCGGCCCGGAGGTGCTGCACGTGGCCGAGGTTCCCGTGCCCGATCCAGGACCGCGGCAGGTACGGATCAGGGTCCGTGCGAGCGGGGTCAACCCGGTGGACTCCACGATCCGATCCGGCGCGATGCAGGCCATCATCCCGACCACGTTGCCGGCGATCCCCGGCATCGACGTCGCCGGCGTCGTCGACGCGGTCGGGGAAGATGTGACGGATGTTGCGGTGGGCGAGCCGGTGCTCGGCTGGGCCGACGCCCCGGCCGGTTCGTACGCCGAGTACGCCCTGGCCAGCCGGATCGCTCACATCCCGGCCGGGCTGTCGTTCGCCGATGCGGCCACGTTGCCCACCGCCGGCGAGACCGCCGAGCGCGGCTTGGACCTCCTGGGAGTACGAGCCGGCGAGACCGTGCTCATCCACGGGGCCAGCGGGTCGGTGGGGACCATCGCCGTGCAGCTGGCTGTCGCCCGCGGCGCAACGGTCATCGGCACCGCGAGCGAAGAGAACCAGGACTATGTCCGGTCGTTGGGCGCCATCCCGATGCTCTACGGTGAGGGCCTCGTCGAGCGGGTTCGCGCATCGGGCCGGCAGGTCGACGCCGTGTTCGACGTGGCCGGCAAGGGTGCGCTCCACGACTCCATCGTGCTGCGCGGAGGAACCGACCGGATCATCACCATCGCCGACCCGGCCGCCGCGGAGCTGGGCGTGACGTTCAGTGCCGGCACGCCGAAGGACTGGTCCACGGGCGACCTGGCCGCATTGGCGGAGCTGGCCGCGCGCGGCCGGTTGACGACCGCGGTAGCCGGCACCTATCCGCTGGAACGCGCCGCCGAGGTGCAGCGGCTCAGCCAGGGAAGCCATGTTCACGGCAAACTCGTGCTCGTCCCCTGAGGGCGCGGTGACGGCGGCGCCCTGACCGCAGTGGTACCGCGGGCCGGGTGGCGGCCCGCGGTACCACGAAGGGTCTTACTTGGTGGCCTTCAGGCAGAGAACCGTGCCCTTCTGGCCCGGCTTGCCCTCCCAGTACGTGGCCGACGTGTCCGCCCACTGGTCGCAGACGTCCTTCGCGTCGACCTCGCTCTCGGTCTTGTTCTCGACCCGGCCGAGCACCGAGAAGTCCGCGTCGGCGCTGTCGCACTTGACGATCGACAGGTCGTTCGCACCCTTCTGGTGCAGGCAGTCGCCGACCTTGGCGTTCAGCGCGTCGTCGCGGCTGAGGTACCAGCCGACGCCGCCCAGCACGACCAGGACGACGAGCGAGATCACCAGCCGCGGGACCTTGATGCCCTTCTTGGCCGGCTGCGGCGCGACGGGCTGCTGCAGGGGCTGCTGCTCCTGCGGCGGCTGCTGCTGCTGGGGTGTGGTCATGGTATTGGTGCCTCCCGTTGAATGTGTACCGGGTAGGCCTACCGGGTCGAAACCGGTTCGTCGAGGGGTCGTCCGCTTTCTGACATGTGATCTTGATCGCCTGCACGGACTGCATCGGCGCGGGTACGGACGGGCGGCTCCCATTCCGGTTGCTCGATGTAACGCTGCAGGCAGCGGTACGTGACGCCGCCGGCCCGCGCTCAGCCTCGTCGTTGCGTGGCCCTGGTCTTCGCGGTGCGGGCGATCCACCGTCCGTCGCGGTATTCGACCTCGATCGGGTGGTCGAAGGTGGCGGTCACGTGCTCGCTGGTGAGCACCTCGCTGGTCGGGCCCGCCTCGACGATCCGGCCCCCGGAGAGCAGCAGTGCGTGGGTGGTCGTCTCGGGCAGTTCCTCGAGATGGTGGGTGACCAGGACCGACGTGAGGTCGGGATGGGTACGGGTGAGCAGGTCGATGGTGTCGAGCAGCTGTTCGCGGGCGGCGACGTCGAGGCCGGTGGAAGGCTCGTCGAGCAGCAGCAGTGCCGGGTCGGCGACGAGGGCCCGGGCGATCAGCGTGCGGCCACGCTCGCCCTGCGACAGGGTCGGCCAGATGTCCTCGGCCTTGCCGTCGAGGCCGAGCAGGCTGATCAGCTCGCGGGCACGGGCGAGCTCGGCGGGAGTGGGCCGCCAGCGCATCGGCGTCTCGATGGAGCCGGTGATGCCGGTCAGGACGACCTCGGTGACCGTCAGCGGGGAACGCAACGGGTGGCGCGGGTTGACGTGGCCGATCCGCCGGCGCAGGGCCTGGAGTTCGACGCGGCCGAGCTGGTGGCCGAGCACGTCGACGGTCCCGGTGGTGGGGTGGGTGACCGCACCGCAGAAGCCGAGGATGGTGCTCTTGCCCGCGCCGTTCGGGCCGAGCATCACCCAGTGCTCGCCGCGGGCGACGGTGAAGGACACGCCGTGCAGGATCTGCTTGCCGTCCCGCCGGAAGGTCACGTCGGCCAGGTCGAGGATCGTCGGCGGGAAGGTGCTGTGCGTCACGGGGAACCTCACGGGGTCAGGGCTGTTCGGACGGTTCGGGTGCGGCGGACTTGACCGAGGCGCTCAGCGCGTACGCCGCGTCGGCGGCGGCCTGCGGGTCGTGGTGCTGAATCGCGCGCAACAGCCGGGCATGGGTGGCGCCGACCTCGGGATCCTCCGGCAGCACGGCGGTGCGCTCGATGGACGCTTCGATCAGCTCGGCGACCGCGGCGTGCAGCCGGATGAGCAGCGGGTTGCCGCTGGAGTGGATGACCGCCCGGTGGAAGTCGGCATCGGCCTTGGAGTAGGCGGTCAGGTCGCCGGCGTCGTGCGCACGGCTCCTCGCGTCGAAGGCCGACACCAGGTCGGCGAGCGCCGCCGGGGTGGCGTGCTGGGCCGCGAGCCGGGCGCTGGCGGCTTCGAGGCCGGCCCGGGCGTCGAGGACGTGCTCGAGTGACGACAGGTCGTCGCGGGCCAGCAGCCCGGTGATCTCGTTGGTGGCGCGCACGTAGGTGCCGTCGCCGATCCGGGGTTCCAGCAGGCCCGTGATGCTCAGTCCGCGCAGCGCCTCCCGCACGGTCGCCCGGCTGACGTCGAGCTCGGCGGCCAGGTCGTGCTCGCCGGGGATCTTCCGCCCGACCGGCCACCGCCCGGAGGTGATCAGGTGGCGGAACTCGTCGCTGACCTGCGTGGCCAGCGGAACCCCCCGAACCGGCCCGCGCATCAGGAACGCTCCGTTGCCGAACGGGTCATGGTCGCCTCCGTCTTTCACCCGTCAGCCCGGGTCAGGACGCAACTGTAACGCAAATGCCTGACATCTGTACGGCGGGAGCCTCCAACGAAGTTCCAGCCGATTCCCAACCGTTGCCGCCATCGTGGAGCGCCACACGACGAAAGGGACTTCATGCGCAACATTCTTGTTACCGGCTCGGTTGACGGCATCGGCATGCGAACCGCGGCCCAGCTCCTCGCCGAGGGGCATCGCGTCGTCCTGCACGCCCGCAACGAGGAACGGGCGGCGATCGCCAAGGCGGCGTTCCCGGCGGCGGCCGGGATCGCGGTGGGCGATCTGCGCTCGCTCGACGAGACCAAGGCGCTCGCCGGGTCGCTGGCCGCCTTCGGACGCTTCGACACCATCGTGCACAACGCCGGGATCGCCCGGCTGGACAGCCCGGAGCGGGAACTGACCGGCGACGGGCTGGAGTCGACCTTCCAGGTCAACGTGCTCGCGCCGTACCTGCTGACGGCACTGCTCGCCCAGCCGGAGCGCCTCGTGTTCGTGTCATCGGCGATGGCCGCGGACGGTGTCGTCGACCTCGCCGACCTGCAGTACGACAGTCGCCCGTGGAACGGGACCGAGGTGTACTCCACCTCCAAGCTGCTGGACCTGATGCTGGCCGTCGCCGTCGCCCGTCGCTGGCCCGGGACCCTGAGCAACGCGGTCGACCCCGGGTGGGTGCGGACCAAGATGGGCGGCGACATGGCGCCGACGAGCCCCGGCGACGCCGCGCGGGCCCAGGTGCGCCTCGCTACCGGCACCGATCCCGACGTGCTGGTCAGCGGGCACTATTTCAGCGAGCGCGACTGGCGGCCGTCCGAGGCCAGCCTGGACCCGGCACTGCTGGACGACCTGCTCGCGCACTGCGGGAACCTCACCGGCGTCCAGCTGCCCGAGGACTCGAGCTCGCCGGCGACCACCACGCCCTCGACCCGCTGATCCCCGAACGGCGGGGCTGACCGGAGCCAGGCCATCGTCTGCTCCACCGAACGGTCCCGTCCGCGCGCCTCAGCCGCCGCGAACCGGTCCGGCGGGCTGCCCGACGGTATCTCCGCGAGGTAGCCCGCCAGTTCGGCGTCCATCGCCTCGGCCTGGTATCCCACGCGATCGCCCAGCGACCGCACCGTGCCGAGCAGTTCCGCCGCGTCTTCGGCCCGGCCCGCGCGGGCCATGAGATGCGCGTGCATCGCCACGCTCACCAGCCACCCGGTCGTGTCCGCGCCGCGGTGGGCCTCCTCGAGCATCCGCCGGACCAGCACCGCCGCCTGGCCGGGCCGGTCCAGCGACAGCTCGACCTTGCTCATCAACCACAGCGCGGACACCGTCGCCCAGCCGTGACCGCACAGGCCGGCCTCGCGCAGGGCGTTGGCGAGGGTCGCCTCGGCCTGCACCGCCAGGCCGGAGCGGCGCTGTGCCTCGCCGAGACACATCAGTGCCTCCGCCGCCGTGGCATGGTGACCCACCAGCTGGGCGAGTGCCAGTGCCTCGGCCGCGTGCTGCACCGCCGCGTGCACGGCGCCGTCGCCGGCCTCAAAGTACGCGATCGTCGCGAGGACCTGCGCCCGCACCCCCAGGTCCTCGGTGGCGGCACCGTGTCGCGCGGCCACCGCCAACGCCTCCGCGACCTGGCCACGCGCTCCGCTGACGTATCGCAGCAGCGCGAGCCCCATGGCGGCGCGGGCGGCCAGCGCGTGCCCGTGGATCCGCGGATCGGCCTGCCGCAGCGCGGGCTCCAGATAGTGCAGACCGTCATCGACGCGGCCCTGCCGGTACCAGAACCAGTACAGTCCACCGGCGATGCGCAGCACGGCCGCAGTGTCCCCTGCCGCGCTCGCCCTGCGCATCGCCGCACGCACGTTGTCGCTCTCGATGTGCAGCAACCGCATCCACGTGGGGCTGTCGGGCCCGCGCAGCTCGTCGCCGGCGACGTCCGCCAACTCCCGGATCCAGGCGGTGTGCCGGCCGCCCAGCGCGTCACGACGTTCGGCGGGTGTGCGGCGCAACGCGTACTGGCGGATGGTCTCCAGCATCCCGTAACGCCGATCGTCGCCGTTCACCACGGTCACGACGGTCACCAGCGACTTCTCCACCAGGCTGGTCAGGTCGACCAGGATGTCGCTCCGCCCGGTCACCGCCTTGGCCGCGGGCAACCCGAAACCGCCCTCGAACACCGCCAGCGCCTGCAGCGACTCCCGTTCCGGGTCGCTGAGCAGCTCGTACCACGAGTCCATCAGACCCAGCAGCGTGGTGTGCCGCGAGCTGGTGCGCTCCCCCGCCAGTAGCGCAAACCGGTCGTCGAGATGCTCCAGGATCTGTCGCGGCGACAGGACGCGGCACTGCGCGGCGGCGAACTCGATGGCCAGTGGCATACCGTCGAGGGCCGCGCAGAGGCGGGCGATCAGACGCCGCTCCTGCGCGCCCGGTGACCATCCGCCCAGCACGGCGGCGGCCCGCGCGATGAACAGCGCGACCGCCTCGCCCTCGACGCCGCTCGACAACGGCGGGACCTCGAACAGATGCTCGCCGTCGACGCGCAACGATTGGCGGCTGGTGGTCAGGACGCGGACATTCGGGCAGGCGCTGAGCAACGCGGACACGAGCGCACTGACGGCGTCGGCCAGGTGCTCGCAGTTGTCCAGGACGATCAGCATCGCACGCGAGCGCAGCGCCGCGATCAGGGTGTCGAGGCCACCCGTGCCGGTGATCTGCAGCGCCGCGCAGAGCCGCCCGGCAAGCACCGCGGGCTCGTGCAGGCCGGCCAGCTCGACGAACCACGGGCCGTCGGCGTCCCGGCGTGCAGCGGCCACCGCCAGTGCGAGCCTCGTCTTGCCCATGCCGCCCGCGCCGGTGAGTGTGACCAGGCGGTGCCGGCTCAACAGGTCGGACACCACCTGCCGTTCGCCGACCCGCCCCACCAGTGCCGAGATCGAATGCGGCAGGTTGCTCGAGCTCCTGGTGGCACCGCCGCGGTCGATGAACGGTGACGGTACCGGCGTGAACGCCTGATCCAGGATGTCGTGGTGCAACGCGGCCAGCTCCGGTCCGGGCTCGACGCCGAGCTCGTCCATCAGGCGGTGGCGCGCGTCTCCCAGCGCCGCCAGCGCGTCCCCCTGGCGGCCCGCCCGGTACAGCGCCTGCGCCAGCAACGCCCAGCCCCGCTCCCGCAGCGGGTGTTCGGCAAGGAACGCCCGCAGCTGGGCGGCGGCCGTTTCGTGCGCGCCCAACGCGATCAGCGCGGCCAGGCGGTGTTCCACGGCACCGGTCCGCAGCTCCTGGAGCCGTTGCGACTCCGCGACCACGAACTCGTGGTCCGCGCAGTCCGCGTACGCCGGCCCCCGCCAGAGGGCCAGCGCCTCATCGAAGCGGACCAGCGCGGACCTGGCGTCGCCGCCGGCCAGCAGGTCCCGTCCCTGGGTCACCGCCGTGCCGAACCGGTCGGCGTCGAGCGTGACCAACTCCAGCCGCAGCGCGTAGCCGGCGCCGTCCCGGGTCAGCACCCGTCCCGGTTGCCGTGGCAGACGGCCGGGCTCGAGTGCCCGGCGCAGGACCGACAGGTAACCCTGCGCGGTGATCCGAGCACTCGGCGGCGGGTCGTGCGGCCACAGGCAGTCGACCAGCGCGTCGATCGACACGAACCGGCCGTTGGCGATGACCAGGCGGCACAGCAACGTACGCGGTGCCGGGCCGCCGACGGCGACGGCCCGGCCGTCGTGCAGCACGACGGTCGGGCCGAGCACACCGAGCGTCAGGTCCACCCGGGCATCGGATGCAACGGCAATGTTCACGACACCTCACGTGCAGTCTGGATCTTTGTCAGCTAGCCCAAAGGTTCCCAATGCACGATTCGGCTGTCAGCCGTATGTATGACACCTCAGCCTCAGCCAGGCTCGACCACCTGCCCGGAAGCCACCGGTGACGTCCGGTTCTCAGTGCAGAATTCGCAGCTCGTTGTTGGTGTCGTCCACGAAGTAGACGCCGCGGTTGTCCGGGGCGACAGCGAGGCCGAACAGCGCGCCCGCGCCGAGGTCGTCGAGGGTGCGGAACGCGACCTGCTTCCTCAGCAGCGGGTTGGTCTCGACGATGTTCCCGTCGCCGCCGTTGACGGTGAGCACGTTGCCGTTGGGCGCGATCGCCAGGCCGAGCGGGCCGTTCAGGTGATCGCCCTCGGTGACGGTACGGCCGGTGCCCGCGCTCGTCCAGCGCACGCCCGCGAACGGGATGGCGGCGATGCGGCTGGCGACGGTGTCGGCGACGTACAGCGTGCCGTCCTTGCCAAGGCCCACCCCGGTCGGGCCGATGATCAACGCGTTCGGGTCGGTCTGCTCCGTGAAGCCCGAGGCGATAGTGGTGGTCTTGCGCAGGACCGGCGGCCGGTCGCCCTCGATCTTCAGCTCGAGGCGCAGCACGGTTCCCTGGTTGGTGGTGGGAGGCTGGCCGCCGACGATCCCGTTGAGGACGTTCGTGACGAAGAGGTTGACCAGCCCGCCCCGGTCGTCAGCGGTCATGTCCCACGGGCCGTTGATGCCGTTGCCCGAGAACGTCTCGCGGACGGTACCCGTGCTGTCGAGGACAAGCAGGCAGCCCGGCTGGGCCGTCGCGGAGGTGCCGTCCGTCGTGGGCAGGCTACCCACGATCACCCAGCCGGTACGCAGAGCCACGAGCGCGGTGGTCAGCCCGACGCCGCCCGGGCACGCGCCCGGCAGGCTGCCGGCGTCGATCTGGGCGAACAGGCTGACGTTGCCCCCGGGGCTGACCTGCACGATCGTCGTGCCCAGGCCTTGCTTGTTGTCCGAGTTGTTGAAGTTGCTGACGAGCACGTCGCCCTTGTGCAGCTTGTCCTTGCTGCGTGGGACCACCGCGACGCCGTACGGATTGACGTCCCCATTGTCCGGCACCGTCGACGCGACGACGTCGACCTTGTTGAACTGATTGATGAACGGTGCCCCGAAGTGCCAGTCGTCCGTCGAATGGGCGCCGGCGCTCGGGGCGAACGCTCCGACCGCCAGCGCGGTCGCCGCCGCGAAAATGCCGGCCTTTGCTGTGAACCTCACGATTCGTGTTGCCTTCCTACGCTCGTGGATCATGCGACTCGGGCGCCCGGAGCCCGCAATTGCGCGCGGCTCTCCGATCGCCAGGGTCAACCAGGAATGCGCCCGCCTCCGCCCGGACATACAGCAGCTGAGGTTCATGGGTCGCGGTGCCGTCGCTTCCCGGATTCCTCCGGCGGAAACGCACAATCCCGGGCGTGGATGCGAAATCAGTGGATAGGTTCGAGAATACGCTGGATATGCAGAATGTACGTTTTCTGCCCCCACGCGGCTCGCCAGTGGTCCTCCGTTGCGAGCATGCCGGCGGCAGCGCGCGTGAGCCGCCACTTGCCGACCGATGGTCCACAACGGTGAGATCATCCGATGATCGATCTGGCGCGCGTGGCGAGATGGTGTTCCGGCGTGACGAAGTCGCGGGCGTTCGAGGTGGCGATCGTGCTGCTGGTCGGCGCCAACGCACTGGTCCTCGCCGTCGAGACCTATCCGCACCCGGGCGCGATCGGCACCGCGCTGGACGAGCTGGAATGGGGCTTCCGCATCGCGTTCGTCACCGAGATCGCGATCCGCATCCTCGCCCACGGCCGCCGGCCGCAGGACTTCTTCAAGCAGGGCTGGAACGTCTTCGACTTCCTCGTGATCGCGTCCGCGTTCGTGCCCGGCCTCCACGGCGACTCCGCTGCCCTCCGGGTCATCCGCATCGCCCGCGTGGTCCGCCTGGTCCGTTTCTCCCCCGGCCTGCGCACGATCGTGACCGCGTTGCTGCGCAGCCTCCCCGGCGTCGGTGGCTTCCTCGCCCTGGCGCTGGTGTCGCTGTACGTCTACGGGATGGCCGGCTGGCTGATCTTCGGCGACGTCTATCCGCAGGACTACGGGACCATCGGCCGCGCGGTGCTGACGCTGTTCGTGCTGCTGTCCCTGGAGAACCTGCCGGACCTGATCCAGAAGGGGGTGGAGTTCTCACCCTGGACCCTCGTCTACTACGTGAGCTACGTGCTGCTGACCGCCAATCTGCTGATGAACATCCTCATCGCCGTCATCGTGAACTCGATGGAGGAGGCCCGCCGGCTCGAGATGACCGACGGCCTGTCGCCGGACTACGACGTCGACGGCGACGGCGTGCCCGACGAGATCGACCGGATCGCGGTCAGCCAGCGCCTCGATGACCTGCGCGCGCTCGTGCAGGAGCTGGAGCGGGATCTGCGCATCGACCGTGGGCCCGGCGGCACGTAATGTTCCCGATCGGTCGTGCTCCAGCCGCAGTGAGCGGGTCGAGCCTGCTCAGCCCCGGTCGTGGGCCGGCGGGCGGGCGCCGCGGAAGCCGTTGTCAGCCGCCCTCCGGCAGGGGAAGTTCCCGGCCGAGGCGGGCGAGCGGGGACAGGCCCATGAGCAGTGGTGACAGCATCATGCCGGCACCGGCCACCAGGATGGCGGTGCGCAGCCCCAGCTCGCCCGCGAGGAAGCCGCCGAGCAGCGAGCCGAGCGGGGTCAGGCCCATCCCGACGAACGTGATCGTCGCGGCGGCCCGGCCCTGCATCCGGTCCGGGGTCACGGCCTGCCGGACGGCCATGACCGTGACGTTGACCAGCTGCCCGAAGGTGCCGTACCCGAAGTTGACCGCGATGAGCAGGGGGATCGTCACCGCCGGGGGGCCGTGCAGCGCGGGCACGAACAGCAGCACGCCGTCGCCGATCACCGCCGCGGATACCAGCACCGCGCCGTAACCGAACCGGCTCGGCAGGCGGGCGGCGAGCAGCGAGCCCACGAGCGCCCCCGGCCCGGTCGCCGCAAGGACGAGCCCGACGGCGCCGCCCGGCAGGTGCAGCCCCCGGGTCAGGAAGATCAGGTAGGCGGTCATCACGGCGGCGAAGGAGAACTGGAACGCGGCCGAGGCGAGGCAGATTGTCCGCAACGAGGTGTCGGCGACGACGAAGCGGAGTCCCTCGTGGATCCGCCGCCACAGCCGGGCGGGCCGGCCCACGTGCTCGGGGATCGCCTCGCGGTGCCGGATCCGCGCGATCGACACGAACGACCACGCGAACAGCAGCGCGTTGGAGGCGGCCGCGATCGGCGCCGACAGCAGCGACACCAGCGCCCCGCCGAGCGCCGGGCCGCCGATCTGGGCCGCGGACCGGCTGCCCTCGATCGCGCTGTTGCCGCGCAGTAGCCGGTCGCGTGGCAGCATCCGTACCAGAAAGGCTTGATAGGCAACGTCGAAGAACACCGACAGCGTCCCGACGGCGAAGGCTACGACGAGCAGCGTCGGCAGCCCGAGCCCGCCGATGACGGCGGCCGCGGCGGCTCCCCCGAGCACCAAGGTCCGGCCGAGGTCCGCCAGCACCATGACGGTCCGGCCGCGCCATCGGTCCACCCACGCGCCGACGAGGAGCGACAGCAGCAGCAGTGGCGCCTGCCCGACCGCGCGCAGGACGCCGAGTTGGCCCGGGTCGACGTCGAGTGTCAGGACGGCGAGCAGCGGCACGATCACCAGGCTCGCGTGCTCGCCCAGTTGCGAGGCCGTCTGACCGAGCCAAAGCCTGCGGAAGTCGGCGCTGCGCCACAGCGTCGATGTAACGGACTGCCCGGAATCGGATACCGCCGAGGAAGCGGACGACACAGGAAACCCCTTTGGGGTAGCCGAAGACAAGGGCCCGTCCAACCGCGTCTGCGAAAGACGCAGTGACAATGAAGACGGGTGTGCTCGCTGTGCCGCGCGATTCGGGGCAGCACGCGATGACCGGGCCGATGTACGGCCGATGCGTCAACGCGTGCGCGGGCGACCGGGCATCCTCAGCTCCTTGCGGGGGTCATTCGGCTATCCGACCCTAGCCATCGGCGGCCAGCCGCGCAAAGCGATTTGACGACGACGCATCGGGTGTGGTGTGCATCCGCCGGTCGACGATCAGGACCAGCACCGCGGCGGCCACGGCGGCGGTCGCCAGGACGAGCCAGAACGGCACGTTGCCGCCGACGAGGAACACCGCGATCGGCGGGCCGATGGTGTTGCCGACCTGGAACACGGCCCACGCCGCGCCGGACGAGCGGCCGAGTGTGCCTTTCGGTGCGATCCGCTCGACGAGGGTGTAGAACGCGGGGCTGTAGGCGCACTCGCCCAGCGCGAACGTGACCATCATGACGAACAGGAGCGCGACCCGGGGGCCGCCGGTGAGTGCTCCCGCGGTGTAGCCCAGCAGCCAGGCGGCCGCCCACACCAGCCCCATGGTGATCAGGGCCCGCGTCTTGTGCACCCGCTCCACCCAGCGGGACACCGGCAGTTGCCCGATCAGGACCACGGCCGTGGCGACGGCGTAGAGGCCACCGATCAGCGCGGTGGAGCCGGACAGCTCGGTACGGACCATCAGCGGTACGCCGCTCTCCACCTGGGCCAGGCCGAAGGTGACCAGCAGCAGCTGCGCGACCAGCAGGAGGGCGTAGTTGAGCCCCGGCCGGAACCGGACGAGCCGGGCTCGGTGCTCCGCGGCGTCGTCCTCGGCCCGCGGCAGCGGCACGCGGACGGCGATGATCAGCGCGTACGCCGCGCAGCTGATCGCGTTCGCCGCGCACAGCCACTGGTACGTGGTGGCGGAGGCCGAGCCGAGCAGCACGCCGCCGAGCCCGGCCCCGACCCCGAGGCCGAGGTTGAGCAGCAGGTACCGCAGCGACATCGTGCGAACCTTGACCTCGTCGGTGGCGCTGAGCACGGTGATGATCGGCACCACGGCAGGCAGGAACGAGCCGGTGCCGACCCCGATGACGAGGACCGCCGCCAGCTCGGCGGCGTACCCGGACCCGACGGAGACCAGCAGCCAGCCAACGGCCTGTACCAGCAGCGCGGCGATCGCCACGACCCGCGGCGAGTACCGGTCCACGAGCCAGCCCCCGACGACCGACATCGGCACGGCCGCCCCGGCGAGGACGAGCAGCAGCAGCGCGGTCGCCCCGGTCGACAGCCCGCGGAACTGGCTGAGATAGATGGCCAGGAAGGGATAACACAACCCGGTGCCGACCGCGGACACCCCGTACCCGGCGACGAACCACCACGCCGGCGCGCCGAGCCGCCGCCTCGCCCGCTCGGGCCGATCGACGCGCATGCCATCCTCCCCGTTCGCCTACGCCTGCCCGGCCTCGGCGGCGCCTCCTAGCCTGCACGATGCGGGACCGGCGGTACAGCGCCGCAACGCACAACCGGGCAGTGTCGAACAAGATGGTGCGCGATCATCGAGACCTCGCCACTAGCCTGGAGCCGTGCGCAACGTCTCGATCGACGAGCTGGACCACCTCCCCGTCGACGTCCTCCCTATCGGCACGGACTACCCGCGCCGCGCGGGCGCCACGATGCCGGTCGCGGTGTCGCTTGCGAACCCGCTCACCCTCGCGATCATCGCGCCCGCGCTCGTCGTGTCGCTGCTGATGCGCGGCAGCGCGCCGACGGCCGCCGGCCTCGTGGGCTCGGTGGACGTGGCCGCCGCGATCGCGCTGCTGATCGGGTCCATCCCGGTCGTGGCGGTCATGCGGCGCCGTCCGCCGCGCATCCCGGACGGCGTGCACGCGTCGACCTACATCGGCCTCCTCGTCGTCGCGGGCGTCACGGTCGCGGTCACGGGCTGACGGGCGACGTCGCGGGCGAGCCACAGGGCCAGGGCCCGCGTCGCCTGTCAGGCGGTGATGGTGTACGGGTCGCCGTACACCTTCCAGGACAAGGGCACCCGCAGGTCGAGGTTGCCGGCGGCGAGGAACACGCGCTGGGCGGTGTCGACGCGGCTCGTGTCGCTGTGCGCCTCCTCGGTGCGCATCGCGGCTACCCGGGCGTCGAGGAACGCGTTGAGGTACGCGGTCTCGTCGCCGCCCTGGGCCGGGCTCTTCGCCTTGGCCAGGGCCGCCTTGCGGATGCCACCGAAGCTGCTGGCGTCGTTGCCGGGGCCGTGCATGACGAGCGCGTCGAAGTAGGCGAACTGGCCCAGGGCCCGCAGGCCGTCGGCCTTGGCCTGGGCGATCGCGGGGTTGAAGTACACCCGGTCCCGCTCGTCGTCCTGGGCCTTTCGGAACGCCGGGTCGGTCGCGGCGCTCTTCCAGTCGGCGACGAAGGCCGCACCGAGGCCCGCGTGCGAGGCGGTGCCGTTCACGCTGCGCAGCGCCGGCAGATACTTCGCCAGGACGTTGCCGGGCGCAGCCGCGGTGTAGGCCTCGACGACCTCGAGCATGTCGCCGGTGCCGGAGCAGAAGCCGACGATGCCGCCGGTGTAGCCGCGGCCGTCCCCGATGTCCTCGATGTACTGGTACTGGGCCCGCCAGTCGAGGCTGGAGTTCTCCGCGGAGGAGACGATTTGCATGGCGATGTCGGTACCGAGATCCGCCCGCGTCGCCGGCACCGGGACCGGCACCGGCGCCGATTCGGTCCGGTGGCCGAAGACCTCCAGCTCGCCGAGCGCGAGGCCCTTCGCGCCGCGCGGGGTCGCCGTCAGCCGCACGAAGCGCGCGCTGCCCTGAAGCCCGGCGATGTCGTCGGTCCTGCCGTCGCCGGTGCTGGTGGCGTACAACGGCGCCCAGGTGTTGCCGTCGGCCGAGGTCTCCAGGCGGTACACCCTGGCGAAGGCGGAACCCCAGGACAGCCGGACGCGGCTGACGGCGCTCATGGCCCCGAGGTCGACCCGCAGCCACTGCGTGCCGCGCCCGCTCGTCGTCCACCGCGTCGAGGTCTTCCCGTCGACGGCACGCGCCGCACTCCCCGCCGACGCGGCCACCGCCCGCCCCTTGGACACGACGGTGTCCGCCGCGTACGCGCTCGGCGCGCCGACCGCCACCCCCGCGACCACCGCCGCGATCCCTGCCACCGTCCACCGTGCCGCCATGCCAAACCCACCCGTCCGTCGGAAACCCGGTCGGCGTGGCCATCGGCACACCCGGACGCGCTCATGATGCCGGCAACCACCCCGCTCCTGCCTCGCGACCGGCACGGAACGGGGTGGGGCCGGATCCGGCGCGGGTCAGGGTTGCGCCGGGGCGTTCAGCAGCGCACGCCCCACCGCGGCCAGGGCGACGGCCTGGCTGACGGCCCCCGCGACCTCGAACCACTCGGTGCCGGCGACCAGGCCGGCGATGTGCAGCGGTGCCCACGCGCCCAGCGCGACAGCGACCCACGTGGCCACCGTGCGGCTGCGGAACAGCGCCACGGCCAGCAGCACCGTGCCGACGAGGTTTCCGAGGACGAAGAGCAGGAACACCCACAGCGCCGACGGGTCGGACTGGGCGTCGTCGAGCACCGCGGCGAAGCCGGCCGTCGAGCCGCCGTGGCCGGCCATGGCGAGCGTGACGAAGGTGTTCATGGCGATGCCGAAGTAGCAGATGTAGCCGCCCGCGGTGAGTGCCGCCGCGATGCCGGCGAGCCGGCGGCTGCGATCGCCGGCGAGCCGCTTGACGCCGAGGACGGCGGGCACGATGAGCAGGCTGCCGACCATCGCCGCCAGGGCGGAGAGCCGGGTCAGCCCGGGATGCGCGGCGGCGAGCGCCAGGGCGCCGGCCCCGTCGCTGTCGCTGCCGCCGTCCCGGGTGGACAAGGCGTACGCGGCGTTGGCGACGACGAATCCCCAGGGCGCGGTGAACAGTGCCGCCGCGAGCGCGGTCGCGCGGCGGGGCGTGGTGGTCGTGTGTGTTGCGGCGTCGAGCATGAGCCTCTTCCAATCGGGTTGCCCGGCCGGGGCCGGTGGCGGGTTGAGGAGGACAGCCCGGCGGGGCGGGTCGGGTTGCCCTCGCCGGGGCCCGTGGCGGGTCTAGGAGGGCAGCCCGGCGGGGCGGGCGCGGAGGGCGGGAGCCACCAGGGCGACGCACAGCAGGGTGATGACGATCCCGGCCGCGGCGGCGCCCCTGGCCGCGGCCGGCGTCGCGGCGACGAAGAACGCGGGCACGGCCGTCAGCGCGGAGAGCAGCCGGGTGACGATGACGGTGACGGCGCCGGCCCGGGATCGGTTCGGCCATGCGAGCACGACACCGGCGATGGTGCCGAGACCGAGCACGGTGCCGATCACGAGCACCGCGACGGGTGGCCCGTCGGTGCCGAGTGGCAGCGAGACGACATCGACGAGACCGAGGAGGCCGGACAGGACCAGGCCGACGGTGAGGGAGATTGACCGCTTCATGGGCACAGCGTCCGGGTCGCGGCCGCCGGATCGCATCCGTGCCAGCTCCCGGAAGATTTCCGTACTGGCACGTACTCGTGCCGCCGCGGGCGCCGCTACGGTGGGGCGATGTACGGGAAGCGGCTGATCGCGTACCTTGCCGGAGCGGCGGTGCTCGCGTTGGCCGGGTCGGGGATCTACCTGGCGGTGATCGCCCGGGACGGGGCCGCCACGGTGGAGCTGGCGGTCGGCGAGGCGCTGGGACTCTCCTCCGTCCTCCTCGGCCTGACGGTCGCCACCCGCCGCCCCCGCAACGTGGTCGGCCTGCTGCTCGTCTGCACGGGCGCCGCCTTCGTCGGGGTCGCCGTCAGCGACCTGTACCCGGCCGCCCTGGCCGTCGACCCACGCCTGCCGCTGGCGGCCGTCTACGTCGACCTCGTCCGTGGCGCCTGGATGCTGCTGTACGTGCCGCCGGCCCTGTTGTTCCTGCTCGTGCCCGAGGGCCGGGTGCCCGGACCGCGCTGGCGCTGGGTGGTGGCCGGGCTCCTGGTGGTGCCGGTGCTGTTCATCGTGGCGGCGGCCTTCGACCCGACCCCGGCGCCCCAGTATCCGGGAGTGCCCAAGGCGTTCCGCGCGTCCCCCGAGGTCCAGGGCGCCATCGAAACGTTCGCCTTCGCGTTGCTGCCGGTCTTCCTCGGCCTGCTCGTCGCGTCGCTCGCGTCGATCGTCGTGCGGTACCGCCGCACCGGCGGGGCCGTCGAGCGCGCCCAGCTCAAGTGGTTCGTGCTGGGGGCGAGCTTCCTTCCGATCACCCTCCTGCTGTGCTGGGCCAGCTATCTGGTGTTCGACCGGCCCGAGCTCGGCCTCGCCGGGCTGATCGCGACCTACCTGGCGATCCCGGCGTCGACCACGATCGCCCTGCTCAAGCACGACCTGTACGACGTCGATCGGGCGCTGAGCGCGACGGCGACCTACGCCCTCGCGACGGCGATGCTGCTGGCCTTCTACACGGCGGCGTCGTTCGTGGTCGGTCTCGGCGCGGGCCGTGACTCGCCGGTGGCCGCCGCGGCCGCGACCGCGGTCTGCGCCGCCGCGCTCGCGCCGATGCGCAACCGGCTGCAGCGCTTCGTCGACCACCGGCTCTACCCGGCCCGGGAGGCGGCCATCGCCGCGATCGAGGACCTGCGCCAGCGGACCGACGCGGGCAGCGCCCGGCCCGAGCAGCTGGAGAGCGTACTGCGCACGGCCCTGCGCGATCCGAGCCTGAGGGTCGGCTACCGGCTGCCCGGATCGGCCGCGATGCTCGACACCGCGGGACGCCCGGTGGAGCCGGACCAGGCCCCGTCCTGGCGGTCGGCCCCGGTACGGCTGGGCGGCCACGAGATCGGCGTCGTCGCGGCGGGCGGCGGGGCGAGCCGGGAGCTGCTCCGCGAGGTGGCATCGGCCAGCTCGCTGCTGGTCGAGGTCGTCCGGTTGCGGGCGGAGCTGGCCTCGGCGCTGGGAGCGGTGGAGGCCAGCCGGTCCCGGCTGCTGGCCGCGGGGTACGAGGAACGGCGCCGGCTCGAACGGGACCTCCACGACGGCGCCCAGCAACGCCTCGTCGCGCTCGGCATGAGGCTTCGGCTGGCCCAGCGTCACCTCGACGACGGCACGGTCGACGTCGACGGCCTGCTCGACCAGTCGGTGGCCGAGCTCGGCGACGCCGTCGTGGAGCTGCGGCAGATCGCGCACGGGCTGCGGCCGAGCAGTCTCGACGACGGGCTGGACCGTGCGCTCGACGCGATGGTGAGCCAGATGCCGATCCCGGTGACGCTGGACCTGCGCACGGCCGACCCGATCCCCGACGACCTGGCCACGACGGCCTACTACGTGGTCACCGAGGCGGCGACGAATGCCGTCAAGCACGCGCAGCCCACCGCGATCGGCGTCACGGTGTGCCATGACGCGGGACGGCTGACCGTCCGGGTGCGCGACGACGGCTCCGGTGGCGCGGTCGTCCGCCCGGGATCCGGCCTGGGTGGTCTCGCCGACCGGGTCGCCGCGGCCGGCGGCCGGTTGCGGGTCGTGAGCCCTGTTGCGGGAGGTACCACAGTTGAGGCGGTGCTGCCGTGCGAATCGTGATCGGTGAGGATTCCGCGCTCTTTCGCGAGGGGCTGGCGCGCCTGCTGGCCGACGCGGGGCACGAGGTGGTGGAGAAGGCCCACGACGCCCCGTCCCTGCTGCGCGCGGTCGAGCGGACCGAGCCCGAGCTGGCGATCATCGACATCCGGATGCCGCCCGACCGCACCGACGACGGCGCCCGCGCGGCTCGGCAGATCCGCACGACCCGGCCGCGCTGCGGGATCATGCTGCTCTCCCAGCACATCGAGACCCGGCACTCCGTCGAGCTCGTCACGGACGGCGGGTTCGGCTATCTGCTCAAGGACCGGGTCCTCGACGTCGACGACTTCCTCGACGCGATCCGCAGGATCGGTGCCGGCGGCTCGGCCCTCGATCCCGAGGTGGTGCGCCGGCTCGTCGGCGGACAGCGCAGCGACCGGCTGCTCGCCCCGCTCACCGAACGCGAACGCGACGTGCTGGCCCTCATGGCCGAGGGCCTGACCAACATCGGCATCGCTCGCCGGCTCTGGCTCACCGACCGCACGGTCGAGGCGCACGTCAGCTCGATCATGAACAAGCTGGGACTGCCCACGTCGGAGGAGGGCCACCGGCGGGTGCTGGCGGTGCTCGCGTACCTCAACCAACCCGGCACCACAACGCCCGCGCCATGACCACGGCCGCCGCGGCACCGGTGCGATCAGGGTGATGTGCTCGAGTCGTACGTCGTTCGGGCGGCGTCGATGTCGCCGATGTGCCGCTCGGCCCATGCGGTCACCGCCGCCATGACCGGGAGCAGGCTCTCGCCGAGCGGCGTGAGCCGGTATTCCACGCGAGGTGGCACCGAGCCGGTTGCCGACCGCGCCACCAAGCCGTCACGTTCCAGCCCGCGCAGCGTCTGCGTGAGCATCTTCTGGGTGACGCCTGCGACCGTGCGGGACAGTTCGCCGTGGCGGCGCGGCCCGTCCGCGAGTTCCTTCAGGATCAGGCTGACCCAGCGGTCACCCAACCGGTCCAGCACGCGGTGCGTCGGGCATGCGGCCATCGACATCAGGTACGCCGAACGCGCACCAGCCCGGCGTTCGGCAGTTCCACCGGTTGCCATCGGATCCTCCAGGCACCTCAAAGTGCGTACTGCCGGCGAGACAGCCTCCAGCCTATCGTCGCGACATGAGCGTGATCGGAATCCTCGGCGCCGGCAACGTGGCGCGCGCACTGGCCCCGGCATTGGCCGCCGCCGGACACGACGTCGTCGTCGGCGCCCGCGACCGCCTGGAGTCCACGGCCGCCTCGGCGGAGATTGTCGTCAACGCGCTGCCCGGTGCGGTGTCCGTCGAGGTGCTCGGGCGGCTGCGCCCGGCGTTGACCGGCAAGGTGCTCGTCGACGTCGCCAACGCCGTGGAGCAGGGTCCGGACGGCTTCGCGTCTCGCCTGCTCTACCCCAACCTCGCGGAAGCGCTGCAAAGCACCCTGCCCGAGACCCACGTGGTCAAGGCGCTGAACACGGTGGGACCGGCACCGCTGATGGTCGATCCGGCCAGCGTGGCGGTACCGCCGTCGACCTTCCTCTGCGGTGACGACACCGGCGCCAAACAGGCGGTGGCTGGGCTGCTCACCGACCTTGGCTGGGCGCCGCAGTGGGTTATCGACCTCGGCGGCGTCGCGAACGCTTGGTGGCCCGAGTCCTTCGCGCTCATGGTCCAACCGCTGATCGCCGCGGTGGGACCGGTCCCATTCGCACTGGCGATCGCACGTTGAGTCCAAAGCGATGGCCGCCACGCCGGTGGCGGCCATCGTCAACGCCGGCTACCTAGGGGAAGAAGACATCGCGTTCGCGTTCCCCGCCGCGCCACTCGGGTGTGATCCTGCGCAGGTGCTCCGTGGCGAGGAAGGCCAGCCGGAGGTCAGCGGGTAGCCCCTCGTACGGCGAGACCTGCGACGCGTGCGCGGCGATCGCCCGTTCCCGCTCGGTCAGGTGCTTCCCGGTGTCCACGACCGTGGTGATGAGCTCCTCCGGGGTACCGGGCACGTCTCCCTCGAGGTGCTGCGAGGTCGGGTGTTCCCGGGCGATGTGTTCGAGCCAGCGGCGCATGAGGGCCTGCGGCAGGCACTGCAGGTACACCCGGGCCACCTGCCACCGGCTCTGCGCGACCGCGGCGAGCGTCGCGTCCCGGATCCGCGCGTGGTCCCGGTGCCCGTCGCCGGCGTCGAGGGTGACGACCACGTGCGGCCGGAAGTCCTCGAGACGTTCCCGGACCCGGTCGCGCACGTCGGCGAACTCGGCGCCGACCAGCGTTTCGGGCCCGGCCGGGCCGGACATGCCGGAATCAGCGAAGTCGAGCAGGTCCACCCTGGACACCTGCAGCAGGCCGGCCGCGGCGCGCAGCTCCCGTTCACGTACGGCCGGGAGCCGCTCGTTGGTGATGCCGCTGCCGGGCGCGGGCTCGCCGGCCTCCCCGCGCGTCGCGCAGCACACCGCGGTCGTGGCGCCCGCGGCCGCCGCGTGCAGCAGCAGCGATCCGCAGCCGAACGTCTCGTCGTCGGGGTGGGCCACCACGACCATCAGCCGCTGTGGCCCGTCCCCGCTGGTCATCGCAGCGTGCACAGGAAGTCCTCGATGGCGTCGGCGACCTCGCCGGGAACCTCGAACGCGGGGAAGTGACTGCGGGCCGCGAGGCGGTGCACGCGGAACCACGGGTGCTCGGCGGCGTACGCCTGCTGCGCGGCGAGCACGGCGTCGTCGGCCGGCTGCGCGTACAGGTGCAGCGTCGGGCAGGGCGCGTCGAGTCGCTCCAGCGCGGCCAGCGGGGTGCCTTCGGCGGCGAACGCCGCGGAGATCTCCCGGCCGGCGCGCCGCCAGTGGCGGAAGCCGTACTCGGCCATGCCGGCAATGTAGCGGTGCAGGGGTGCCACGTCGATGCCGGTCGTCCACATGGCGAACAGTCCGGACCGGACCTGCTCCCACGCCTGCTGCTGTTGCAGGGCGGCGAGCGCGTCGAGGAATCCGGGCGGCGGACCGAGCACCATCCAGTCGAGCAGGACGATCCCCGGCACCCGGTCGGCGCCGAGGCGCCGGCGCAACTCGATCGCCGCCCAGCCGGCGTGCGAGAGCCCGACCGGCACCACCTGCTGGATGCCGGCCCGCTCGATCACGGCGATCGCGTCCTGCACCACCTCCGTGAGACCGAAGTCGGCCTCGGTGCGTTCGGACGCGCCGTGGTCGCGCAGGTCCAGGGAGATCGCCCGGCGGTGCCGGGAGGAAAGCGGCAGCAACGGGTCGAAGACGGTGCGGTCGCCGCACCAGCCGGGCAGGTACAGCAGCGCTGGTCCGCCGGTGCCGAGGTCGTCGTAGGCGACGCGGAGCGGGTGCAAATCGGCTGTCATGATGTTCCCCTCCAGATACTGCCAAGTGCAGTATTTCCAAGGGCGAGTAGACGCTGCCCTGGGCAGTATGTCAAGGTGACTGTCATGTCTGGGACCAGAACGACCACCTCGTACGCGCTGCTCGGCCTGCTCGCGGTGCGGGACTGGACGACGTACGAGCTCGCCAAGCAGGTCAAACGCAGCCTCAACTGGTTCTGGCCCCGCGCCGAGCGCAAGCTGTACGACGAGCCGAAGCGGCTGGTCGAGCAGGGCCTGGCGACGGCGACCAGAGAGCAGACGGGCCAGCGGGGAAGAACCGTCTACCGCATCACCCCCGACGGGCGCGCGGCCCTCGGCGAGTGGCTGGGCGAGCCGCCGGCGCCGCGGACCGTCGAGTTCGAGGGCATGGTGAAGGTCTTCTTCGCCGACTCCGGGTCACCCGAGCAACTGCTCGCCACGCTGGACCGCATCGAGGAGGAGGCGGCCGGCCGCCTCGCCGAACTGGCGGAGATGGCCGCGACGCGACCGGTGCCGTTCCCGCAGCGGGCCCACCTGAGCGCCATCGGGCTGCGGTTGCAGTACGAGCAGGAGGACGCGGTGCTGCGCTGGGCCCGCTGGGCCAGGAAGCAGGTCATGCAGTGGAACAGCACCACGGACCCGGGGGCCTGGGACACCACCGCCGTACTCCAGGACCTGGCGCAGCGAAGGCGCTAGCTCACGGGGGCCGCTACCGGGAACGACAAATTCGCCCAAAAGGTGTATTCCGCCGATACGATCTTCACAACTCATCTCCGAGGCGTGAGGAGCCATCATGGCGAACCACCGGGACACTGTCTCCTTCGACGTCGAGGGCGGCCCCCTCACCGCGATCACGGCCGGCCCCGCCCACGCCGGCGGGAAACCACTGGTCGCGGCGGTGCACGGCGGGACGTACACGGCCGAGTACTTCGATGTCGACGGTTCCGGGTCCGGCACGTTCATGGACGTCTTCTCCGCCGCCGGCTATCCGGTCGTCAGCTTCAACCGGCCCGGCTACGGCGGCAGTCTCGTGCTGGAGCCGGCCGAGAACACGTTTCCCCGGCACGCACTGCTGCTCGCCGACGCCATCGGGCAGGCCGCGCGGCGCGCGTCGACCGACCGCGTGTTCCTGGTCGGCCACTCGATCGGCGGCATGATCTCGCTGATGATCACCGCGGGCGAACTGGACTTCCGGCTCGTGGGCGCGTCAGTCACCGGGATGGGCGCCGTCATCCGCGCGGACGGCGCCGCGCACGCGCTGGCGTCGCTACCGGAGGAGGCGACCGTCGATCTGCCGTACGACCAGCGGGACCAGGTGATGTTCGGTCCGCCGCACACCTACACCGAGGTGGGGGTCAAGGCGGCGCACGAGGCGTACGCGCCCACACCCGTGCGTGACCTCGTGCAGGCACCGCGCTGGGCGGACGAGCACCTGCCCGGCCTGGCACCGCGGGTGCGGGTGCCTGTGCACAACGCACTCGCCGAGTTCGACGCGCTGTGGGACAGCACGCCGGCCAACGTCGGGAAGTTCGCCGGCATGCTCACGAACGCGCCGGTCGTCAACGCGGGCATCGCCCGGGACACCGGCCACAGCCTGGACCACCACATCCTCGGCCACGCGCTGTTCCTGCGCCAGTTGGCCTTCGCCGAGGAGTGCATGCTCTGGCATCGCCAGGAGCTGTCGAGGTAGTCGCGGTCCCGGCGCCGGCACCTCAGCTTTCCCTGCCGGCTGCCGATGCGTTCCGATGACGGGCGTCGGCTGGCAGGTCGCGGTCGTAGTTGGTGACGACGCGGAGAAGCGGAGTATCCGATGAAATGGCGTCTTCAAGGCGGCGACGACGCGGCGGGTGTGGCGATGGCCCAGCTCGGGCTGCGCAACGTTCTCGACGCGGCCCCCGGCGGGCTCATCCTCCTCGACCCCCAAGGCAAGGTGCACTACCGCAACCGGGCCGCGATGGACAACGCCGAGCGGATCATCACCCGCGCCGGTGGGCGCCGCGAGGACGTGCTCGAGCTGTTGCGGACGCAGACGGTGCGGGTCATGCGCGAGGCGCGCACGTTTCCGCACGTCGCCGCCGTGCCGATGGACGCGGGCGCCCGGCGCATCGTCGTGCAGATCAAGGTCAACCAGCTGGAGGGCTGGTACCTGCTGGACGCCCTGGACGTGACCGACCGCTACGACAACGAGCAGCTCCTGGTCGGGACGGTGCAGGCGCTGACCGAGGCCAGCGGAGGGCTGGCCTCGCTCAGCGCCCAACTGGGCGATGACGCCGCGCGGGTCACGGCACAGGCCGATACCGTCGCGAGCGGCTCGGAGGAGCTGACGACGAGCATCCGGGAGATCTCCGCCAGCACGTCGACCGCGGTAGGCAGCATCAACGACGCGGTCCGCACGGCCCGCGCAGCGGCCGAGACGATCGCCAAGCTCGCCGAGTCCAGCGCCCGGATCGGCACGGTCAGCAAACTGATCAGCGGCATCGCCGCGCAGACGAACCTCCTTGCGCTCAACGCCACCATCGAAGCGGCCCGTGCCGGCGAACTGGGCAAGGGGTTCGCGGTGGTCGCCGGCGAGGTGAAGGACCTGGCGCAGCGCACCGGCGAGGCGACCGAGCAGATCGGCGACATGATCGGCGAGATCCAGGCGCACAGCGAGCACACCACGGTGTCGATCCAGAGCATCGTGGAGCTGATCAACCAGATGCAGGATCAGCAGACCACGATCGCCAGCGCGGTCGAGGAGCAGACCGCCACGGCCAGCGAGATCAGCCGCAGCGTGGTCGAGGTGGTCTCCACCGCGCAGTCGACCGAGCGCGCCCTGGTGCACCTGCGCGAGCTCGGCACCGCCGTGGCCGCGAAGGCCGACGACCTGCGCCAGCATCAGGCCGAGCAGTCGATCCTCGCCACGACCTCGCGCTGACCGGGCGCGATACCGCCGGGCCTCATCGCCCGATGTCGCCGCCTGCCTCCAGCCAGCCGAGCAGCTCGGCGTAGAACGCGTCCACCTGGTCGGGGCGGTCGTCGCCGAGGAGGTCGTCGCGCACCGGGTAGCCTCGCCGCTGCAGGTAGTGCGCGATGAGCGCGTACGACGGGCGCAGTTTCGCGATGTCCTCCGGATCGACCGTGATGACGCCGCCCGGGATGGCCGGAGTCAGCGTGTCGCGTTCGTAGACGGCGTCCAGCGACTCCACACCCCACCGGCCGTCCCGGCGGGTCAGGCGGTAGTTCAACCGCGTGTAGGACACCAGGTGCGCCGGCACGCCGTCGTAGTCGATCTGGAACTCGACCGTCGTGGAAACCTCCGCGTGGGCCCGGTCGCCACGCACGTGGACAACCGGTGCGGCGACACGATGCACGGACCGGTCGCCCCGGCCGCTCATCTGTGCCGAGCGGGTCACGAAGTCCGGCCCGGACCCGGTGAACCAGCTCAGCTGCACGATGGAGTCGGGCCAGAACGCCCGCCGCATCTGATCCCACCAGCCGCGATCCCGGCCCTGCCGCTCGTCCAGGATGAGCTGGCTGATCTCGGCAACATCACACATGTTCGACACCTCGCCACAGCCGACACGGGGACTCGAGCACACCCGCGATCTCATTCTGGACACGCGATCCGACGATGTCCCCCATTTGCCGGAAACAAGGTGAAATGCGGCAATCCCTCCACTAGCCTGACACCCTCCGTCGCAATACCGACAGTCACGGGCGTGCAACCTCGGCGCTGCGCAGACTCGCCGGCTATGAGATTGACCCGAATCCTCGTCGTCGCGGTCACCGTTGCGGCGACAGTGGCGATCGCTCCCCAGGCCGCGTTCGCCATTCCCTCCGGCGCTGGGTGGTCCGGCTCCTGGAAGTACACCGGCGGCACCAGCGTGCAGGTCATGCTGGACGTGCCGGGGGCCAAGCTGGTGGCGAACGGCTGGGACGCGCTTGGGACCCGCGCCTTCGCCCTGAACATCACCGACACCGTGGCCGACGGCAAGTGCGCCTACGTCAGGTGGACCGCGGCCGCCACCACCGAGCACTGGGCCTGCGGCAGCGGCACCACCGTGCAGGTCAGCGGCCTGCCAACCTCGACCAACGCCATCACCGCCGTCCTGTGCCGCGACTCCACCGCCCACAACAACAAGACCAACTGCAACGTCATCGACGTCCCCTCGTCGTACACCGACGAGTTCATCCGCACCGAGGGCAACGGCGCGCGCTGGAAGTACTACAACGCCAGCGAGCACTACGACGGCGGCGAGGACTGGGGCGCCTGGATCACCATCGGAGACGCCGACTTCGACTACTTCGGCTGGGACGACACGCCGGAGGGGCAGCGCTGGATCCGGTCCTGGGTGTCAGTCTTCAAGCCCGCCTGCGCTTCGGGCATCCTGCTCAACGCCACCCCGGCGTCGAGCCTGTCCTACTGCGTGCAGTACAACTTCATCGACAACCTGCCGGTCACGAACATCACCGGTACGGCGTGGGGCCGGGGCTGCACCTGGGCCATCGACAGCCGCAGCCCCAATCCGCCCAAGCACTGCATCACGGTCCGCGTCCCCGAACCCAGCTGACCCTTATCCGTCGCCCTGAGGTATTTCGGGCTCAGGGCTCGAGTTGATCTCTATTCGCGTTGCTGCGAAACGGTTGGAGCCCGGCGCCGGCACGACTGGCTACGTCTGCCATCGTCGCCCGGCACCGGGTTTCCACGGTGGAAACCCGGCACCGGGTTTCCACCATCAATGTGGGTCAGCGGAACCACCGGCGGCGTGGTTTGACAGGCCGAGCGCCCGGGTCCAGGCCGAGTGCGGTGGCGTAGGCGATGATGCTGTCCTCGGCGCCGTTCGAGAAGCGTTTCATCACCCGCTGGACGGGCCAGATGCGCCTGCGGTCCGGCAGCACGAGCGCAACGTTGACCTCGGCGGCGGGATCGTCGTCATCGCCCAACCAGGTCCCGCCCGCGTGACGGCGGACCACCTCGCCGACGTAGGCGCCCACAGCGAACACCCGCGCGCCCAACTGCTGCGCGAGCAGGCCGTCCGGGCGCGGCCGGCCGTCCGGGGCCTCGACCTCGAAGAATCGCTCGATCTCCCATAGCGAGCCCGGCGAGAAGTCGGCCCGGTAGCCGGACTCCGCCAACGCCGCCGCAACCCAGTCAGCGGCCCCGCGCACGTCGTCGACAATGCCCACGGTCATGATCGTGGCACACGCATAGTCCCCGCTCGCCGGCATCCGCCGACGTCGCGATTCGCGCGCAAGGCAGCGTGAGCCCCCTGCGCCTTGCAGCATGTGGAAGCGCATTGCGCATGATGCACGCGGCCGCATCACCCCAGACGCCGCGGCATGCGCCCGCACCCGACGAGGCCCGTTGCAGTGCAATCTCGATGCACAGAATGGTTGACCATCACAGATTCCTGCATGAGACTTCCACAACATGCATGTAACTTCCACGAAGGGCCGCCACGGATGGCAGTTACTGGAACGCCCACCGAAAGTGCGGCCGTGAGCCGCCCCGCCGCCGCGTCTGCCGGGATCGGGCTGCCGGCGCCGGCCGTCAGTCCACGAAGTTCCGTTGTCCTCGCGCTGATCCTGGCGCTCCTGGCGCCGCTGGTCGTCGTCGCCGCGTCGTCCCCGGCGGCGGCTGCGGACGAGCCGCTGGTCATCACCCCGGCAACGCCCGGCTCGTACGCGGAGAGCGGGACCTGGGCAGACGCGCGAGACCCCGGCTACGCGAGCTCCCCGTCGCGCTACAGCCGGACACCCGGTTCGTCGGCCACCTGGACTGCCGTGGCGCCCGCCTCCGCCACGTATGAGCTGGCCGTCTACTACGCGGCGAGCGTGGACAACGCCAAGGCGGAGTACGCGTGGACCGGAGGACCGGACACGCCGACCATTGTGGACCAGTCCAAGGGCGGCAATGCCTGGCGCTCGATCGGGTCCGCCTACCTGGACAAAGGCCAGACCTTCACGCTGACGGTCACCGCCACCGCCGGTCCGGCAGTGACAACCCCGAACCTCAACGTCATCACCCGAGCCAACGCGGTGCGCCTGCTCAAGGCGGGCGACAATGGCGGCGGACCGGTGGCCGGCTGCGGCACGGACACCACCACGGCACCGGACGTCGATGCGCCGGAGCAGACGTTCCGCAGCTACCGCCTCGGGCAGCACGGGACCATGGTCTCGTTGACCGGCGACCACTGGGCCATGTCGATCGATCGGCGAGGCTTCCGGTACGGCTTCGATGTGGACGGTGCACCAGCCGCGGCGCCGCATCCGGATGCCGGCCTGCAACTGGCCGCGCAGGGCGGAGCAGCGTGTAACGCCGTCGCGGCGACCCTCACCGGCGCGGACGGGTCCAGCGTGCGGTTCGCCGTCACCTTCTCGAACGGCCGCAAGGCCGACATCGCCGTCGTGCCGGGAGACCAGTCGGTCAATCTGAGGATCACCGCCGTCGAGGCGCAGACCGACAGCGTGCGTGCCCAGGTCGCGGGCGGCATGAACCCGGCCTACGGGCTGGGCGACCTTGGCGGGAACCGGACGAACCTGAACGTCTACGGCGTCAAGAACCTCGACTACTACGCCCAGAACAGCGCGGGGACGACGAATCAGCGGTTCGTCTCCACCTTCACCGTGTTCCCCGGACGGAAGCTGGCCCAGGTCGTGCTCTCCGACGGGCGGCTCGCCATCGAAGTCGACAACGCGGCAACCATGCTCGGCGTCAACGGGCCGGGGATGGCGGGGCTGCACTACTTCTTCGGCGACATGCAGACGATCTACCGGCGTTACGCCGAAACCCGGCATGCCGCGGGTTATGTCGACGCGAAGCCGGACTACACGCTGTTCGGCGTCGGCTACGAGTCCTACGGCGCCCTCGGGTACAACACCAACCAGCAGACCATTACCGACTCGGTGACAAAGTACCTGGGCCAGGGTTTCCCCATCAGCTGGGCCGTGACCGGTTCGGGATTCTGGCCCTACGGCGCGGGCACGGCCCAGGGCACGACGTCGAGCTTCGGCATGTGGGGCGAGAAGTACCCCGATCCCGACGCGTACAAGGCGTTCTTCCACGAGCACGGGATATCGCTGATGCTCGGGGCGCGCCAATCGTTCCGGGCGCTTCCCGCCGACGGCGGCACGTACGACCCGGCCCTGGACGGCGACGGCACGACTGTGGGGATCCAGCGGGGTTACTTCATCAAGGACGCGAACGGCAAGCCTCGCGTGTTCAAGCCGACCTCGTTCCCGAACACCGCCATGTACCTGATCGACCCGGACAACAAGGACGCCGTCGCGTGGTTCGTCGCCCGCAGCCATGAATGGGGAGCTGACGGCTACAAGGAAGACCACATGTTCGACGCCACGGCGAACGGCTACTACAACAACGCGCTCGTGAATCCCGTCAACGAGGGCCTCAATGACGACGGCAAGCTCATGATGGTGCGCAACAGCGCGTTCTCGGTGAGCGGCTCGATCCTCCGCATCAACGACACGGACTACAACCAGGGACCGGGCGACCGGGATCGCACGGTGATCAATGGGCTCGCCTACGCGGCCAGCGGCCAGCCCAACTTCTACCCGGACATCGTCGGCGGACGCATCATCAGCGACCTTGAAACCAACACCGCGAAGCAGCGCTACCTGACCCGCAACGCGATGATGGCGGCCATGTCGCCAGCGATGTCCTTCGGCAACGAGCCCTGGCGGATGAACGACCCGGCCCTCGTGCAGGCGACGGTCAAGGCCGCGCAGTGGCACGCCGAGTACCAGCCGTACATCTACTCGGCGGCCATCACGTCGTACGAGACCGGGTTCCCGGCGACGGCCACCCCGCTGCCGGTGGCGTTCCCCGACGACCCCAACGTCCGAGAGCTGACATCGGCTGCGGCCAGACAGTACGAATGGATGCTCGGCCCCTCGCTCCTCGTCGCCCCCCTCTACGGCAGCGACACCGACACGGCGACGGCTCGTGACGTCTACCTCCCGGCAGGCGAGTGGATGGACATCGAGACCGGCGAACGGTTCTCCGGGCCCGTCACACTGGCCGGTCGTAAGCAGCCGTTCGGCAAGATTCCGGCGTTCGTCGGCGGAACGGGGATCCTCGTCCACGACCCGGGTGCCCGTAACCCCAGCGACACGATTCCGGCAGGCGCGGTGCGAGCCAGCGTCTACCCGGTCGCGGCGCCCGGCGCGGCCTTCGCCTACACCGCCGGCGACGGAAGTACCCGCAGCCGGATCACCGCGAAGAACACCTCGTGGTCCGCTGAGGACATCGTGGTCCGCGACTCGTCCGGAACCGACATCGCCTTCACGAAGGACCCGGCCACCGGAGCGATCGAGTTCCCCATCACGGCCGGCCTGGACTACGTGGTCTCCGACGCGGGTTCGCCCGAGTGGGGCCTCAAGGTCGCCGAGGTCAGCACGGCCGGACCGTTGACAGCGGGGCGGGCCGTGCCGGTGCAGTTCGTCTTGGTGGACCGGACCGGTGCACCGGCATCAGAGCGCCTGTCCACCGTGGTGCTGACGGCCCCGGACGGGACCGAGCAGGTACTGGGCCACAGCACGGACGACAAGCACCGCGTCCACACCGTCATCATGACGCAGGCCGGGGGTCCCGGTACCTACGTCCTGGTGGCGACGGCGGCGGACGGCCGCCGGCTGGCCCACTTCAACGTACGCATCACCTGACCGACGACCACACCCCGCGGCGGCTCCCCGTTCCTGGCGGAGGAGCCGCCCCGGGGGCGGTCGCCGGGGACGCCGGCAAATGACTCAACGGTCGGCGGCTCCGGCCCGCACGACGCCGGATTCGTACGCGTACACCACGGCCTGCACCCGGTCGCGCAGGTTGAGCTTGGTCAGCACGCGACTGACATGGGTCTTCACGGTGCCTTCGGACAGGTAGAGCCGGTCGGCGATCTCGGCGTTGGACAGTCCCTGGGCGATGTACGTGAGCACCTCACGCTCCCGCTCGGTCAGCACATCGGGGTCGGTGACGGCGGCCTGCGCTGCCGGCCCGACCGGCACGTATCGTTCGAGCAGCCGGCGGGTCGCGCTGGGCGCCACTACCGCGTCGCCGGCGGCCACGACGCGGATCGCGGAGAACAGGTCGGCGGCGAGGATGTCCTTGAGGAGGAAGCCGCTGGCGCCGGCCCGCAGCGCTGCGTAGACGTACTCGTCGAGGTCGAAGGTGGTCAGGATCAGGACCCGGGTCGGGCCCGCCCCACCGGCCCGGATCAGGCGGGTGGCCTCGACCCCGTCGACGGACGGCATCCGGACGTCCATCAGCACGACGTCCGGCCGCAGCTCGAGCGCCATGGCGGCGGCCTGTTCCCCGTCGGCCGCCTCGCCGACCACCGCCATGTCGGGCGCCTGCGCCAGGATCAGCCGGAACCCGGTGCGGACCAGCGCCTGGTCGTCCGCGAGCAGCACCCGGATCATGTGTGCCGGTCCCCGATCGGCAGGCTGGCCCGCACCTGGAACCCGCCGCCGGGCCGGGGGCCGGCGCGGAACCGTCCCCCCAAGAGGCGGACCCGTTCCCGCATACCGGAAAGCCCGTTGCCGTCGGACATCACCGCGCCACCACCTTTACCGCCGCCATCCGCCTCGCCACCGACGGTACCGTTGCGGATCTCGATGTCGAGCTCGGTCTCCCGGTAGCGCAGGACGACGTCGGCGGACGAACCCGCGCCGGCGTGCTTCATCACGTTGGTCAGCGCTTCCTGGACAATGCGGTACGCCGACAGGTCGAGCGGCGTGGGCAGCGGCGCGGCCGCGCCGTCGATGCGCAGCCGCACCCCGGTGCCGGCGCGGCGCACCTGGTCGACCAGGGTGGGCAGCTGCGCGAGCCCGGGTGACGGGTGCCACGGGTCCTCGACCTCGCCCAGCGCGTCGAGGACCCGGCGCATGTCGGTGAGGGACGCGCGGCCGGTGCGCACGATCGCCTCGAGCGCGGCCCGGGTCTCGGCCGGCTGGTCGTCCAGGGCCGCCGCGCCGCCCTGCGCCTGGATCACGATGAGGGACAGGCCGTGCGCGACGACGTCGTGCAGCTCCCGGCTGATCCGGCCGCGCTCGGCGGCCATGGCGAGGGCCTCCCGCTGGTCCTGTTCGCGTTGCAGGTCCTGTGCCCGGGCGGCGAGCTGGTCGAGGTAGGCGCGGCGGCTGCGGGTGCCGGAGCCGATCGCCCACGCCGCGACCAGCGCGCCGCCCAGCACGGCGGGGCCGCTCCACCGGGCCGCCCCGCCGGCGTTGTCGCCGGTGGTCAACTCGGCCCGTTGCAAGGCCGCGGCCGGGCCGTGCCCGACGTCGTCGACGTGGAAGGTCATCGACGGTATCCCCGGTGCCGGCCGTCCGTGCAGGGCGAAGTACCCGTTCCAGAAGAGCAGGACCAGCAGGACGCCGGCGAGCGCGGCCGCGGACGTCGCCGGTGATCGGCGGGCGGCGACCGTGTACACGAGGATCAGCACGGCGGTGTCGGACCCGCCGATGAGCGAGCCCTGCGCCACGTGTACCGCGACGCAGACCGTACCGACCGCCAGCATGGCGACCGGCCAGCGGTTGCGCAGCCCCACCGCGACCACGGGGACGCCGGTCGCGATCCACCAGAGCACCGCGGCGCGATGTGGCACGGGGAACAGCGCGATCGTGGCGAGCAGGCCGGCCACGAGCGAGGCGTCGCGTAGCGCGGCCCGACCGGCCAGCCGGCGCGCTGCGGTAACGACCCGTCCCGGCACCGGGCAAGCTTACGGTCCGCCGCTGGGCGGGCGCGTCTGTCGTACGACGGACCCGGGGGTGGCGCACATCCCTCGTACGACAGAACGCGATGACGACTCCGGACGGATGCCGGCAGCGGGCCCGCGACCGGAGGCTGCTGGCATGACAACGCTGCAACCCTCTCGACGTACCGTGCTGGGCCTGCTCGGAGCGGTGCCGCTGGCCACCGGCGGGCTGCTGGCGGTGCCCGCGTCCGCCCACGCCGGTGCCGGGTCCGACCACCGCGGGTCCGATCCCGTCCCGGCCGACCTGCTGCCCGGCGGAGCGCTGGATCGGCTCATCGCCCAGACCGCCGCCACCGACGGGTACTCCGGCACGTTGCTGTTGCTGCACAACGGCCGCCCGGTGCTGACGCGCACGTACGGCATGGCCAACAAGGAGCTGGGCATCCCCAACCGGCCGGACACCATCTTCGCGCTCGGCTCGATCACCAAGGTCTTCACCGGCATCGCGATCAGCCAGCTCGTGCAGCAGGGCAAGGTCGGCTACCACGAGAAGCTGAGCACCTACCTGACCGGATTCCCCGCGGCGATCGGCGACACGATGACCGTGCACCAACTGCTGACGCACACCGCGGGCATGGCGGACGTGGTTCGCGACAGCGGCGATGTCATCCGGTCCTGGACCAGCGAGGCGGAGGCGACCCGCGAGCTGCTGAAGCTCGTCCAGGCGGCACCGTTGTTGTTCCCGCCGGGCGCCGGCTACGCATACAGCAACAACGGCTACATCACCCTGGCCTACATCGTCGCCGCCGTCTCCGGCCAGACCTTCTACGACTACGTCCGCCGGCACATCTTCCGAGCGGCCGGGATGACGAGTTCCGACTTCTACAACCGCGACCAGTGGGTCACCAACCACCGCATCGCCCGCCCGTACGCCCCGCCGCCGTCCGGCGGCCCGCGCGCCGACAACCACCTCCTCGACGCGTACATCGGCAACGGGGCCGGCGGTGCGTTCTCCACGACCGCCGACCTGGTGGCGTTCGTCAAAGCGCTGACCGGCGGCAAGTTGCTCGACGCCGCGCACACCTGGCTGGCGACCACACCGAAGTACCCGGCGCCCCCGCTGCCGCCCAAGCCCGGCCTGCCCGCGCAGGTCCTGTTCGAGGGCTACGGCCCGGGCGCGGTTCTGGTGAACGACCACTGGGGCCTCGGCCACGCGGGCGGCGCCACGATCGGCATCTCGACCGACCTGCAGTGGTACCCGGCCGACGGTTACGTCTACGTGGACCTCTGCAACTACGAGGCCGGCAGTTCCACACGCATCGACTCCCAGGCGCGGCTGCTGATCACCGGGGCCTGAGTACCCCGGTCCCATCCCTGTCGAGCGATGGCCCCGGTGCTGCGCCGGGGCCACACCGGAACCCTTGCTCCCCGGCCGTACCACCGCTGCTGCTGCCGCGCCGGGAGGGGCCGTTCCGTGTCCCTGCCAGGTTCTCCGGGACGCTCAAGTTAAGGTGCATGATCGTGCACCTGCAACTCGCGCGGCTCCACGCCGGAGGCTACGCAACCGCCGCCCCCGCGACGGCGGACGACATCGACGGACTGGCCCACGTGCTGGGCGTACCGCTCCCGCCCGCGATCCGCGCGATCTACGAGGATCACGAGGCCGAAGCGTCAGACCTCGGGCCGCTGCGGCTCATGAGCCCCTCCGAAGCGGCCGAGGCCATCACCGCCCTGCGCGACTTCGGCGTCCCCTTCGACGACCATGAACTCGGCACGTTCTGGACCGACGACAACAGCAACTACGCCGGCGTGTTCGCTTCCGGAGACCTGGCCGGCCGCGTCTTCAGGATCGATCACGAGGAACCAAGTCCGGAGCCATGCTGGCGAAGCGTCGAGTCGTTCTATGACGCCCTGCTGGACGCCCGGGACTCCGGACTGGGCTGGTGGGACCTGGCCACCGACTATCCGCGCGAGCCGACCGACCAGACACCCGAAGATGACGCGCTCGGGCACCGGCTGTTCGCGCTCTACCACGAGCGGCCGGACTCCCCCATCGGGCAGCGCGCGGCCCACCAAGCCCTCGCCCTCAGCTCGGCCACGCACGAGGCGCACGTCGTCTCCCTCCTGGGATCCGACGACATGTGGATCCAGGAACGAGCGGTGCAGATCCTCGGCCACTGGCGCTGGGAGCCAGCCGTCGCCAGCATCGCCGAGGTTGTCCGCAACGGTGAGCACAACGGTCGCACCGCGGGAATCCACGCACTCAAGCAAATCGGATCTCCAGCCGCAGACGCTGCCCTGCGATCCCTCAGCCAAGAACTCGGCGACTCGTACGTCTGATTCCGTGCCCGCAGCACTTCGCGGATAGCGAGCCGAGTCGGAGAACGCGGATCGCGCGTTGCCGGTTCGAGGCGAAGTCGACCAGGGCGAGTGCAAGGTCGAGGTTGGCGATCCGGGGCACCTCGACCGTTGCCCACACGGTGGGCCGGCAGTTGGGGACGGCTGAACCGCCGGGAAGCCCGGCCCGGTGCGCGGAGCACCGGGCCGGGCCGGGGGCAGCCATCGAGGGCATGCCAGGCCGGGTACGCCGTCAGTACAGGGCCGTGGTGCTGGCGCTGCCGAAGCCGGGTGCCGTGATGGTGAGTTTCGTGGCGTTGATCGGACGCGTGCCCGGCAGCGACACCCGGCCGGTGCCGTCATGCGCCGGCAGCGTGTAGGTCAGGGTCTGTGGCGACGCGATCTTGATGCTGCTGCCCGGGATGGTCTGCAGGATGTAGTAGTCCCAGCGGACCTCGAAGCTGGTCTCGCCGAGGACGTTGTCGTCGAACCCGATCATCCACCTGCCGGCGGTGGAGTCGTAGAACGACTGGATGTTCGTGGCCACCGGCACGTCGTAGGTCTTGCAGCCGAGCTGCCGATGCGACAGCGGAGTGGCGCCGGGCGGTGTCACGTTGATCGCCCACGCGCAGACGGTGTGGGCGCCGTTGCGCGAGGGCACGAAGGCGTCGTAGCCGCGGTAGGCGCCGAAGGACGGGTATACGGCGGCGACGTCGGGGCGGTAGGTATTGGCGGTCAGCGTCTTGGCGAACGCGTCGTCGATCCAGATGTCGACCAGCAGCGGGCCGCTGGTGTCAGCGTCGGCGGCCCAGCCGGCGACGTTCACGCCGTTGCCCACGAACGTCATCGCATCGAATGCGCCGAGGGGCGGGCTGTCGACGGGGCTGGGGTCCGGGTCCCCGCCGCCGTTGCAGCTCGGCGGGGGTTCGGGCTGGTTGCACCTTGACGCCGCGTGAACGGGTGCGCCGGGTGCCGCAACGGCGCCGGTCAGTGCCAGCAGCACTGCGACGCCGCCGCGGATGAGTGTTCTCCTCATGCATGGCTCCTCGCTGAAGGCGGTCCGCGGATGGCCGACCGTCACCGTCCCTCGTGGACGATGGCGCCACCGTAGGCGCTCCAACGCGCGAATTTCCGGGCCTGATCGAGTTCCCGACGCCGGCATGATGGCGCGCAACCACCGGCTCGCCTCGCACGTCTGCCCAAGCCTGACGCCAAAACTCGGGACCATGTTCCCGGCCGCTCGGGACGCTGACCCTTGCCGCCCGGGACAACCCGAGTACCGCTCATCCGCTGGGACATCCGGGTGTGACGGCGTTGGCATCCGCTCAGACCTGGCTCGGTGCGGCCGATCGTGGCGGCATGGAGTTCGCTGGAGGCGGCATGCTGGACGGGAATCGGGGCGCGCTCACGCGTTCGCTCCTGCGCCGCACCCAGAGCGCAGGCGTGGCGATGCTCGGCTCGACGGTGCTGGCGGCCTTCGCCGTGGCGGTCTTCGCCGCCAACCTCTCCGGTCCGCGCGGGCCGATGGTGCTGCTGTGGCTGGCGGCGCCGCTGTCGGTGGTCATCCCGGTCACCCTGTCGGCGCGGATCGCGCGGACGGCCCGGTTCTCCGCGCCGACGCGGCGCTTCTGGCGGCACCTGGCGATCACCGCGGCGCTGGCCGGGGCCGGCGCCGTGCTGAACGCCTACGACGCGATCGGCCGGGGCCGGCCGAGCCAGGACATGTCGGCGGTCACCGTGGCGACCTACGCCGGCGCGGTGCTGGTGCTGCTGTGGGGCCTGTGGCGGCTTCCGCTGGGCACGTCCAGCCGCGGCGACCGGCTGCGGGTGGGCCTCGACGCCGGCACGGTGCTCCTGGCGGCCGCCGTGGTCATGTGGCACTACCAGGCCAAGCCGCTGCTGGAGGTCAGCGGCTACCACACGGCGCCGCTGGCCGCCGCGAGCTTCACGCTGGTGCTGGAGCTGCTGGTGGTGTTCGCCATCGCGAAGGTCGCGCTCGCCGGGCACGTGTTCGTGGCCCGGGGCGCGCTGCGGCTGTTCGCGCTCGGCATGATCGGCGGCTCGGCGAGCGGGTTCCTGCAGCCGCTGGTGCTGGCCACGCCGCACCTGAGCGTGCCGCAGATCGCGGTACCCGTCGTCATGATCTGCGCGACGGGGGCGGCCAACCAGCAGTGGAAGACCCCCGCGGCGCCGGATCGGCGGCGGGCGGCGAGCGCGCGGCCGTTCAGCGTCCTGCCCTACCTCGCGGTCGCAGCCGTCGACTCGCTGCTGCTGGTGACCATCGGGCACGGCGACGGCGACGTGCTGGTGGTCGCGGTCGCGGCCGTCGCGCTGACCGCGCTGGTCGTGTGGCGGCAGGTCACCGCCTTCCGGGAGAACACGCACCTGCTGGCCCGCCTGGACCACAATGCGACGCACGACGCCCTGACCCAACTGCCCAACCGGGCGCTGTTCAACGAGCGGCTCGCCACCGCGCTGTCCCCGGGCGGCCGCGAGCGCGGCGTGAGCGTGGCCCTCATCGACCTCGACGACTTCAAGATCGTCAACGACACGCTCGGGCACGGGGCCGGCGATGCGCTGCTGGTGGCGGTGGCAGAACGGCTGGTCGGCGCGGTCCGCCCCGGCGACGTCGTGGCGCGGCTCGGCGGCGACGAGTTCGTGGTGCTCTGCGACGACATCGAGCCGGACGCGGCCGAGCGGGTCGCCCAGCGCATGATCGCAGCGCTGGCCGAGCCGGTGGTCGCGGACGGGCACGAGCTGCTCGTGCGGGCCAGCATCGGCATCGCCGACGGGCACGCCGGGGACGACGCCGGGGAGCTGCTGCGCCGCGCCGACATCGCGATGTACGCGGCGAAGCACGACGGCGGCAGCAACTGCCTGCGCTACACGGCCGGGATGGCGGGCGCGGTGGCGGGGTCCGCGGCCCTCGGGGCGGAGCTGCGGCAGGCGATTGCACGGGGCGAGCTGTTCCTGGAGTACCAGCCGATCGTCGCTCTGGACGACGGCCGGCCGATCGGCGTCGAGGCCCTCGTGCGGTGGGCGCATCCGGTGCGCGGCGTCGTCGCGCCGATCGAGTTCATCCCGGTGGCCGAGCGGACCGGGCTGATCGTGCCGCTCGGCGACTGGGTGCTGCGCGAGGCGTGCCGGCAGCTGGCCGCCTGGTCGGCCGAGCACGGCTCGCCGGTCGCCTCGGTCAACGTCAACGTGTCCGCGCGCCAGCTCACCGACGCGTCCTTCCCCGACCGGGTGGTCGCGGCCCTCGACACCGCCGGGGTGGCGCCGGACCGGCTCACGATCGAGATCACCGAGACGACGGCGGTCGGGCTCGGCGACGCCGTGGCCCACCTGGAGGTACTGCGCCGGCTGGGCGTGCGGATCGCGCTGGACGACTTCGGCACCGACCAGTCGTCGCTGACGCTGCTGCAGGACCTCCCGGTCGACGAGATCAAGCTCGACCGCTCGTTCCTGCAACGGGCCGGGTCCGGGCGCCGGGAGGCCATGCCGGCGGCCGTGCTCGCGCTGGCCCGGGCGGTGGGGCTCGAGGTCGTCGCCGAGGGCGTCGAAGTGCAGCAGCAGGCGGACCGGCTCACCGCGCTCGGCTATCGGGCGGCGCAGGGGTACCACTTCGCCCGTCCCCTGTCCGCCGACGCCGCGGGACGGCTGCTGTCCGGCACCGCGGTCGCCGGCGTGTAGCGGCCCGGTCCCGCGCTCACGCCGCGCGGCCTATCCTGCTCCAATGGAGTTCGACTTCGACCGGTGGGCGTACGACCCTGCAGCGGACCTGCCCGACCAGGACTTCGACCTCATGCTGCACGACGTGTCGTTCCTGCCGTTCCTCGTCGACACCGCCGCGGACCCGGCCTGCCCCAAGCAGCGCTACTGCGCGATGGTCCTCGAGGAGTACACCCGAAGGCTGCTCTCCGGCGGCATGGAGCTCGACGCGATCCGGGCCGCCGCCACGCGAGGGCGCGGGCGCGAGCTGGCCGGCGAGTGGGCCGCCTACGCCGAGCGGGTCCTCGACTACCACGACCGGCCCGGGCCGGTGAACCGCGCGAAGGCCGAGCAGATGGCGCACGACCTGCTCGTCGGGGACCTACACAGGCACGCGATGCGGGGCGTGCCGCTCACCGTGGCGCTCGCGGACCCCGACTCGCACTGGGTCGGCGAACTCGGGCTGCCGTATCCGCACCTGGTGTACATCCACCGCGACACCGGCGCGTTCCGGCCCGCGTTCCTGCGCCCGCTGCCGCCGGCGGAGATCGCGGCGGTCCGCTGAGCGGAGAGCACGATGGTGGTCCGGGGCGGCCGGCCT